>NZ_DASZGI010000282.1:0-43732 GCF_035938995.1 Actinocrinis sp.
CGACGCCGGAGACGCGCGCGTGGGTGTCGGCGCCGCCGAGTTCGTCCATCGAGATCTTCTCGCCGGTCACCGCCTGCACCACGTCGGGGCCGGTGATGAACATCTGCGAGGTGCCGCGCACCATGAACACGAAGTCGGTCAGCGCGGGGGAGTAGGCGGCGCCACCGGCGCAGGGCCCGAGGATCACGCTGATCTGCGGGATCACCCCGGACGCGCGGGTGTTGCGCTGGAAGATCCCGCCGTAGCCGGCCAGGGCCGTGACGCCCTCCTGGATCCGGGCTCCGGCGCCGTCGCTCAGGCTGACCAGCGGCGCTCCGGCGGACAGCGCCATGTCCATGATCTTGTGGATCTTCGCGGCGTGCGCCTCGCCCAGCGCCCCGCCGAAGATCCGGAAGTCGTGGGCGAACGCGAACACCGTGCGGCCGTGGACCCGCCCCCAGCCGGTGACCACCCCGTCGCTGTCCGGCCGGTTCTTCTCCAGCCCGAACCCGGTGGCGCGGTGCCGGCGCAGGGTCTCGATCTCGGTGAAGGTCCCCTCGTCGAACAGCAGCTCGAGCCGGTCGCGCACGGTCAGCTTGCCCTTGGCCCGCTGCCGCTCGGACGCCTTGGGGTCTCCCTCGTGCACCGCCGCGATCCGCGTGCGCAGCTGGGCGGTGGCAGCACGCAGGCTTCCGGGCTCCCCCGTGTCCGGCGCGGGCGGCCGGGGCGGGATCGGCTCGGGCGAGCCGGCCTTCCCGCCAGCCTTCCCGACCGTGGGCTCCAGCTCGTCGAGGACCTCGGGAGCTTGGGAGAGGACCGTCATCCTGGCTCTCCGATCGTCGCGGTTGACCGGCCTGATCACCAGGGGCCGGGCGATTGCGTCATCAGGGTGCGTGGCTGACCTTGTGAGCCCCTTAAGGGCTCATCGGGCCTGACCAGTGTTGATAGCTCTTCGACCTTGACCGGGGCTTTGGGGCGGCTGTAGATCGCGCGGCGGGGAGAAAAGCGTTCCCCGCCGCCCCGGTCAAGGCCGAAGAGTGCAGTGTCAGAGGAGGTGCGTTCTACAGGTGGCGCTTGGCCAGCCGAGTCGAGCAGGTGCAGCGGGGCACGATCGCGGTGTTCGTCATCGGGCGCGCCTGATGCCGGCAGCGCACGTGGTCGGGCTCGCGCGGCGATTCGTGCGGCGCCGCCCCGTCGGCCCACGCCAGGCGCAGCAGCGTCGGCACCCGGTACCGCCGCGAGAGCCAGGGCCAGGTGTCGTCCTGGCCGGTGTAGATCTCCTCGAGGAGGTTCAGCTCGAGCAGCCGGTTGACGATCTGCTGCGCGGGCCGCTGGTCGGCCGACAGGGCCTTGGCGGCCTGCTCCTGTCCAAAGCCGGCCGGGCCGATCTCGCCGAGCCGGCCGAGCGCGCGCCGGTCCGACCGGTCCAGCCGGCGGCACGCCTCGCGCAGCCGCTGGCGCACGTCCAGGCCGCCGATCCGCAGCTCGCCGAGCCGGTCCTGCTCCGGGCGCATCGCCGCGGCCAGCTCCGGCAAGCCGAGCATCGGGTGCGCGGCCAGCTTCTCCGCCGCCACCCGGATCGCCAGCGGCAGGTTGTCGCACAGCTCGAGCAGTTCCAGCGCGGCCTCGGGGTTTTTGAGCACCCGGGCCTCCCCGGCGAGCGCGGCGAGCAGCTGGAAGCCGTCGCCGGGGTCGAGCGCGCCGAGCCGGACCGTCCCGGCGGACGGCAGGCCGGGCAGCGGCCCGCGGCTGGTGACCAGGGCGGCGCAGCCGAGGCCGTTCGGCAGCAGCGGGGCGACCTGGGCCGGGGAGGCCGCGTCGTCCAGCACGACCAGGACCTTGCGGTCCGCGGTCCAGCTGCGGAACCGGCAGGCGGCCGCCTCCAGCCGGGACGGGGGGTCGGCGTCGGACACCGCGCGCAGGAAGTCCCGCAGGACGCGCAGCGGGTCGGCCGGGGCGCCGGCGCCGGTGTGCAGCGCGGCGTAGAACTGGCCGTCCGGGAACCGGTCGCGCAGCCGGTGCGCGGCGACCAGGGCCAGCGCGGTCTTGCCGACGCCGGGCGCCCCGCTGATCACCGCCAGGCCCGGGGAGGCCGAGTCGGGGCGGCGGCGCAGCGCGGCCCCGATCCGGGCCAGGTCGTGCGCCCGCCCGACCAGGGTGTGCGGGCCGGCCGGCAGCTCGCTCGGCGCCCGGTCCTTGGCCGGCGCCGGCGGCTCCTCGAACCCGAGCGACGGCGCGTCGATCAGCACGTCGTGGTGCAGCCTGCGCAGCCGCTCGGAGGGCTCGAGCCCGGTCTCGTCGACTACGGTGCGGCGCAGCCGGTCGTACGCGGTCAGCGCCTCGTCGCGCCGTCCGCACCGGTAGGCGGCCAGCATCAGCTGGGAGCAGAACTCCTCGTGCGCCGGATACCTGAGCACCAGGGTCTTGAGTTCCCCGATGAGGTCGCGGTGCCGGCCGAGCCGCAGGTCCGCCTCGATCCGGCGCTCCAGCGCGTCGCGCCGCACGTCTTCGAGCCGGCTGGCCTGCGCGGAGAGCACCGGCCCGGGCAGCAGGTCCATCAGCGCGTCACCGCGCCAGAGTGCCAGGGCGTCGCGCAGCGCGGACGCCGCGCGGGTCGCGTCGCCGCCGGCCAGCGCCTCGCGTCCGGCCCGGGCGCGGGTCTCGAAGACCGCGGCGTCCAGCTCGTCCGGCTCCAGCAGGATGCGGTAGCCCTGCGGGCGGGTCTCGAGCAGGTGCCGAGACCCTCCGCTCGGCCCGGACGCGAGCGCTTTTCGCAGCTGGTAGACGTAGGTCTGCACGGTCTTGCGGGCCAGTCGCGGCGGATCGGCGTCCCACAGTTCCTCGACCAGCGTGGGGATGGACACGACCCGGTCCTTGTTCAGCAGCAGGGTGGCCAGCACCCGCCGCGGCATGGCAGCCGCCGGAGTGACGTCGACGTGCTGGTCACGGACCTCGATGGGTCCGAGTACGGAGAAGTCCACGGTTCCCCCTCGCCGTCGAGCGTCTAGAAAAAACCAGATGAGTGGTTTTTTATCACTGAGTGCGAGGCTAGGCAAGCATCCTGCCTGTTACATACCTGTTGCAGGGCTGGTGAGATCAGTGTCCCGCGCGGGCTTGCCAGGAAAAACCGCTTGGGTGGTATGATTTCTGTGAAGGCGGTTATCCCGACACCACGTCGGAAAATATCCCGCGGTGGGGCAGTGCCGCCCCGCCGGGCGAACTCGGAGAGGGCCGTGGCGAGACAGGAGCGGGCTGAGCGCACACGCGAAGCGATCATCCACGCCGCCGCTCGGGTTTTCGAGCGCGAAGGCTACGAGGCGGCGCCGCTGGCCGACATCACCCGCAGCGCCACCGTCACCAAGGGAGCGCTCTACTTCCACTTCCCGTCCAAACGCGATCTGGCATACGCCGTGGTCAGCCAGGCCCGGGGCAGCCTCGACGCCCTGATCGGCCCGCTGCTCGCGCGCCGGGGCGGAACCGAGCTGCCGGTGCAGCTGCTGATCGACCTCAGCCATGTCGTGCTGCTGCGGCTGGCCGCCGACCCGGTCCTGCGCGCGGGACTGAGCCTCGGCGCCGACCCGGCCCTGTTCCCCGATCCGGGCTCGGGCCTGGCGATCGACTGGCCGGGCCTGATCGAGCAGCTCGCCACCGGCGGCCCGGACGACCCGCCGGACTGGCCCAGGCCGCTGGGCTCCCTGCTGACCGGGCTGGAGCTGGTCTTCCGCAAGTACCCCGAGCACTACGACCAGGCCCTCCTGTCCTCGGTGTGGCGGCTGATGCTGCCCGGGGTGGTCCCGGCCGACGAGGCGGGACTCTACGAGCCGGCCGGCCGGATCGCCCCCGCGCCGGACCGCGACACAAGCCCGCCGGCGGCTGACGCAGTGTCAGACATGACTGACGCGGTGTCAGAAAAAACTGACGTGGCGTCAGAAACCGCCGAGGCGGGCGGTGCAGTCGTTCAGGGTGATGTCACGCGGGGCGCCGACATGAGCGCGGGGACGGACCAGGGCCGGGCGCTGCTGCCCGCCCAGACCCGCGAGGAGCGCGAATCCGCCGAGCGCGGGCGCGGAACCGCGGGCGGAGCCGACCGGCATCCGCCGAACACCACCCTGCGCGGGCCGGACGTCAGCGATAGGGACGCGAGAAGAAGATGATCGGATTGCCCTGCGGCACCAGCCCGACCAGCAGCAGCTGCCACATGTTCTCGACCCGCCTGACCAGGTCTTTGTAGCCGGAGGTGGCGTACGAGACGATCTGCGCCCCGGTGAAGGCCGCGACGATGAACTCGGCCAGCGCCTTCACGTCGACGGACCGCTCGAGCTCGCCGCGCTCCTGGGCATCCTTCAGCAGGAGGCTGGCGACCTGCTCCCAGGGATCGTACGAGTTCGGCACGTCCCGGCTGTATGTGCCCTGCTCGACGATCAGGCGCACGTTGGCCCGCACGATCGGGTCGGTCTGGATGTACGAGGCCCAGCGGATCGAGATGTCGATGAGTTTCTGCAGCGGGGGAGCATCGCTGGCCAGCACTTCCTGGACCACCACGTTGCCCAGTTCCTCGCCCGCGCTGATGACGGCGAACGCCAGCTCCTCCTTGGAGGAGAAGTGGAAGTAGAGCGCACCCTTGGTCACCCCCGCCCGGGCGAAGATGTCCGCCATGCTCGTGCCGAGGAAGCCCTTCTCGGCGAAGGCCTCACCGGCCGCCCGCAGGACGGTGTCGCGGGTGCGCTGTGCTCGCTCTTGCTGTGGCATCAGGTCAGGGGCCGCCTTAGGGTGTCACGCGGTCTTCAAAACCACGCACGCGGTATGTCGAGTGGGTGAGGGCTCACCCCCGTGATGCGCTCCTACCCGGTTACCTGTCTTGTCAAAATGCTAGCGCTCTTCGGCCCGACCAGGCCAGGGCGCAGAGGGTGTCCGAGCACCCTTGCCACAAAAAAATCCTACTGGTAGGTTTGTTTGCTGTAGGCGCCACCAGCCAAGACACGGGGAGGCTTTATGCGGCGGCTACTGCGAATGGCACAAAGCACCATGAACTCCTTCGCCGCGGCCTGTGTTCACGTGTCCGCTTCTTGACCCGAAGGGTCAATCCTCCCGCACCACCGCAGTATCCGATTGGTCAGGGAAGGAAAGTTCGATGCTCTGTTCCTCCACCCATGGTCTTCTCGGCGGCGTCAGCCGTCAAACATCAGTCACCGTCGATGCGATCGACGACCTGCTCGGCCCGGCCCGCGACCGCTTCTTCGGCAGCGGCTACCGGAGAGTGGACCACCGCCTGCGCGACGTCGAGATCGAGACGGCGGGGGATTCCTCCGCCCGCGTCAGCGCGTCGGCGACGGTCGGCTACCCCGGCGACTGGGCCCGCAAGGACGCGACCGCGGTCCACGCCCCGCACGTGAGCTCCGTCGACACCCTCGTGCTCGGCGTCTCGCTGTGCGAAGCGTATCTGGCCCACCGCTACGGCCTCGACGACGCACAGCGCGCCCGGATGTGGCTGCGCCGCGTCGACATCCGGGCCGGCTCGCGGCCCCAGGAGAACCTCGCCGGGTTCACGGTCAACGCCAGGCTCAAGGCGACCGGACCGGTCGAAGGCGGGAGGCACCGGATCCGGATATCCGTGTTCGAGTGCGTCATCGGCACCATGAAGCTGCGCTGCGCGGTCATGCACGAGGTCACCGACCGGTCGCCGGCCGACGCCTCGTACCGCGACGTGGACGACTTGCTGGGCCCGGCGGACGACCGCTACTTCGGCAGCGGCTACCGCAACAACCAGTACGACGTGCGCGATGTCGGGCTCGACACCGCCAACACCTACGCCGAGGCGGCGGTGCGTTCCGCGCCCGAAGCCGGGCGCGAACCGGTCGGCGGCCTCGAGGGGGCGTACCAGCCCGCTGTCTCGATGATCGACAGCATCGTGCTGACCGCCCAGCTGGCCGAGGTGATCCTCTACCGCACCGACGGGCTCCAACGCGGCCAGACCGACACGATGTGGTTGCGCTCGATCTCGATGGAGAGCCCGGACCCGTACCGTCCGGCGCCGGGACAGTTCTCCGGAGCGCTGGCGGTGACCAAGAACCGGACCGTCGAGCTCGACGGCGCGCGGTGGCGGATCCTCGACACCGTCGCGTTCTGCCACGGCATCGAACAGACCGGCTCGGTCGCACACCGGCTGCCCGACTGGGTGTCGGATCGCGCAGAGGCAGAGCGGTCCGCCAACCCGCACCGGGCTGTGACCCTCATCGGGAATTCCCGATGAGACTGGCCGTTTCCGGTACCTACTCCTCCGGCAAGACGACGGTCGCGGTCGGACTCGAGATCCTCACCGGCATTCCGCGCACCCAGGCCAAGACGATGCGGGAGATCCTCCCGTACGCCGTGCCGGGCAAGCGGCTGGAAGAGTGCGACGCCGGCGAACTGGTCGAGCTGGGCCTGCGCCGCCTCGTCGACCGGGTCGCGCGCGAGAGCCAGCTGCCCGGCGACTTCATCTCGGACGGCTCCTCGCTGCACGAGTGGGTCTACGGCAAGGTGCGGGTGCGCTTCGGCCTCAACCCGGAGGGCGCGCTGCCGGCCGACGAGCCGCCGCAGATCGAGAACGGCTTCTTCGAGCAGGTCATCGATCACATGGGCGCGGTGATGAAGGACCACGCGGTGCGGTCCTACGACGCCTTCGTCCATCTGCCGATCGAGTTCCCGCTGGTGGCCGACGGCCACCGGCCGATCTCCGAGGGGTTCCGCCGGTTGTCCGACGAGCTCCTGCTGGCCACGCTCGAGCAGCTGGGCATCCGGTACGACCTGGTCGGCGGCACGATCGAGCAGCGGCTCGACACGATCGCGCGGATCCACGGGCTGCCCCGGCTCATGCCGGTCGAGGAGGCCGCACGCACCGCGGTCGCCCTCGTCGAGAAGATGGGCATCCCCCAGGAGACCGGCCGCGCACCCGCTGCGGCACAGTGAACCCGGCGCTCGTCCGCGAGACCGGCAGCAACGCGGTGTAAGACCAGGAACGGTGTAAGACCAGGAACGGTGTAAGAACAGGAACGGTGTAAGAACAGGAACAGAATGTAAGACAAGGAACACGGCGTGAGGCACGAAATGAAGGCGTTGCGGCACCCCCGGCCGGTTCCGGCCGCCGACCGTTTCCCCACGACGGCGGCCCACCGGCGCCGCGCGCGCCTCATTCGTGGCTGACGACCACCCGGCCGAAGCGACGTCCGGACAGGAAATAGTCGCAGGCCTCGCGGGCCTCCTCGAACCCGAAGACACGGTCGAGGACCGGCCGCAGCAGGTGCTCCTCGACGGCGAGGTTCATCGCGGCGAACTGGCTGCGGCTGCCGATCGCGACGCAGCGGACCAGGCAGCCGGAGAAGAACAGGGTCGCGCAGTCCACCGGCCGCGCGTCCGGACCGGCCAGCCAGAACCCGATGTACGACACCTGGCCCTCCAGAGCCACCGCGCGTAGCGACCGCCGCAGGTCGCCGGCGACCTCGACGACGTGGTCGGCCCCCCGCCCGCCCGTCAGGGCTCTGACGACATCGGGCCAGTCCGGCACCTTGTGGTAGTCGACGGTCGCATCGGCCCCCATCTCCCGCAGACGCTCGGCCCGCTCCTCGCACGAGGTGGTGACGATCACCCGCGCCCCGGCCAGCTTCGCGAACTGGAGTGCGAACAAGCTCACGCTGCCCGAGCCCAGGATGAGCACGGTCTCGCCTGGGCCGGGCGCGCGTACTCCGGTGAGCGCGTTCCACGCCGTCAGCGCTGCCAGCGGCAGCGCGGCGGCCTCCGTGTAAGAGAGATGCTCCGGGATGTGCACCAGGGCGTCCTCGTCCAGGACCGCGTACTCGGTGAGCAGCCCGTCGACGCTGCTGCCGAGCTGGTCGGTCACCTCCCAGCGCAGCGGCCCGTCGATCCACCTGGGGAAGACGTTGGCCGCCACGCGCTCGCCTGGGCGCACCCGGCGCACCTCCTCGCCGACGGCGACCACCTCCCCGGCCCCCTCGCACAGCGGCACGAGCCCCGGCTTGACCGGCAGGGGGTAGGTGCCGGACAGGATCATCCCCTCCCGGTGCGAGATCGCGTTCGCCCGGACCCTGATCAGCACCTGTCTCGGCCCGGGTCTGGGCACGTCGTGCTCCCGGATCACGAGCCCCGAGGGACCTATACAGGTATCGAGGTGATAGCTCTTCATGCGAGTCCGCCCCCTGGTCTGGGTTCGACTGTTCGAAGACATGTTTGAGCCCGAACCGTCGAATGTCATCGCTGGGCCACGGCACGCCGTGGCTCAGCAGTGCCGTGGGCGGTGCTGAAGTGCGTGTGAGCAAGGATGAGCCGTCGCGCGCGTGCTCGGCGGTCTCTCCCAAGACCTCCGGGCGCCCGCGCTGCGCGAGCTTGGATGTTATCTCGTCACATCCGCGCCCTGGGTCACACGCGTATGAACGGCAGCGGTCCCTACGGTGCGCCCGGACGGGGCGTCAGGCGGATGCGGGGCGCCGGGACAGCGCCCTGACGACATAGTGCCGTGGAACGTCAGTCCCGGATGCCGAATTTCGACAGCCGCCGGTCGGCCAGCGGCACGCCGCCGGTCTGGCAGGTGGGGCAGTACTGGAGGGCCGAGGAGGCGAAACTCACCTCGCGGATCGTGTCGCCGCACACCGGGCAGGCCTCGCCGGTGCGCCGGTGCACTCGCATCCCGGACCGCTTCTCCTCCTTGAGCGTCGCGGCCTCCTGACCGATGCTGCGGTCGATCGCCTCGGTCAGGATCGCGATGATCGCCGCGTGCAGCCGCTCGGTCTCCTCGGCGGTCAGCGTGTCGGCCAGCTTGAACGGGGAGAGCTTGGCCATGTGCAGGATCTCGTCGCTGTAGGCGTTGCCGATCCCGGCGATCGTCGTCTGCTCGGTGAGCAGCCCCTTGAGCTGCTTGCGCCGTCCGGCCACGATCCCGGCGAGCGCCGCGACGTCGAACGCGGGGTCCAGCGGCTCGGGCCCGAGTTTCGCGATCCCGGGCACCTGCTCCGGGTCCGCGACGATGTAGACGGCCAGCCGCTTCTCCGTGCTCGCCTCGGTCAGGTCCCAGCCGGAGTTGTTCTCCAGGCGCACCCGCAGCGCGAGCGGGCCTCTGCCGAGGCGCGGGGGAGTGGTCGGCAGGTCGTCGCGCCACTGCAGCCAGCCGGACTTCGCGAGGTGGAAGATCAAGTGGACGGTGCCGAGGTCGACCGTGACGAACTTGCCCCGGTGCCCGGCGCCGACCACGGTGAGGCCGGACAGTGCGGAGGCCGGCGGGTCGAAGGTCTTCATGGCGTAGAAGGCGGCCGGATCCACTCGCGCCACGGCGAGTCCGGCCGCCCGCCGGTTCAGGAAGTCGGCGAGCGCGGTCACCTCAGGAAGCTCGGGCATATCCCAAGTCTGCGCACATGGCGCGATCCGGTCCAGCCGGGGCGGGCCACCGGTCGGCCGTCCGCGTCGGCCGGTTTTCCGCAGGGGCGCCGGTTAGCCGCGAAACTTTCACCCAGCGTGAGCTTCGCCGCTGTGAGCTTCACGCAGTGTTGGCTTCACTGCTGTCAGCTTTACCGCTGTTGCCTTCACCGGTGTCAGCTTCACCCCGCGCTCGGGACCGTCCGCAGTTCATAGGTGTCCAGCCGTCCGCACATCCCGAACGCCCGATCCTCTGGCTCAGGGGCCTGCCGGACCTGCATCGCCGCGGCCATCAGGTGCGCGACGTCGCCGCGTTCGAGGGCGCCGAAATGCTCTGCGGTGCGGTCGACCGCCTGGGCCGGGCCCTCGCGCCAGATCTTCCACCACGCCTCGATCCGATCCCGGCGCAGCGCCACAGCCTGCCGATAGAAATCCGCGAGGGCGGAGGCGTCGCCCGCGCTGGTGCGTTCCACCAGCCGGCCGAATCCCTCGACCGCGAGGTCTCGCCGCGCGCGGGCGGACGTCTCGTCCACCGCGTGCGAGACGCCGCCTGCCGCGAGCGCGGCGGCGCGCCGGTAAGCCTCCGGGTCGGCCAGGATCTCCGGCGGAAAGGTCAGGACCGCGTCGCCCGCCTCGGGCAGGCCCGCGTTCTGCATCACGACGATCGCGCGCAGCCGGCCGTCTCCGTTCACGGCGCGGTGGATCGTGCCGGGTCCGAACCAGGCGACGGTGCCCGGCCGCAACGGAGTCTCGGTCAGCCCGGCCGCGGTGAGCGTGTGCAGCGTTCCCTCACCCTCGACCACCACGTATGCCTCGGTGCAGGCCAGGTGCGCGTGCGGGGAGCCGCCGCACAGGTCGTCGGCGGCGGGCCACGGGTAGACCTGAAGGCCGGAGACCGCTGTGCCGCCGGGGAAGATCGGCACCTGCGTGGCGAGGCCGGCGGTTCCGGACCGGTCCTGATCGGGCTGGCTCACCATGGGTGCTCCGCGACGTAGGCTTCGATCCGCTCGTGATCCCATTCTCCGTCCGCCACGACCAGGCGGTAGCGGCGGCTCAGGGTCTCGCCCGCGGCCAGTTCCAGGGGCGTGTAATACGCGAGCGACGGGTTGACCACGGGGAACGGCTCGGTGCGCACGAACCAGTACGGCTCGCCGCCGGGATTGTCCGGGTCGGGGACGAACAGCAGCGTGGCCGATCCGTCGATCTGGTCGAACCGGCCGGTGAAGGCCAGCCACGGCGAGGTCTGGCCCATGGCGGTCGGCTCGCCTTCCCGCCCCTGGGCGGCGCGGACCGTCCCTCCGGTGAACGAGCGCGGCCCGCGCCAGAAAAAGCCGCAGTAGCCGGCCAGTTCGCGCCCGAACACGGTCGGGCTGCCGAACTCCAGCGCCGAGCCGCGCACATTGCGCAACTCGGTCGCGAACTCCAGCGCCCAGCTGCCGTCGCGCGGGTCCACGTCGCGGATGCGCGCCCGGCGCCGTTCGGTGATCCAGAGCTCGCCGTCCGCGGCCCGCCAGGCGACCCGCTCGGCGAAGCCGTCGCGCGGCCCTGTGTCATCGAATGCTGCATCATCGAACACTGCATCATCGAGCGCTGTGTTTTCGAGCGCTGCGTCGGCTGGGGCTGAGTCCTCGAAGCCGTCCTCGAAGCCCACGTGGTCGAGCCGCCCGACGTTCGGCAGGTCGACGTAACCCGAGCCGGACGCGTCGTGCACATAGGTGCCGCCGCCCCAGAAGTTCTGGCCCGTCAGGTGCGACGCGGTCATCGCCAGGCCCTTGTGCCACCGGTGGTCGTGCGGGCGATTCGCGGTGACGACGCCGCCGGACAGCGTCCGCAGCGGATGGAAGTAAGGGCTCGGGCATTCGGACTGGGGGAGGTCGGGCCGGTAGTGGTAGCGCAGGATCTCCACCTCGCCGACCCTGCCGCTCAGCACCGAACTCGGCTCGCGGTGCAGGACTGCGGCGCCGTCAACACTGGAGACCACGCCGCCGTCCGCAGCGCCGCGCCGCGGCAGTTCCGGCTCTGATTCCCGCGTCGCGTGCGCCGACGCGGTGTGCGGCGCCCAGCCGGGGATGTCGCCGTGCAGCCGGTGGTAGAAGGGGTCTGACGGTCCGATCTCGCCGCGAAGCACCGGCGTCCCGGTAAACGCAGACCGGTAAAGCGCGGTGATCAGCTCCAGCGCCGCCCGCCCCGCGTGACCGCTCGTCGGCGGCCGCTCGCCGCGCTCCAACGCGTCCAGGACGTATGTGAGCTGCGCCGCGTGCGAGCTGTCGACGCTCCGGTCCGGCGCGGTCCACGCGGCGACGCGGTCGGTGTCGGCGGCCACACGCGGGCTCGGCGTGTACTTCCAGTCGGCATCGGTGTAGCCGTAGAGGTGGGTGACCTCCACCGTGGCGTCCTCGAAGTCGAACCGCAGGAGGCTCTCCTCCCGCGGCGACAGCACGCTGTTGACCACCGACGCGAGCGCGCCCGACTCGAAACGCACCGACGCCAGCGACACGTCCTCGGTCTCCACCGCCCGGTCCAGCCGCCCGGCCATCGCACGCACCTCGGCCCAGTCGCCGAGGATCGCCAGCAGCAGATCCATCTGGTGGATCCCGTGTCCCATCGTCGGGCCGCCGCCCTCGCTCGCCCACGTTCCGCGCCACGGCACCTGGTAGTACGCGGCATCGCGATACCAGGCCGTCACGCACTGGGCGACCAGCGGCCGCCCCAACTGTCCCGCGGCCGCCAGCCGGGCCAGCCGAAGCGCCCCCGAACCGAACCGGTGCTGATACACCACGCTCGCGTACGGGCCGCCCGGCCGCTCAGACCGCTCGATGCGGTCGTATTCGGCCAGCGACAACACCGGCGGCTTCTCCACGAGAACCCACGCCCCGGCCTGTAGGCACTCGATCACCGCGTCCACGTGCGCCGCGGGCGGCGTGCACACATGGACCAAATCAGGTTTCTGCTTCTCCAGCATCTCGGTGAGCGACCTGTACGCGCCCGCGACGCCGTGCTCCCGGGCGAACGCCGCGACCCGCTCCGGGTCGACATCCACCGCCGCGACCAACTCGACCCGCTCCGCGTGCGCGCGCAACGCCGGCAGATGCGCGGACTCTGCGATCGCCCCGGCGCCCACGATCGCGACCCGGAATCTGCGCGACTGGCTCAAGGATCCTCCCGGTGGGCGGCCTTGCGTGACGGGCGCGGCCGACCCCGCGGTGGCCCGCGCCCCGAAGCACTGCGCCGATCCCCGCTCGCCCGCGCCGATCACGCTAAGGCCGCCCGCCGGGGCCGTCAATCGGGACCCCGCCCGCCGCCGCGGCCCGGCTGCTGTCCTGACCAGCGCGTTGCACTAAGCCGTCCGCATGCGCGACTTCAGCGCCTCTATGACTCCCGTTCGTACCTTCTCTTGACAACTCCCTAGAAAAAGTCCTCGTCGCCGGCCGGCCGGAGGGGACTTGGACATGGTGCGCACCCGCGCACGACGGCGTGACTTTGGAGGCGCCATGACGTCGATCACGCAAACACCGCTGCTCGATGCGGTGACCAGGCTTGAGAACTATCGCGTCCGCATGGTGGACACCACGACCGACGAACGCCCCGCGGACGAGCCGGAGTGGTACAAGCGCGCACTGGCCTCCTTCCGGCTGAACGTCGGCCAGGTGGAGTACCCGTGCCACTTCGGCCGCAACGCCATGGAATGGGGACTGCTCTACACCACCTGGCTGGAGACGGGGCGGCACGACGACCTGGCCCCCGCGCTCGCCGCGTTCCTGGACTACGCGCAACCGGAGGCCGAGCTGCGCAAGGTGTTCGCGATCTTCGTCGAGCCCGACGGGATTCCCAGGACCCACAAGGAGTACGGGCAGCAGTTCTGGCGGCTGCTCAGCAGCCTGAACGCCGCGGACACCCAGCCCTGGCCGCACGACGTGCCGAAGCTGCCCGAGGACCCCAACTGGGAGTTCAGCTTCCACGGCCACCCCCTGTTCGTCTTCGGCGCGGCGCCGACCCACAGCGTGCGCCGCTCCCGCAACCTCTGCGACACCCTGGTCCTGCTGTTCCAGCCCCGCACCGTGTTCGAGGGCATCGAGGGCGGCACACCGGCCGGCACCGTCGCCCGCCGCCGGATCCGCAAGCGCCTGCTCGCCTGGGACAACGCCCCCGCGCACCCCTCGATGGGCGACTACGGCGACCCGTCCAACTTCGAGTGGCGCCAGTACTACATCGCGGAGGACGACTCGGACGTCTTCCCCACCTGCCCCTTCGGCTTCGGCGCCGCCGCGGCCGCCGCCCGCCCCAGCACGTCCTGACCTGAGCCAAGTCCTCTAGGAGAGGCCACCTTCGATGACCACCGCAACCGTTGTCGGCGCGCCCGCGCCCGTCGAGCTGCCGGACCCGCACGCCCTGGTCCGCGCCTTCGCCGCGAACCCGGCCTTCCGCGCGGCCGAGTGGAGCGAACTGTCCACCCCGGACGTCCCGTTCCGCCGCCCGGTGCGGCCCGACGATCTGTCCTGGCTGGACTACAGCGTCCCCATGCCCGAGGCGGACTGCCTCAAGCTCAGCGCCCTGCTGGGCCACCGGATGCTGCGCAACGTCCACGACCTCGACCAGCTCATGGTCCCGGCCGGCGACAGCGCCGCCGCTGCCGCCGAGCACCCGTTCTTCTACAACGAGTCCAACCGGCTCAACGCGGTGCTCGCCGGTCCCGTGCTCGAGCGCCACCTGTTCACCTTCCTCGAGGCGCGCCGCCCCGAGAGCGCCGGCATCACGGCCGCCGGCCTGAAGCAGCGCGTGCTGGCCGAGTACGACCGCCGCACCGCCGAGCCCGGCCGCGCCTTCAAGGCCGCGCTCTCCACCAAGGGCCGCCGCGAGTCCGCCACGTTCACCATGATCCAGTACAGCGCCTTCGCCCCCGCCGCCTGGGCGGCAGTCGGCCGCAACGCGGTCGGCGAGCACGGCGCCGTCCCCGGTGCGCTGCGCACCTCCCTGCTCAAGCCGTACCTGGACCGCGCCGAGCTGTCCGCCCAGTACGCCGACCTGCTCGACCTGGCCGGCATGACCACGACCCCCGGCGGCTACTGGCAGCTGAACCTCGGCTCCTCGCTGGCCCGCGGCAACCACCTGCACACCCTGGCGGCCAAGCGGGAGAACGCGTTCGCCTTCCTCGGCGCGTACCTGCACCTGCTGGTCGACGAGGCGGCGACGGCCGCGCGTTTCGCAGAGGTCTTCGAGGACGGGCTCGGCACCCGCCCGGCCTACTTCGACAAGCTGCCGGTCCTCTCCCGCGCCGGGATCGGCGACCTGACCGACACGATCTTCGGCGCCGTCGCCGCCTACGGCGACGCCGCGGCCGAGCAGGCCGCGGCCGGGTTCGCCGACGCCGCCTCCCTGGCCGAGATCTGGGACGGCGACCTGGCCGACCAGCTGGAGTGGGCCGACGACATCCCCGCCTGCAAGGACCTGGCCGAGCGGCTGCACGCGCACATCGAGGCCGAGAAGATCGAGATCGACCTGGACACCTTCGTGGAGAGCCACGAGGAGACCTCCACCACCCACGTGCACGACGACCACCGCCTGGTGGTGATCGAGGCCGGCCAGATGCACTTCTGGAACAACATCACCCACCGCATCGACCTGGCCACCGGCGACAAGGTGTTCATCCCGCTGTCCCGGCTGCACGGCTCGACGGTGCTGTCCGGCGAGTGCACCTACCACCAGCCGATCATCCCCGAGGAGATGTACCAGCGGTTCAAGTGAGCGGATCCGGGGCGGCGGCGCGTGAGCGCTCCGCCGCAGCTCCACCGGCCGACGACGGGGGCGTGCGCCGACGCGGCGCACGCCCCCGCGAGGCCATCACAGGAAGGCCATCATGAAACTGGGTTCACTGGCGATCGACGCCACGCCCCTCAAGCGCAACCGCGACTTCCGCTACCTGTTCTTCGGCCGGCTGGTCTCGATCGTCGGCAGCAGCATCACCACGGTCGCGGTCGCCTACCAGGTCTACGTGCTGAGCCACTCCTCGCTCCAGGTCGGCGCGGTCACCCTGGTCGGCGGCCTCACCGCGGTGGTCGGCATGCTCTACGGCGGGGTGCTGGCCGACCGGCTCAACCGCCGCGGCATGCTGCTGATCACACAGTTCCCGCTGGCCATGTGCTCGGCCGGGATGGCCCTGAACGCCATGACCCACCATCCGGCGGTGTGGCCGCTGTACCTGCTCGTCGGGATCCAAGACCTGCTGTTCGGGATCGGCGCGCCGGCCCGCATCGCGATGGTCCCGGCCATGGTCGGCCCCGAGCTGTACCCGGCCGCAGCCGGCCTGTCGTCGCTGGTCAACACCCTCGCCGGGCTGCTCGGCCCGGCCGTCGGCGGCCTGTTGATCGCCCGCGCCAGCCTGCCGGTGGCCTACTGGTCGGACACCGCCGCGTTCTTCGTCTACGCCGCGGGCATCGCCGCGCTCTCCTCCCCGGAGCAGCCGGCCGCCGCGGCGGAAAAGCGCTCGGTCCTGCGCTCGCTGGGCGACGGCCTGAAGTACACCCGGCAGAACCCGGTCATCGGCTCCATCCTGCTCATCGACATGAGCGCCACGTTCTTCGGCATGCCCAAGGCGCTGTTCCCCGCACTCGGCATCGGGGTGTTCCACGGCGGCGCGACCGCGGTCGGCCTCCTGTACGCCGCCCCCGGCGCGGGTGCGCTGATCGGCGCGGTGGCCAGCGGGTGGACGAGCCGGGTGCGCCGCCCCGGATTCGTGGTGCTGCTGTCCGTGTGCGCATGGGGCATCGCGATCACCGTGTTCGGATTCGCCCGCGCACTGCCGTTCGCCCTCGTAATGCTCGCCGCGGCGGGGATGGCCGACGTCTTCTCCGAGATCCTGCGCAGCACCCTGCTGCAACTGCTCACCCCCGACGAGCTGCGCGGCCGTATCAGCGGCCTGTGGCTGGCTCAGGCCAACGCTGGACCCGCGTTCGGAAACGCCGAGGCGGGCGCGGTCGCCGGGGCGCTGGGCAACCAGTTCTCCATTGTCTCCGGCGGCATCCTGTGCATCGTCGGTGCGCTGCTCGTGGTCTGGCGCGTCCCGCAGTTCCTGCGCGTCACGATGCCCACCTCGCAGCCCGAGACCGGGCAGGAGACGCAGACGGAGGCCGAACCGCAGTCGCAGCCGGCCGCGGCGTGACGGACCGGGACCGATGGACCGTGAGCGAACCACCGAGCACGACCGGTACTTCGGCTACCAGGAGCAGCTCGAGCAGATCTGCCGGCTGACCGCGCAGCGGCGCCTGGTCACCGTCGTCGGCCCGGGCGGCGCGGGCAAGTCCCGCGCCGCCCGCCGGGCCGCCGCGGCCCTCGTCGCCGCGCGCCGGTTCGCCGCCGCCGGCCGGGTCGCCCCCGGCCGGCGCACCGGCGCCCAGGACCTGGAGAGCGCCGCCCGCGGGATCGCCCGCGGCGGCGCGCCGGTGCTCCTGGTCGTCGACGACTGCGAGAACGCCCTGCCCGGCTGCGCCCCCGCGTTCTCCCGCCTGGCCGCCGCCGAACCCGGCCTGCACCTGCTCGTCACCAGCCGAGAACCGCTGCGCGTAGTCGGCGAATCGGTGTTCGTCCTCAGGGGACTGCCGTGCCCGCCCGCCCCGCACAACCTGCCCGACGTCGCCGTTGTCTCCGCCTCCCCGGCGGTGCGCCTGTTCCTGGACCGGGCCGCGAGCGCCGGCTGGCCGGTAGCCCTGACCGAGCAGGATGCCGCGGCGATCGCCCGCATCTGCCGCGCCCTCGAAGGCAACCCGCTGGCCATCGAGATGGCCAGCGCCCTGACCGCGGTCCTGGCGCCGCAGGAGATCGCCGCGCGGCTCGAGCAGAGCGTCGACCTGCTCACCCGCGGATACCGCACCGCCCGGCTGCGCCATCACAGCCTGCGCGCGAGCCTCGTGCACAGCGTCTCGGCCCTGTCCGGCCCGGCCCGCGCGCTGCTGCGCAGCCTCGGCGTGTTCCCCGGCGAGTTCACCCTCGACGCGGTCGAGGCGGTGTGCGCCCCGCCGCGCGCGGAGACCGGCGGCCGCCCCCTGATCGACGTGCTCGCCGAACTGGTCGACAAGCATCTGGTGCTGCGCTCCCACGACTGGTTCCGGCTCACCGCCCCCGCGCGCCTGGACGCCCGAGCCCGGCTGTGCCGTGACGGCGGATGGCCCGAGGCCGTCGCCGCACACGCCGCCTGGTGCGCACGGCTCGCCGACCGGATCGGCGCGTCGCTCGGCACGGGCGCCGCCGCGGCCACCCTGCCGCTGCTCGACCGCAACAGCACGAACCTGCTCGCCGCGCTGCGCGCCGCCGACGAAACCGCCGACCCGGCCGGGCCCGCCGCGATCGCCGCGGTGCTGGTCCGCTACTGGCTGCGGCACGACTGCGCGCACCGCTTCCGCGGCGGCCGCGGCCCCGCCCTGCCGTCGCAGGCCGACAGTCACACAGTCGACGATCACACGGCTGACGGTCAAACACGCGACTTCACCCTCGCCCGCCGCTGGATCGAGCGCGCGGCGGATTCCGGGCTGCTGCCCGACGACAGCCGGACCCCCGAGCGCCTCGGCGTGTTATCAGCGCTCGAGGGTGACTTCCCGCGGGCCCGCTGGCTGCTGAACATCGCCGTCGAGCGCGCGGGCGCGTCCCGGCGAGGCCGCGAGGCCACCTCAGTCCGGTGCTCGCTGGCCGTCGCCGTCCTGCTGGACCCGGCCCCCGCCGACCCGCCGCTCAGCCCCGAGGCGGAACTCGAGGCGGCGCGCACCCAGTACCGGGCCCGCAGAGACGCTCTCGGCGAGGCGTTCGCCGCCGTGTGGCTCGCGCTCGCCGCCGCGCGCACCGACCCGGCCGGGCGCGCCCCGGAGGCGATCGCCGCCGCCTGCGGCCTGGTCGCCGACAGCGGTGACGAGGCGCTGGCCGCCGCGCTGACCGGCGCCCGGGCCACGGTCGAACTGGCCCGCGGCGAACCGGCGCGGGCGCTGGAGCTGGCCGGGGCCGAGGCGGCGGCGTGGGAGCGGATCGGCGTGGGCGCCGTCCGCAGCGGCCCGGTTCTCGATCCGGCTCTCGCAGAGGCCTGGCAGGCGCTCGGCGCTGCCGCGGCGTTGCGGCACTGGGAGCGCGGCATATCCGGTTCCCCGGCCGAGGCGGGGTTGCCGGTCCGGGAGGCGCACGACACCGCTGGCGCTCGCCCCCGCTCGGAGCGGGAAGCCCTCGCCCTGCTCAGCCCACGCGAACTCGAGGTGGTGCGCCGGGTGGCCCGGGGCCAGACCAGCGCGCGGATCGCGAAGGAGTTCGTCATCTCCCCGCGCACGGTCGACACCCATGTCGACCACGTGCGCACGAAGCTCGGCCTGCACTCGCGCGCCGAGGTGGCGGCGTGGGCCGCCAGCCTCGGCATCGCGTGACCGCAACGCCCTGAATCCCAGAACCCCTTGAATCCCCGGCCCGCCCGCCGTTACCGCGCGGGCGCCGCAGACCCCTGCTGGGCCCGCAGCGTCGCGGGCCGCAGGTCGGTCCACGAGCTCTGGATCCAGGCCAGGCACGTGTCCCGGGCGCCCGAGACGCCCGCGTCGCGCCAGCCCGGTGCGTTGCCACGGTCGGCCGGCCAGAGCGAGTACTGCTCCTCGCCGTTGACGACCACCTTGTAATCCTGCCCGGCCTCGTCCCGCACCGCGCTCACCTCGTCCCCTTCCCTGTCAGTTCACGTTCTTGCTCGGTAGCCGTTCTATCGGTACGTCAGCGAGCTGCGTCGGTCCGCGGACCCAGGCCCAGGTGGGGCAGCAACAGGTCGGCCAGCGCCTGCACGTTCGGCGGCTCGACGATGCTGTAGTGGTCGCCCGGTATCACGTGCCGCGCGGTGCGCCCGCCGACGAACTCCGGCCATCCGAGGGTGCGGTCCGCCGCCGACTTGGTCTCGCACGCGATGGACAGCAGGTCGCCCGGATAGCCGCCGGGCTCCGGCCGGTACCCGGCCGCCGCCCGCATGTTCGCCCGGAAGACCAGGTAGAGGGCGTGCACGTGCGGGATCCAGTCCGCCGCGCGGTCGCCGCGCCGCCGGGCCAGTTCACCCGCGACCAGCTCGGCGACGCCGTCCGGTCCCGCGCCCGCCAGGTCCTCGGCGGTCAGCTCCAGCGGGCCGCGCGGCTCGGTGCGGCCCACCTCCGCCGCGAACAGCACCCCGAGCAGGTCCTCGCTGGCCAGGGTCCTGCCGCCGGGCGCCGCTGAGTCGATGACGCCCAGCAGCTCCACCTTCCGGCCCTGCCGGGTCAGCCGGGCGGCCATCTCGTAGGCGACCAGCCCGCCGAACGACCAGCCCACCAGCCGGTACGGCTCCGCCAGGCCGCGCGCGTCCATCGCGGCCAGGTACGCCTCCGCGAGTTCGGGCACTGACTCGAGCGGCGTGGCCTCCCCGGACAACCCGGGTGCCATCAGGCCGTGAACTGCCGCCGTCCCGCCGAGGAGCCGCGCCAGGTGCGTGTACCCGCGCGGGCTGCCAGTGACCGGGTGCACCAGCACCAGTTCCGGCGCGTCCGTCGCGCCGGCGGCGAGCAGGAGCAGGGGGTCCTCAGCCGCTACCGCCACCGAGGCGGCACCGGCGGTCTGCCGCTCCTCGGCGGCAACTGGCGCCGACTGCTGCGGCGGTCCGTCGACCACGCGCCGCACCGCCTCCTGCCACGCCTCGGCCAACCCCCGCACCGTCTCCGGGCGGATCAGGTCGCTGCGATACGTCCAGGTCGCCGTCATCTCGTCGTCGACCGCGGCGACCGCCAGGCTCAGCGGGTACTCGTGGTGCGCGGCGATCAGCCGGTCGCCGTCGTCCGGCAGCGGCAGCTGGCGGACCAGCGGCGGGCGCCCGTCCCCGGACCGCGTCGCGGTGGGGGAGTCGAACCGGCCCAGGTAGTTGAAGCTGAGCTGCGCCGGCGCGGCCGCCTCCAGCGTGCGGGAGACCGTGTCGTCGCGCAGGTGCCGGATCACCCCGTAACCGATCCCGGTCTCGGGCACGGCCTCCGCCCGCTCGCGCACCGCCCGCACCCGCTCGTCAGGGCTCTGCTGCGGGTCGACGTTCAGGTGCAGCGGGTAGACCGCGGTGAACCAGCCGACGGTCCGGGACAGATCCAGGTCGTCGGCGATCTCGGTGCGGCCGTGCGAGTCCAGGTCCACCTTCAGTTCAGCGGCGCCGGTCCAGCCGGACACAGCTTCGGCGAACGCCGCCAGCAGCACGTCGCGCGCCCCGAATCCCTTGGCGGCGGGGATGCCGTGAAGCAGGGCGTCGGCCATGTGCCGATCGATCGCGCAGGTGAGAGCGTCGACGCGAGCTCCGCCGTCCCCGGCCGCAGTTTCCAAGGGGAGCGGCGGGACGGGCGCCGCCTGCTTGGTCCAGAACACTGCTTCGGACCGCAGCCGCGGCGAGCGCGCGTAGTCGGCGACCGTCGCGGCCCACTTGGGGTACGAGGTCGTCTTCCCCGGAAGCTCCGGAGTGCGGCCCGCGAGCAGCGCCTCCAGCGCCGACTCCAGGTCCTCCGCGAGCACCCGCCAGGAGACGCCGTCCACCACCAAGTGGTGCGCGACCAGCAGCAGGACCGGCCCGGCCGCGCCGCCGCGCCGGCACACCGCCGCGCGCAGCAGACCGCCGCCGAGATCCACCTCCTGCCGCAGCTGCGCCGCCAGCTCGCCCAGCCGGGACGAAAGCTGACCGTCCGTCACCTCCGTGAGGTCCGCCTCGCGTACCGGCACCTCCCGGCCGGGCGGGGCGATCTCCTGCCGCCACGAGCGCCCGGCGCGGGTGAACCCGGCGCGCAGCATGTCGTGGTGGTCGGCGAGCGAGTTCACCGCGGCGCGCACGTGCTCCGTCGTGGCGGCCGGATCCAGCTCGAACGCCTGCTCCTGGGTGTAGCCGGACAGGTCGTCCAGCCGCTGGTCGAACCACCGGTGCTGGATCGGCGTCAGCGGCGCCTCACCCGAGACCGCCTCGCCCGAGACCACGGACGCTGCCTCCGGCTTCGCCCCGTCACCCAGGCTCGCGGCCAGTTCCGCGACCGTCTGGTGCTTGAACAGTTCCCGCACGGTGAACTCCAGCCCGACCCGCCGGGCCCGGGAGACCACCTGGATGCTCAGCAGCGAGTCGCCGCCGACGTCGAAGAAGTTGTCGTGCACCCCGACGTCGGCCACACCCAGCACCGCGCACCAGATCGCGGCCAGCCGCCGCTCGGCGTCGGTGCGCGGCGGGGCCTTGACCGCCGCGCCGGTGCGCCACTCCGGCTCCGGCAGCGCTCCACGGTCCAGCTTCCCGTTGGACAGCCTCGGGAAATCGTCCATCACGACCACCGCGGCCGGCACGAGGTAATCCGGGACGCGGGCGCGCAGAAACTCGCGCACCGACTCCTGAGTCACCGTCACGCCCGCGCCGCGCCGCGCATAGGCGACCAGCCGCACGGCGTTCGCCCCGGACCCGCCGGTGCGTACCAGTACGGCGGCCTCGTCCACCCCCGGGCAGCCCGACAGCACCGCCTCGACCTCGCCCGGCTCGATCCGCAGGCCCCTGATCTTCACCTGGGCGTCGATGCGGCCGAGGAACTCCAGCTGCCCGTCGTGCCGCCACCGGGCCAGGTCGCCGGTGCGGTAGAGCCGCCCGCCGGGCGTGCGGGAGAACGGGTCCGGCACGAACGCCTGCGCCGTCTTCACCGGGTCGCCCAGGTAGCCGCGGGCCAGCGGCACCCCGGCGATGTGCAGATGCCCGGGCACCCGCGCCGGCACCGGCTCCATCTTCTCGTCGAGCAGGTAGATGCTGCAGTTCGGCATCGGGCCGCCCAGCGGCACCCGCTCCTCCTCGCTCTCGCCGCTCGACAGCCACGCGGTGACCGCGATCGCCGCCTCCGTCGGGCCGTACAAGTGCAGCAGGTCCGCGCCCAGCAGCCGGAAGAACTCGTTGTGCGTCTTGACCGGCAGCGCCTCCGCGCCGCACATCACCAGGCGCAGGCTCCGGCACTGCGCCACCCCCGGCTCGGCCAGGAACGCCTGCAGCATCGACGGCACGAAGTGGGTGACCGTGATCCCCTCGTCCCGGATCAGGTCCCGAAGATACGCCGGGTCCCGGTGCCCGTCGGGGTGCGCCAGCACCAGCCGCGCGCCCGCCAGCAGCGGCCAGAACAGCTCCTTGACCGACACGTCGAAGGTGAACGCGGTCTTGTGCAGCAGCCGGTCCGCCGCATCAAGCGGCCAGTCCCGCTGCATCCACAGCAGGTTGTTGCAGATCGCGCCGTGCCCGACGACGACGCCCTTGGGCCGCCCGGTCGAACCCGACGTGTAGATGACGTACGCGGCGTTGTCCGGCAGCACCGGGACTTCCGGGTCGGTGTCGGGCAGGTCGCCGTCCGCAGGGTTCGCGCCATCGCGCCCCACCGTCAGCAGCGGTACCTCCCCGGACAGCCCGTCGAGCAGCTCGGCGAACTGCCCCTGCGCCACGATCGCGGCCACCTGCGCGTCCTCGATCAGGTAGCCCAGCCGCTCCCGCGGATACGTCGGGTCAAGAGGCAGATACGCGCCGCCCGCCTTCAAAACTCCCAGCGTGCCGACGATCATCGCTAGCGAGCGCTCGGCGCAGACCCCGACGATGTCGTCCGTCTTGACGCCCGCCGCGATCAGCCGCCGCGCCACCCGGTTCGCGAGCACATCCAACTGCTGATACGTCAGCGTCTCGTCCGCGAACTGCACCGCGACCGCGTCCGGCGTCGCCCGCACCTGCTGCCCGATCAGGTGGTGCAGGCAGGACAGCGGCCCCTCCAGCACGCCACCCGAGTCGCTCCACTCCCGGGTCAGGCGGCGCCGCTCCGGCGCCTCCAGCATCGGGATGCCGCTGATCGGCTCCTGGGCCCGGTCGGCCATCGCGCCGAGGACCGTGCCGAGGTGGCGGGCCATCGCCGCCATCGTCTCCGGGTCGAACAGGTCCGCGTTGTACGCGAGCGCGGCCGAGCCCGGGCCGTCCGAGCCGGCCTGGAACCGCAGCGTCAGGTCGAACTTCGCCGAGGCGTCGGTGTCGGAGTCGTTCGCCAGGCGCACCCGCAGCCCCGGGAACTCCGGCTCGGCCGAGTCGCCGCCGAGGAACGAGAACAGCACCTGGATCAGCGGCGTGTAGCTCAGATCCCGGGTCGGCGCGATCTCGTCCACCAGCCGCTCGAACGGCACCGCCTGGTGCTCCAGGGCGCTGAGCGACGCGTCCCCGACCCGGTCGAGCAACTGCTCGACCGTCGGGTCGCCGCGCAGATCCGCCCGCAGAACCAATGTATTGACGAAGAAGCCGATCAACCGGTCAAGCTCCGGCACCGCCCGGTTCGCCGACGGCACCCCCACCAGGAAGTCGTCCCGCCCGGTGTACCGGGACAGCACGACCTGGAACGCCGCCAGCACCGCGCTGAACATGGTCACCCCGTGCGCCCGGCTCAGCACGCGCACCCGGCCGACCACGTCCGCCGGCACTTCGAACTCGTACAAGCCCGCCCGGAACGTGCGCTCCGCCGGACGCGGCCGGTCCGTCGGCAGCTGCAGCACCGGGTCCACCCCGGCCAGCTGCGCCCGCCAGTAGTCCATCGACTCCTCGAGCGCAGAACCCTGCTCCGCCCGCTGCCAGACCGCGTAGTCGCCGTACTGGATCGGCGGCGCCGGCAGCCTGGCCTCGACACCCGAGACCCGCGCCCCGTACAGCGCCCCCAGCTCGTCGAAGAAGACCGAGCGGGACTTCGCGTCGAACACGATGTGGTGCAGGCACAGCAGCAGCAGATGCTTGTCGTCCTCGATCCGGATCAGCTCGGCGCGCAGCATCGGACCCTGAGCCAGGTCGAACGGCGTCCGGGTGACCCGCTCCACCGCCCGCGCCACGACCGCGTCCGCGTCCTGCGTCCCGCGCACGTCGAGCACCGGCACCGGCAGCCCGGACCAGGGCAGCACGAACGCGCGCGGCCCGTCGCCGTTCTCCCGGAACACCGTGCGCAGCACCTCGTGCCGCCGCACGATCTGCCCCAGCGCCCAGGTCATGGCCGCGGTGTCCAGCGCGCCCCCGAGTTCGAGCACGAACGGCACGTGGTAGGTGTCGGTGTCCGGTTCGAGCTGGGCGAGGAACCAAAGGCGGTCCTGCGCGTGAGACAGCGGCAGGTCACCGCCGCCGCCGCGCGGCCCGATCACCTGCCGCGCGGCGGGCAGGGTGAACCCGCCGCCGGGCATCTCGATCAGGGCCGTCGTCGCCTCGGCCGACGGCGCCCCGACGCTCCGGCTGAGTTGATCCATGCGCTTACTCCTGTTCCTCGACGGCGCGCGGCTGTGGCCGCCCGCCCCCCTTATGTCAGATCCCTGCCAGTGCGCCGCGTCAGTCCTCGTCGAACTCGGCCCAGTCCAGCGACGCGACCCGGCCGACCAGCGCCGCCAGCTCGTCGTGCGAGGCCGCGACACCCGCGACCGCGGCGACCGACCCGGGGTCGGTGCCCAGCCGCCAGTCCACCCGCTCGCCGGGCCGCTTGAGCACCGTCACCCGCTCGACGCCGTCCAGCTTCCGCAGCTTGGCCAGCCCCGACAGCGCGCGCACCCGCGTCGCGGCGACCGGCGAGGCGGCGACGTAGTTGTACGCGATGCGCTGTGCCTTAACCACCGGTACCGCAGGCAAGCCGAGCACCTGGCTCAGCACCGCCTCCGCCAGACGCCCGATCCCGCTGCGCACCGCCAGGTCGTCCACCCAGCCGCCGAGCCGCCCGTTGACCTCGATCACCCGCGGACCGTTCGGGGTCAGCTTCATCTCCACGTCCGCCGCGCCGTGCCGGATGTTCAGCGCCTGCACGGCCCGCACCGCCAGCTTCTCGACCTGCGCCAACTCGGCGGCGGGCAGCACCGGCGGTCCGTAACCGCCGCGTTCCCGGAAGGGCTCGGCCGGCGCGAACTTGCCCGTAGCGAAGATGGGCTCGACGACCCCGTCGCGGGATAGCGTGTCCACCGCGACGTAGTCGCCCCACGGGCTCGGCGTCTCGCGCCCGACGAACGCTTCTTCGACCACGACCTGCGCCTCGCGGGCGCCGCCCTCGTGGTCGTCCAACAGTTCCGCGATGATGCGGTGGAACTCCTCGGCCGTGTGCACCAGTACCGTGCTGCGGCTCCCGACGCCCAGATCCGGCTTGACGATCGCGGGCAGGCCGACCCGCGCCAGCGCCTCGTCCGCCTGGTCGGCCCGCTCGACGCGCACGCACCGCACCTCGTCGATCCCCGCGTCGCGCAGCCGTTCCCGCTGCGCCGCCTTCGTGGTGATCGCCGGGATGTCGGCGACATCCTGATACGGCAGGCCGAGGGCGGCCGCCAGCTCGGCCGTCGCGCCGACACGCGACTCGGCGAAGGTCACGATGCCGGCCGGCCGCAGCGGGGCGACCAACGCCGCGGCCTCGCGCGCATCCGCGTCCTGCGGCACGTCCACGACCGCGCCGCACATCTCCAGCAGCGGCCGTATCTGCTCCACGTGCGCCGAAAAGGGCCGGGAGCACACGAAGACCAGGGAACAGCCGAGCCGCCCGGCGGCCTCGGCCAGCCGGGTCGGCGGGGTGCTCCCCACGTCGTAGACGACCAGCACCGTCGGCTTGTCGGGGTTGTCCACGGCACCTCCTCCCACCGCGCGGCGCCGCACGGCACGGCGCGCGTCAGTACGCGAACTCGGCCGGGCGGCGGGCGTCAGGACCCGCATCTGCCCTCCAGCCGCAGCGCGTCGATCCGCGCGGCGAGCCCCGCCACCGTCGGCGCCTCGAACACCGCCTTCACGGTGATCCGCACGCCGAACACCGCGGTCGACCGCGCCGCGGTCTCCACCGCGAGCAGCGAGTGGCCGCCCAGGTCGAAGAAGTTGTCGGAAAGCTCGATCGCGTCGTCCAGGCCCAGCACCGCGCCCCAGATCTGCGCCAGCGCCCGCTCGGTCTCCGTGGCCGGGGCCCGCGTCCCGTCCGCGCCGCCCGGAGACTCGGCCACCAGGGCTTGACGGTCACTCATCGACTCACGTCCCTCGCGTCGGCGGCATGCATGTCAGCATCAACAGAACCGCCTGACCGGCCGCCGCCACATCCGTAAATCGCCGTATGGCCGCCCCCGGGCGACGCCGTATCCGGGCCGTACCGCACCCCCGCCGGACACCGCCGACCGGCGGCCGCGCCGGATAATCGGCGGCGGAGCGCGACCCGGTGCGTCCGGCGCGCGGGAAGGGCGTTCCCAGTGAACGATCGACACGCGGGCAACGGCGCCCACCCCACCCCCCTCGACCTGTTCGACGAGGCTGCCGCGGACCTGTCCGACCAAGCTCGCGCCCGCCCCACCCCCGTGGACCTGTTCGACCAGGCCGGCGCCCACTCCACCCTCCTGGACCTGTCCGACCAGGCCGCCGGCCGCCGAACCCTCCTGAATCTGTTCGACCAAGCCGCCGCGGCGCGGTGCGACGCCGTCGCCGTCGAATACGCCGGGGCCACGACGAGCTACGCCCAGCTCGCCGCCGCCTCCCGGAGAGTCGCCGACCGGCTCGCGCGGCTCGGCGTCGGACCGGGCGACCGCGTCGCTGTGCAACTGGAGCCGGGAGTCGACCTGATAGCCGCGCTGCTGGCAGTTCTGCGCCGCGGGGCCGCCTATGTCCCCCTCGACGCGCAGAGCCCACCCTCCCGTAACCGCCTCATTCTCGACGACGCAGCCCCCCGCGCCGTCATCGGCGACGTCCAAACCGGGCCTCACCGGACGGCCGCGGTGCTCAGCCGCACTGACCTCAGCACCCTGATCGAAGCGGGCGGGCCAGAAGCAAACGGAACCGAGCCCGCTCCCGTGGCAGCACCTCTCGCCTCGACCTTCGACGCGGCTCCGCCTATCAACCCGCCCTTTGACGCGGCCCCGCATCTCGCCCCGACCCCCTACGTGGCAGCACCTCTCGCCCCGACCTCCGATGACGTGTGCTACGTGATCTACACCTCGGGCGCAACCGGCCGCCCCAAAGGCATCCCGATCAAGCACCGCAATGTCACAGCCCTCTTCGACGCGACCGGTTCACTGTTCGACTTCACCCCCGACGACGCCTGGCTGCTCTACCACTCGGCCGCAGTCGCCCTCTCGGCCTGGGAGCTGTGGGGCGCGCTGATCCACGGCGCCCGGCTAGTCATCGCCGACCCGTGGACGAAGCTGTCCCCGGACGCCTGCGCCGACCTCGTCCTCGCCTCCGGCGTCACCGTCCTGAACCAGACTCCCACTGCGTTCGAAACGCTCGGCCCCGCGATCATCGACCGGGTACGCCAGGGCGCCCGCATCGCCGTGCGCTACGTCGTGTTCGGCGGCGAACCACCGGCGCCCGCCTCGCTCGGCCCGTGGGCGGACACGTTTGGCTTCGAATACATCGCCGTGATCACCATGCACGGACTGGCCGAGGCCACCGAGCACGCCACCTACCACCGCGTCACCGCGGCCGACCTGTCCGGCGGCACCTGCGCCCCGCTGCCCGGTTTTACCGCCTCCGTGAACCTGTAGGACGACCAGTCATCTTGAGCGGCGCGTGCATGGCTTGGACCGCTCCGACGCCGCCACTTAGGCGGCGGCGCCCGCGTCGTCCTCGCCCGCTTCGTCCGCGGCGCCCGCTCCGGGATCCTCCTTGTCAGCGTCATCCGGCTCAGGCGACCTCAATCTCCGGAGCGCGTACTCCCGCAGGTTGTCCACCTCAAGCAGCCGACTGAGCAGCCCTGACTCGGTCGTCATTGCCTTGAAGGCGACCCGGACGCTCACCCCGTGATCCGGCCGCTCGACCACCTCGATCCGGTCGCCGGCCCGCACCGGACCCGCCTCCAGAACCGCCATGTACGCCCCCGGTGAGGCGGCGCCGGTGAACCTCTTGACCCAACCCTGCTCGCCCAGCCAGCCGGCGAACGTGCGGCAGGGCACCCGCGGCTCGGTGATCCGCAGCAGCGCCGACGGCCCGACCCGCCAGGTCTCCCCGATCAGCGCGTGCGAGACGTCCAGGTGCCGGGTGGTCAGGTTCTCTCCGAACACCCCGTCGGTCAGCTCACGACCCAGGGCCGCGGACCACAGGTCGAGATCCTCCCTGGCGTAGGCGTACACCGCCTTGTCGGCGCCCCCGTGGAACCGGTGGTCGCAGATCACGTCGCCCTCGAGGGCGCTGCCGACCTCCGGCGGCCGCACGAACACGGGCCCTGCGACCGGGCGCTTGTCGATCCCGGTCACGCCCACGTCGCTGTGCGCGGTCTCGCGGGCCGCACCGATGTTGACGGACAGCACTATCGCCATACAGTCCATCTTCCTTTCCGGCGCCGGGCCCGAAACAGCCGCGGCGCCGTGCCCGCATCCGACCGGGCACGGCACTGTTCGATCGGTGGCTGTCTGACGGTCGCCGGACGCGGCGCCGCACGCTACGCGGCCGCCGGTTCAGGCTTCGCGTCGGCGTCCGCGTGCGTGAACACCTCTACCCGAGAGCCGATCCGCCGCGCCTCCTTCAGCACCTCGGCGCCCCACTGCTGCCACAGCCCGGCCAGCCGCGAGGTGATGATCACGGTGTCAACACACTGGTCGGGCAGCGTGGTGCGCATACCGACCTGGTGGTGGGCGGTGTGACCGCCGGACCGGGCGGCCTGGTCGAGCAAACTCCGGTCGAAGTCCGCGAGCACCGCGGGCGGCAGCCCGTCCGGGAGCGTGCCGCCGCAGCCGAAGACGGCGATCCGGTCTCCCAGCTCCGCCCGCAGGATCGCCCGCCCGATCTGCGCGGACACGTCGGCCAGCCCGCGCGCCTCGCGCGTCCACGCCTCCAACTCCAGATACCGCTCGCCCCACCGCATGTACTCGTAGTGCTCTGACACCATGATCCCGAGCTCGATCGCCGGCTCGGGGAACTTGCGCAGCAGATAGGCGAGGTTCTCCACGAACGTCGACCACTGCGCCAGCATGTCCCGCTCATGCGGCCACTCGATGATCCAGGCCTCCGGCAGGTAACGCAGCGGGACGCCCGTCCGGTGAAGCCGCAGCGCGAACTCCTGGTCCTCGATGCCCCACTTCGCGAAAGCCTCGTCGAACCCGCCGGCCGCCCAGAAGTCCTCCGCCCGCAGCGAACAGTTGATCGTGTAGAAATGCCGCCACGGCAGCGGCACCCGCTGCAGGTCGAAGCCGTACTTCGCCAGCTCCACATGGCGGATGTCGGTCAGCGCCGGATTCTCTCCGAACCGATCAAGCACTCTCTGCGGCGAGATCAGGCTCAGCGCCTCCGCCAGCACCGGGCCGGGCGGGAACTCCGGGTTGTAACCCCAGGCGTAACCGGCCACCGCCTGACGCGCCGCCGGGTCGGCGTGCGCGGCCAGGTGGCGCCTCACGAAATCAGGGCCCATCATCGCGCCCGCGTCGACGAACAACAGCAGCGGCGCCTTCGCCAGCCTCGCCCCGCAGTTGCGGGCGAGGCTGACCCGCATGCCCAGGTCCTCCTGGTAGTGGTACGTCAACCGCAGACGGCCGGCGAACGAGTCCACCATCGTCCGGGTGCCGTCGCTCGAGCCGTCGTCGGCGACGATCACCTCGAACTCGGCCGTCGGGACATCCTGTCGGGCCAGCTGGTTCAGCATCTTGCGGACCAGCTCGCGGCGGTTGTACGTGGGAATGATCACCGAGATGCTCGGCGTGCCCGCGCTCTCGCGCATCGGGGTGCGTCCCTCCTGGACAAGGCGCGTGAGTCCCGGCCGGTGGCAGGGCGCCCGCGCGGATGGGTGGAACGTCGCGTTGCCCCCAAGGAGGCGGCTGGCCGCACCGGCGATCATCCGCACCTGTCGGACACCGCCGCGCCGGACGGCCGTACATGGAGAGGCCACAACTCGGCGTGCACTCCCGGCGTCTCGCGGCGGCGTCCCCGAACGCACCGCCGCGACCGGAATCCTCGCTGCGCGCCGCAGACATTGTCTGAGGATGCAACATGCGCGCGGGTTGAGCGCCGCATGCGCCACGCATGCGCCACGTTTCACAATCGGCCCACAACGCGAACAGTGTCAGACGCACGTCGCCGCAAGTGCTTCGCGCAAGGCTCGCTAAAGGCTGCGAACTAACCGTGAGCTCCGCACGTGTTCTCCATACCAAAGCGCAAATCCGGCTCCACCGTGCCGCCCGGACGCGGCCCGCGTCCGGCTTCCCCGACCCCCGCGAGGAATGATCATGCGCGCACTCTGTCTCCATGGCGCTAGAGACCTCCGGCTCGACGAGATCCCCGAGCCCCAACTGCGCCCCGGAACCGTCAAGATCAAGGTCGAATGGTCCGGGATCTGCGGTTCCGACCTGCACAACTACGCCGATGGCCAGGTCCCGCCCGGGTTCGTGCACCCCCTGGTGGGCGAGAAGGGCCCGCACGTCCAAGGCCACGAGTTCGCCGGACGCGTCGTCGAATGCGCGCCCGGCGTCGAAGGCTTCCCCGAAGGCGCCGTCGTCGCCGTCGAACCGCTCATCTCCTGTGGGACCTGCGCCCAGTGCCAGCGCGGACACTACAACCTCTGCGCCGACTTCGGCTTCATCGGCCTGATGGGCGGCGGCGGAGGGATGTCCGAGTACGTCGTCGTCCCGGCCGAACGCGTCCACCGCATGCCCGACGGCATCGGCACCGACACCGCGGCCCTCGTCGAACCCCTGGCAGTGGCCTGGCACGCACTGCGCCGCGCCAACCTGCGCAAGGGCGACAGCGTCGTGATCATCGGCGGCGGCCCGATCGGCCTGTGCCTGTTGCTCGCCGCCAAGGCGTGGGGCGCCGGCTTCACCGCGGTCAGCGAAGTACGCGCGGCCCGGCGCAAGGCCGCCCTCGACTTCGGCGCGGACCTGGTGATCGACCCCACCGAGCGCAACGTGGTCGAAGCAGTGCGCGAACACGTGCCCGGCGGCGTCGCAGCCTCCTTCGAAGCCTCCGGCATCGGCACCGCGGCGATCGGTCCGCTGCTGGGCGTGCTGGCCAAGGGCGGCACCGCGGTGAACGTCGCCCAGGGCCGCGCGGCCGAGTTCCACCAGAGCATGCTGATGGTGACCGAGATCAACCTCACCGGCAGCCTGGCCTACAACGGCCCCGACTTCCCCGAGGTGATCGCGGCCGTCGCCGACGGACGCCTGCGCCCCGACGCCCTGATCACCGCCCGCATCCCTCTCGAGGACGCCCAGCAGAACGGATACGAGGAACTGCTCAACGGCGACGGGTCGCACATGAAGATCCTGATCCACCCGTAACAGCCCGCGGTGGGCGCCGCACGGGGACGGCGCCCGCTCGTGGCTGCTCTTCGGCGCTGACCGCGGCTTCGGGGCGGCTGTAATTGCCGCCGCCCCGGCCGACGTCGAAGAATCCGGTCGGCCCAGCCGCGTCAGCCGCCCAGCAGCGAATTCAGCTCGCCGTAAGTCGCGTGGTCCGCGATCTGCGTGTACGTGCCCTGAGTGAACGCCTCCCGTGCCGCCCGCCGCACCAGTCCGTACGCCGCCTGTGCGATCGACGAGCCCAGACTCACCCGGGCCACACCCAGCCGCGCCAGTTCCGCGATCGCCGGCGACCCGGGACCCGCCAGCACGTTCAACGGCGCGTCGATCGCCTCGACCAGAGCCGCCACCGTCTCCAGATCCGTCGTCCCCGGCACGAACACCCCGGACGCCCCCGCGTTCAGGAACGCCGTCGCCCGCTGGATCGTCGCGGCCAGCCGGTCCTCAGGCGCGCCCACACCGCGCAGGAACGTGTCGATCCGGGCATTGATGTAGAGCGGCACGCCCGCCTCCTCGGCCGCCCGCCGGGCCGCCGCGATCCGCTCGACCTGCTCGGCCAGCGGCACCGGTGTCGCGCCGGCCGCCGGATAGGCGGTGTCCTCCAGGTTCACCCCGACCGCGCCCGCGCCCAGCACCGCGCGGATCGTCTCGGCCACCCCCTCTGGCTTGTCCGCGAACCCGTTCTCGACGTCCGCGGTCACCGGGACCGCCACGGCCGCCGCCACCCGGGCGACCAGGCCGACCGCCTGCTCCCGGGTGATCCGGTCGCCGTCCGGGGCGCCGAGGCTCCACGCGGCGCCGGCGCTCGTGGTCGCCACCGCCGCCGCGCCCGCATCCTCCACCACCCGCGCGCTGGCCACGTCCCACGCGTTCGCGAGTACCACCGGGGTGCCCGGCACGTGCAGGGCGTGGAACCGCTGAGCCTTCTCGATGAGCCTGCTCTTGTCTTCGATCGTCGTCATGCCACCAGTCCACCAGAACCCTCCGACGATCACGAGCCCCGATCCGACGAGAACGCCGCCCGACGCCAACGCCCGCGCCACAGTCCGGGTGACCTCGTCCCCGCGCCTACCCGCCGCCGCCCAACCGCCGTGTCGGATTCCCGCTGGACTCGGGCCGTGTCCCCAGGTGACCGTGGAGGGGTGTACCGAGACTTCGAGCGTTGCGTGCGCGCCGTGCAGTCCAAGGACTCCCGGTTCGACGGCTGGTTCTTCACCGCCGTGCTGTCCACCGGGATCTACTGCCGCCCCGGCTGCCCCGCCCGCCCCCCGAAGCCGGAGCACATGCGCTTCTACCCGAGCGCCGCGGCGGCTCAGCAGGCCGGATTCCGGGCGTGCAAGCGGTGCCGCCCCGACGCCAGCCCGGGCTCCCCGGAGTGGAACCACCGCGCCGACCTCGTCGCGCGCGCCATGCGCCTGATCGCCGACGGCGTCGTGGACCGCGAAGGCGTGCCTGGCCTCGCCTCCCGCCTCGGCTACAGCACCCGCCAGATCGAGCGCCAACTGGGCGCCGAACTCGGCGCCGGACCGCTCGCCCTCGCCCGCGCCCAGCGCGCCCAGACCGCGCGGCTGCTGATCGAGACCAGCACCCTGCCGATGTCCGACGTCGCCTTCGCGGCCGGATTCGCCAGCATCCGCGCCTTCAACGAGACCGTCCGCGAGGTGTTCGCCCTCTCACCGACCGATCTGCGCACCCGCGCCGCCCGCCGCGCCACCCCAGCCCCACCGAACACCCCAGACGCGGCGAGCATCGCGACGGCGGCAAGCGCCGCCGCCCCCGCACCCGCCGGCACGCTCACCTTCCGCCTGCCGTTCCGCGCCCCGCTGTGCCCCGAAAACCTCTTCGGCCACCTCGCCGCGACGGCCGTCCCCGGCGTCGAAGAATGGCGCGACGGCGCCTACCGCCGCACCCTGCGCCTTCCCCACGGCAGCGGCATCGTCGCGCTGAGGCCGATGCCCGACCACATCTCCTGCCGCCTTTCCCTCAGCGACTTCCGCGACCTGGCCCACGCGATCAACCGCTGCCGCCGGATGCTCGACCTCGACGCCGACCCGGTCGCCGTCGACGACCTGCTGCGCGCCGACCCCGTCCTCGCCCCGCTGGTCGCAAAGAACCCCGGCCGCCGGGTGCCGCGCACCGCCGACCCCGACGAATTCGCCGTCCGCGCCGTCCTCGGCCAGCAGGTCTCCACGGCCGCCGCGCGCACCCACGCCGCCCGCCTCGTCGCCGCACACGGCGAACCCGTCGACGACCCGGCCGGCGGCCTGACCCACCTGTTCCCCTCCCCGCAGGCCCTGGCCGCCCTCGACCCCGAGACGCTCGCCTTCCCCCGCTCCCGCCGCACCACGCTCACCGGCCTGATCGACGCCCTGGTCCGCGGAACGGTCGACCTCGGCATCGGCGGCGACTGGGAACGGGCCCGGGCACGCCTCGCCGAGCTGCCCGGATTCGGACCCTGGACGGTCGAGGTGATTGCGATGCGCGCCCTCGGCGATCCCGACGCCTTCATCCCCACCGACCTGGGTGTGCGCACCGCCGCACGCGAACTCGGCCTGCCCGCCACGCCGGCGGCACTCACCGCGGCGTCCGCGCGATGGCGCCCTTGGCGTTCATACGCCGTTCAGTATCTGTGGGCGACGGGCGACCACCCGATCAACCGCCTGCCCTCAACCCGCTGAACGCGCGGCGCGAATCAGACCACTTCATCAGGTCGCGCGCGCCGCCATACCGTGCACCGTCACCGCATAAGCGAGGAAACAGCCCACTTAATCACTGCCGCCGCAGGCTGCGCGGCGGCACGCGAATGCCTTCCTTTACAGACAAGGCGATCATGTCCGGCCTGTTCACTATTCTATTCAATACCCACGGCCTGACGAAGGATCCGCCACATGCCACAGCACCCGCGCAGTGACCGAGGCGGAGCCGCGACCAGAACCAGGATCCTGGAAGCAGCCGAGCGGGTGGTGCGCGAGCGCGGCCTCGCCCGCGCCACCACCAAGGAGATCGCCCGCGCCGCCGGCTGCTCCGAGGCAGCCCTCTACAAGCACTACAAGGACAAGGCCGACCTGGTGATCGCCATGATCATGACGATCGTCAGCCGCCCCGGCGCCCTGTGCCGGCATCTGGCCGAGCTGCCCGCCCGCGCGGAGACGCAGAGCCTCGAGGAGATGGTCACCGGCCTGGCGCGGTGCGCGATCGGCGACTACACCCAGGCCATGGGGGTGTGCAGCGCGATGTTCGCCGAACCGGAGCTGCTCGACCAGTACCGCAGGCGGCTGATCGAGCTCGGCGTCGGCCCCCGGATCCCGCTGCGGGAGTTCGCCGACTTCCTGCGCGCCGAGCAGGCCGCCGGACGCGTCAACCGAAACGCCGACCCGGACGCCGCGTCCGCCCTCCTGCTCGGCGCCTGCTTCTACCGCGCGTTCCTCGACTCGCTGCTGGGGGACGGGGCTGAAGATGTCCCGGAATTCATCCGGACCACGGTCGGCGGCCTGCTACCCATGCTCGCCCCGGCCCCGCAGCCGTCCGTGCTGCCCGCCGGGCAACGCTGCGCCACGGCCTGACACACCATCCGTCGCCGCCCCGCTACCGACCCCGCTGTCACCGCGAACGCTACGGTCATCCGGCGTCGGCGATCGCGTCCGCATCCGGGTCCGCTTCCGGCGTCTCATCCGGCCCGCCCCCACCCGCGTCCGGCGGCGCCCGCAACTCCCTGACCACCGCCCAGCCGATCGACACCACCGGCACCGCCACCACCGCGCCCAGCAGCCCGGCCGCGATGCTCCCCGCGATGACCGACACCGCCACCACCACCGGATGCAGCCGCACCGCCCAGCCCATCACCAGCGGCTGCAGCACGTGCCCCTCGATCTGACCGATCACCACGATCAGGATCAGCACCACCGCCGCGATCGCCACCCCGCGCCCGGCCAGCGCCACCACCGTCGCCACGGCCATCGCGATCGGGGATCCGATCAGCGGGATGAAGCTGGCGAGGAACTCCAGCACGGTCAGCGGCAGCGCGAGCGGCACCCCGAGGAAGTACAGCGAGATCCCCACCATCACCGCGTTCGCGCCCGCGACGATGATCACGCCCCGGGCGTACCCCGCGAACGTGTTCCACGCCGCGCTGCCCGCCCGGTGCCAGGTGGGCCGCGCACCCTCGGGCAGCTGCTGCTGGAACCAGCGCCACATGCGGTCGCCGGAATGGGTGAAGAACAACGAGCAGAACACCGCCAGCGCCAGGACCGTCAGGATCTCCACGGCGCGGGTCGCCCCGCTCAGCGCCTGGCTTATCAACGCGGAGCGGTGGGACTCGAGGAACGAGGTGATCTTCCCCTGCAGCCCGGTCGCGGTCGCGTGGCTGACGTGGAACGGCGGCCCCTGCAGCCACCGCTCGATCCGGGCCAGGCCGCCGCCGAACTCGCTGGCCAGCCGGCTGGACTCGCCCGCGACCGAATTGCCCACCACGTAGAACAGCCCGGCGATCAGCGCGATCGCCCCCAGTATCGTCACCAGCACGCTCAAGCTGCGCGGCAGGTAGCGGGACAGCGCGTTGACCGGGGGCCGCAGCAGTGAGGTGAACACCAGCCCCAGGAACACCGCGATGCACACCAGCTCGAACCGCAGCAGCACGAGGTACGCGACGTAGATCGCCGCGCACACGATCAGCACGCGCCACGCATACGCCGCCGCGACCTGCAAGCTGTACGGCACCCGCGGCGGGCCCAGGGCCCCCGGGGGACGCTCGGCCGCGACCCGCACCGTGCGCGTCCCGGCTACCGAACTCCCCGTGCTCGCGCCGACCGCGCCCGAGCGCGGCCGGGTCCGCCCGGCCACCCGCGGCCCCGCACCGTTGCCGCCCGCGGCGGCGCCACCCTTGCCCTGCGGACTCCTGGCCTCGGGGACCGTGTTCTCGACGCCCTCGACCGCGCCGTCGCGCCCGCCGTCGGCAGCGTCGCCCGGCGCACCGGACGCGCCGCGCCCGGCCCTCGCGAGGCGCGGCAGCCTGCGCCGCCACGACTCGAGCGGTCCGCCGTTCACGTGGACACCGCCACTTCCCGCATCGTGAGTCCGTGCGAACACCGGGCCGGAACGGGTTCCGGTGAACCGACACCCTCTAACCGGCCGCGCACTTGATCAAACGGACACGCCGGGCGGCCCGCGTTCGATTCAACCGGCATGCGACTCATCACGCGTCATTCAACACTGTGTCGGAACAACACTGTGCCGGAATTCACCGGTGGCGTCCGATTCAACCGGGCGGACCCAACCTGGTGTCCCGCGCCTGGACAACGTTCCCGTGCGCGGTCGCGTTCCCCGACACGACGTCCGCCGTGTCCTGACGGACCCATCGTAGAGGCACCATCGCCGTCGGTAGCGGGTCGCAGTGAAGCGGCGCGCCTGATTCCTCCGCCGCCGGGTCGGCCAGCCGGACGAACCGGCTGGCCGACCCGGTCGACGTCAAAGAACGCGGATCAGCCGACGCCGGGTCCGGGGAACGCCTCTGCCGCGACCAGCCCGTCCCGCACAGCCTCCCGCTGCACCGCGTTCACCGTCCGCCCGTGCAGGTCTGAGATCCGCCGCCACGTGAAGCCCTGCCCGACTTCGTCCGACAGCTGGGTGCGCTCGTCCTCGGACCACCGGGTATGCGAGTTCGGATACTGCTTGCGCCGCGCCTTGAGCCAGTCGCCGAACGTCGGCCGGTCCACGAACCACGTCAGCGCCCGGAAATAGCGCCGGTCCAGCCGGAACACCACCTCGTCCGAACAGAGGAACACCAGGTGCTCGTCGTCCACGGCCACCCGGTCCGCGCGCAGCACCAACTCACCCTCGGTCAACGCGATCCCGCGCGGCCCGCGCGGATCCTGAGGCGCCGTCAACCGCACCCGCACCCAGCCCGCGGTCATCGCACGCCCGTCGTCGAAGCCCCTGTCGGCCATGGAGCAACCCTCCCCGAGTTGTTCGCCGTCATACCGACACCTACCCGCGCAGCATTCGAACAAACGTTTCCTGCGCTCGAAAAACCGGCTCTGGCCTGGACAATCGCTTGATTCAGCGGGCCGCGAGACCCTGCAGAACCAGCCGCCACACCGGGTCGAAGGCGGCTGTGTCATTCCACTGCGCGTCCTCCCACTGCGCCGCGAACGCCGGATGGTGGAACCTCGTCGTGGCGTCCAGCACGGCCGCGGCTGTGACCTCGGCGTCTTCGGCCGCGAACTCCCCGCTCGCCATGCCGTCCGCCACGATCGCCGCGATCATCCGGGTCATGTGCGCGAGATGCGCCACGACCACCCCGCGCGCCTCCTGCGACAGCTGCGCGTAGGCCGCGAACAGATCCGGGTCCTCACGCGCTCGCTGACGCTTCTGCCCGATCAGCGTGAGCAGCCACCGCCGCAGCCGATCGCCCGCCGGACCGTCCTCCCGCGCCACCGCCTCGAGCGGCGGATTCATCCGCTCCAGCCACCGCTGCAGCACCGCGTCCCGCAGCTGTGCCTTCGACGCGAAATGCCGGTACACCGTGCCATGGCTGACCCCGAGCGCCCGCGCGACGTCCACGACCGTCGTCTTGGCCGGGCCGAAGCGGCGGAGCGTATCCTCCGCCGCGTCGAGCACCCGGTCCCGCGTCAGCGGTTCCGCCGCCATCAGACCCCTGTCAACTCGTGCGCCCGGCTACGCCCGCTCGCTGTCGAGCGACCTCATCTGCTCGGCAGCGTACCGATCCCCGCTCGCCGCCCCGGCGGGAACGGCGGCCTCGATCCGCGCCAGGTCCGCCGGCGTCAGCTCCACGTCCACGGCTCCCAGCGCCTCCGCCAGCCGCTCCCGGGTGCGCGCCCCGACCAGCGGCACGATCAACTCGTCCCGCGCCGCCACCCACGCGATCGCCAGCTGCGCCACGCTCACGCCCTTCTCCCGCGCCACCTTTCGCAGCGCCTCCACCAACGCCAGGTTCCGGTCCAGGTTCTCACCCTGGAACCGCGGCGCGCTGCCGCGGAAGTCGCCCGGCCCGGTCGACCGCGCCGGAGTCCAGTGGCCCGACAGCAGCCCGCGCGACAAAACCCCGTACGCCGTGATCCCGATGCCCAGCTCACGCACGGTCGGCAGGATATGCGCCTCGACACCCCGGCTGAACAGCGAGTACTCGATCTGCAGATCCACGATCGGGTGCACCGCGCGCGCCCGCCGGATCGTGTCCGCGCCCACCTCGGACAACCCGACGTGCCGCACGTACCCCGCCTCGACCATCTCCTTGATCGCGCCGACCGTCTCCTCGATCGGCACCGCGGGGTCGAGCCGCGCCGGCCGGTAGATGTCCACGTAGTCGGTGCCCAGGCGGCGCAGCGAGTACGCCAGCGCGGTCTTGACCGCCGCGGGCCGCGCGTCGTAGCCGACAAAGGCGCCGTCCGGACCGCGCTGGGCGCCGAACTTCACACTGATCAGGAACTCGTCCCGGCGCCGCCCGCGCAGCGCCTCGCCCAACAGCATCTCGTTGTCGCCCATGCCGTAGAAGTCGCCGGTGTCCAGCAGCGTCACCCCGGCGTCAAGCGCGGCGTGGACAGTGGCGATCGACTCGGCCCGGTCGGCGTGACCGTACATCCCCGACATGCCCATGCAGCCGAGGCCGATGACGGCGGTCTCCGGACCGGTGCTTCCCAGCCTGCGCAGCTTCATCGCGTCTCCTCCGCTCGGCGGCACGCCCCTGCGCGCCTGCCGCGGAGTCTACGGGTATCGAATGACAGATTTCAATATTTGTCAGTCGAAGACCCGGCGGATGGGGGAGCGGATTGGAACGGTGCCGCGGCGGACTGCTCTCGCGGGCCGTGTTGGCTGGAAGCGCGGATCGGTAGGTGCGGCAGCGCGCGTCACGCGGACCTCGCGCCGCAGCAGTAGTGGTCCCCGGACTACACGGGCGGATCGGTAGGTGCTGCGGCAGCGCGCGTCACGCGGACCGGTAGCGGTGCTCCGGCCTCCCCGTCGCGCCGTACCGCAGATCCAGCCGCGCGACCCCCTGCTTCACCAGCAACGCCAGATACCGCTGCGCCGTCGGCCGCGACACTCCCGTCAACTGTGCCACCTCCGCCGCCGACAGGTCCCGCCGCGCCTCCATCAGCACCGACTGCACCAGCGCGAACGTCGGCGCCGAGTGCCCCTTCGGCAGCGACTCCGGCCCCGGCTGCGCCTCCGCCGTCGGCGCCGCCCCCGGCCGCGCCGCGCCGAACAGCGCGTCTACCTCCACCTGGTCCGCCTCGGCGTCCCGCTCGAACGACTCGACCCGCTCCCGCAGATCCCGATACGCCGCCAGCCGCTGCGCGAACACCGGGAACCCGAACGGCTTGACCAGGTATCCGACCGCACCCAGCTTCATCGCCCCGCGCACCGAGCCGATGTCCCGCGCCGCCGTGATCACCAGGACGTCCGGCGGATCCTGCGCCGCCAGCAGATCCCGCACCACGTCCAGCCCGTTGCCGTCCGGCAGGTACTGGTCCATCAGCACCAGGTCCGGTTTCAGGCCGGCGGCCATCCGCAGCGCGTCCGCCGCCGTGTGCGCCTGCCCCACCACCTCGAAACCCTCGATCCGGCGCGTATACGCCGCATGGATCCCGTTCACTCGGAAATCGTCGTCGACCACCAGCACCCGGATCGGCTCGCGGGGTGTCCCTTCGCCGTCGCCGAGCCGGTCCTCGTCGTGCCCGGTCATTGCGTCCACACCGTCGCCGCCCTCGTCACTCCCACAGCCACCGTCACAGCCACTGTCACCGCCACAGCCGCCGTCACCGCGGTGATCACAGCCGTCACCGCCCGTTGCTCCCGCCATCATCCCGCCCCCGGTCACGCCGGCACCTCCCCGAGCACCCGTGGCGGCACCGTGAACAGCGGACCGTCCGGCAGCGGCCGCGGATCCGGAATCGGGAACGTCACCTCGAACACCGCCCCCGGCCCGCGCGACACCGAGATCGTCCCGCGGTTGCGCTGCACCAGCCGGTGCACCAGCGCCAGCCCCAGCCCGCGCCGCGCGGTACCCCGGTCCGGGCTGGTCGAGTATCCGTCCTCGAAGATCGGCGCGCCCTCCGGCACCCCGGCACCGTTGTCCGCCACCCGCACCGTCAACCGGTCCGCGTCCTGCACGATCGCCAGCGAGACCCGGCCGCCCTCCACCCCCGCGGCCGCCTCGATCGCGTTGTCCAGCAGATTCCCCACGATCGTCAACAGCCTGCGCAGATGCGGCGCCTCCTCGCCCAGCCGGGTGTCCGGCGACACCGCCAGCTCCACCCCCCGCTCGGCCGCCACCGTCGCCTTCGCCACCACCAGCCCCACCAGCAGCGGATCCCCGATCCGGGCCCGCAGCGACTCGGCCAGCGCCGGCCCCGCCCCCGCCGTCTCGACCGCGTACTCCAACGCCGCGTCCTGGTCGCCCAACTCGAGCAGACCGGCCAGCGTGTGCATCCGGTTGGAGAACTCGTGCTGCTGCGCCCGCAACGCGTCGGTCAGCCCGCGCATCGTGTCCAGCTCCCGCAGCAGCCCCACCAACTCCGTCCTGTCCCGCACCGTCACCACCGCACCGAGCGCACGCCCTTCGAGAACCACGGGCATCCGGTTCACCGAAAGGCAGTGCTCGTCCGTGAGCACCGTGATGTCCGGGCCGCTGACCGTGCCGTCGAGCGCGTCGCGCAGCCGCCCCTCCGGCACCAGCACAGGCAGCGGCTCGCCGAGCGCGGTGCCGAGCCCCAGCAGCCGCCGCGCTTCGTCGTTGACCACCGTGACCCGCTCCTGCGGGTCGAACGCGACCACGCCCTCCCGCACCCCGTGCAGCATCGCCTCCCGCTCCTGCAACAGCCCCGCGATCTCCTCCAGCTCCAACCCGAACGTCGACCGCTTCAGCCGCCGCGCCAACGCGAACGACGCCGCGACACCGACGCCCAGCGCGATCGCCGCATACAGCGCGAACACCGGCAGCTCACGCCACAGCTGCGACCAGATGTCCCGGTCCGGGATGCCCACGGACACCTCGCCGACCAGATTCCCGGCCGGCCCGTACAGCGGCGCGAACCCGTTCGCCGACCGCCCCGTCGACCCGTTGTCGATCCTCGTGTACCCCTTGCCGTCGAGCACGAAGATCGGCTCGGACACCTTCTGGCCGATGAGCGACGGGATCGGATGCGAGTGCCGGACCTTGTCCATGTCGATCACCACGATGTACGAGGCGTCCGTGGCCCTGCGGATCCGCTCCGCGACGCTCTGCACCACGCCGTGGTCCTGGCCGTTCGCCATCACTGTGCGAATCTCCGGCTCCGCCGCCACCGTCGCCGCGATGTCCAGCGCCCGCTGCTCGTTCTGCATGTCCAGCTGGCTGCGCTGGGCGAACGCGAACAGCACGAACCCGATCACGCTCGTCACCAGCAGGATCGCCAGCTGCAACGCCAGGATCCGGGACGAGAGCCGGTGCGTGCGCCGCCGGGCGCGGGGAGTGCGCCTGCGCAGCATGCGCCGCGCTGCGCGCGGATCCCCTCCGCGCGGCCCCGACCCCGACGCTCCCTGGGCACCCCCGGCCGAACCCGGGCCCTCCGCCGCCGTTCCACCGATCCCCGGTGCCGCCGCAGGAGCCGTCACCGTCCCGACCTCGCCTTCCACCGCGCCCGGCCTCCTCGCCCGACGCGACCACACTGCTGAATGCCCCCAGTCTCAGCCGCCCGTCCAGCCGCGCAAAGCCCCGACGGCGGATCGTTATCTGATGAAAACGAGCACAAGCCGAGCAAAACCAGCAGAACCCGCGAGCCGATCGCCAGCCCGGTCCGGTACCTCGTCCGCTCCACTAGCCAGGCTTCGCGGTCCGTCGGTTAGACTGTCGGTTCCGGCGGAGGGGCTCGCCGTCAACCGCCGCACGTCGCGGCCAACGGTCCCTACTCGATGCAGTCCCCGCCTCCCCAGGAGCGGGCGAGTAGGAGGAGAACACCGCGATGACCTCTGAGACCGAGGCGATCGACGCCGACGGCACACAACTCGCGGACGCCGCCCCCGCGACGTCCGCGCCCCACCTGGCACCGCAGCCCGCAGCCAAGCCCAGAACCGGCGTACAGCCGACGGTGCTGGCCGCCATCGCCGCCGGAGGATTCGCCGGCGGCCTCATCCGCTACGAGCTGGGCCTGGCCTTCCCCACCGCACCCGGCGCCTTCCCCGCCACCACGTTCGCCGTCAACGTGTCCGGCTCGTTCGCGCTCGCGCTGCTGCTCGTCTTCGTCCTCGAGATCTGGCCGCCGACCCGCTACGTCCGGCCGCTGCTCGCCGTCGGATTCTGCGGCGCCTACACGACCTTCTCGACCTGGATGGTCGACGCCGACCGTCTCTTCGCCGCCCACCACTACGCCACCGCTGCCTGGTACCTGCTCGGCTCCCTGGCCACCGGGCTCGCCGCCACCAGCCTCGGACTCACCGTCGGCCGCGCCGTACTCGCCCGCCGACGCCGCACCCCCGTCCCCGACCCGAGGACGGCTCCTTGATCACCGCGGTCGCCGTCGGCGCCGCCGCCGCGCTCGGCGCGATCGCCCGCTACCTGCTCGACCAGACGGTCACCCGCCGCCTGCGCACCGTGTTCCCGCTCGGCACCTGGCTGATCAACATCACCGGGTCCTTCGTCCTCGGGCTGATCGCCGGAACCGCCGCGCACCACGGCCTCTCGCCGCGGGTCGTCGCCATCGTCGGCACCGGCGTGTGCGGCGGCTACACGACGTTCTCCACCTTCAGCCACGACACCATCCGCCTCATGGAGGACGGCTCTGGGCTCACCGCCCTCGGAAACGCCGTCGGCAGCATTGCCTCCGGACTGGCCGCCGCCGCACTCGGCCTCGGCCTCGCGCTGGTGCTCTAGACCGGGCCGAAAACACTCGGCGCACTGCGGCGAAAAGATCAGGGCCCCACGGCACGCGCCGCAGGGCCCTGAGAAAATGGCGAGCTACCGCCCGCCGCGATCCGAAGAACGCGGACCGCTGCCGCGCCGGTCGTCCCGGCCGTAACGGTCGCTGTGCCCGGGGCGGTCGTTGTTGCGGTCGAACCCGCCGCGCCGGTCGTCCCGGTTGAACCGGCCGCCGTCACGCTGCCCGGGGCGGTCACTGCT
>NZ_DASZGI010000283.1:0-24808 GCF_035938995.1 Actinocrinis sp.
CCTCCGGCGATGTTCGGGCCGGCCTCGGCACGGCCTCCGGCCAGGGCGGCGCGTTCGCGGACTCCAGTCAGGCCCTGACCGGGAGAGCCCGAGCCCGGGGCTGAGGGGGCGGCCCGGCGGGGCTCCGAGCCGGTGTCCGACACGCTCACCCGCAAGGATTGTTCGCCGACCTCGATCGCGACCTGCACGCTCGTATCGGGTCCCGCGTGCTTGAGGCTGTTGGTCAGCGATTCCTGCACGATGCGGTAGATCGCCAACTGCAAGCTGCGCGGGAGCGCGGTGGGCTCGCCGTCGATGCGGCAGGACACTCGCGGACCGGCGGAGCGGGTGCGCTCGAGCAGTGCCGAGATGTCGGCGACCCCTGGCTGCGGCGTGAGGGTCTCGGCGCCGACACCGATCTCCTCGACGCGTTCGTCGAGCGGGCGCTCGCGCAACGCCCCGAGCGTGCGACGCAGGTCGGCGAGCGCGATTCGGCTCGTGTCGCCGATCAGCTCGAACACCTGCCTGCCCCGCTCGGGATTCGCCTCGACCTGGCGGACGCCGCCGTCGGCAAGGCCGGTGATCACGGCGAGGGTGTGGCCGAGGATGTCGTGCATCTCCCGGGAGAACCGGGCCCGCTCGGCCAGGACGGCGATGTGGGCGCGCTGCTCGCGATCGAACTCGGCGTGGGCCGCGCGTTCGGCCAGGGCCTCCAGTTGTGCGTGACGCTCTCTGGCCACGAGGCCGAGCGCGATGCTCGCGGCGATGGCGGTGCTGAGGAAGAACACGTTCAAAAGCGCGTGATCCTGGATCAGCTCCACGCGGAATACGAGAACGAACAGGCTCGGCACGCCTGCGCCCGCGACCACGAGAAGCCTGCGCAGCGACCAGTACCTGGCAAGTGTAAAAAGACTGATCATCAGACTGACGTTGCTGCCCGAGCTCTCCGCCGCCGCCCACTGGACCGTGCAGGCGGCGAGCACCACGCAGTACACGGCGAATGGCGCTTTGCGTCGCCAGATCAGCGCTAGGGACTGGGTCGCTGAAGTGATCAGCAGCAGCGGGGTGATTTCCTGCGGAGCCGCCCGCGTACCCGATTGCGGCACGAAGGTGAGCAACAGCACGCACAGGCTGAGCAGCACATCCTGGCGGTACGGATGCCCGCGGAACGCGGCGAGCAGAAGTCGAATCGCCCTCGGCCACTCGAATCCGGAGCCGTCCGGCTGCGTCGTCGCAGCCTGGTCCGATACCGGCTCCAGCACGGTGGGGACCACGCCGACTTCCTTCGTTTCCGGGCTTGACGCGACGCTCCGACCGTAGTGTGCCGAGGGCGGGTTCATGACGTCGGCGCGCCTGAGCTCGTAGGCCGCGATCCGCATGGTGGTCAACTCCCGGGCTCGGTCTTCTCCTCGCTGATCCGCTCGACGGTAGCCAACGTCTTGGCACGGTGTCGTCCATCTGGGGGATGGATCGGCGTGGTACCGCGGTACCACCCGGCTGCGCTAATTCGGCACCTGAGTACCGCCCTTGACCGCGAGCTCGCACTTACGATCAGTCAGGGCTGGCTGAATGCGTCGGCTCCACGGGGCAATCCAAACACCAAGGCGCACGTCAGTGGCCGAAAGATGGGAACGACCATGAGAGAAGACAAGCCGGCGCGCGGGCGGCGCGGCGGTGGCGGTGGCGGGGAACGAAACCTGTTCGCAGGCCTCGGCCAACTGGTCGCGCATCACCCATGGCGGGTGATCGCGGTATGGGTCATAGCCGCCATCGCGGTGATAGGCCTCGCGCCGCATCTGTCCTCCACCACCGACGAGGCCAGCTTCCTGCCCAGCCACTACGAGTCCATCCAGGCCCAGAACCTGCAGCAGTCCGCATTCCCGCAGGCCGCGGCCCCGGCCGCAGTCATCGTCCTGGAGCGCGCCGACGGATCGGCGCTCACCGCGGCGGACTCGGCGGCGGTGCAGGACCTCGCGACCAAGCTGCGACAGGCGCAGATCGCCGACGTGACGGCCCTCCAGGTCGGCCAGCCGTCCCCGAACCGGCTGATCCAGACCATCGGCGTGCAGATGCCGACCGAGAACGATCCGCAGCAGAAGGCGCAGACTGACGCGGTTAAGGCACTGCGCACCCAGCTCCAGTCCGACCTGTCGGGCACCGACCTCAAGGGCGGCATCACCGGCACCGCGGCGCAGAACCTCGACTCCCAGTCCTCCGGGAACAAGGCCGACGCGATCATCGGGATCGCCACCGTCGGCCTGATCCTCGTGCTGCTGCTCATCATCTTCCGCAGCCCGATCATCGCGCTGCTGCCGATCATCACCATCGGCCTCGTCTCCCAGGTCGCCGACGGGCTGATCGCCTGGGCCAGCAACGCGTTCAACCTCAAGACCGACAGTTCCGTCACATCGCTGCTGATCGTGGTGCTGTTCGGCGTGGGCACCGACTACATCCTGTTCTTCCTGTTCCGCTACCGCGAACGGCTGCGCGCCGGGGATGTTCCGCGCGACGCGGTGGCCGTCGCCGTCACTCGCGCGGGTGAGGCGATTGCGTCGGCGGCGGGCGCGGTGATCGTGGCCTTCATGGCGCTCACCCTCTCCACCCTCGGCCTGTTCCGCTCGCTCGGCCCCTCGCTGGCGATCGCGGTGGCCGTCACCCTCCTGGCGGGCCTCACCCTGATACCGGCGATCGTGGCGCTGCTCGGCACCCGGGTCTTCTGGCCGTCGAAGGCCTGGCGCACCGAGCCGCGCGGGGCGCGCTTCGCCGCGATCGGCCAGGCGATGGGGCGGCGCCCGGCCCGCTTCGCCGCGGTCTCCGGGCTCGTCATGGCGGCGCTGGCGATCGCCGCGTTCAGCTTCCGCCCGACCTTCGACCTCACGTCCGGCTCGACGAACTCGACCGCGGAGTCGACCGTGTGGCAGAACCAGCTGCTGCGCGGCGAGCCGGCCGGTGCTACCACGCCGACGCAGGTCTACCTGAAGGCGACCGACGGCGCGAAGCTCTCCGCGAGCGAGCTGAACGCCTACCGCTCCGACCTCGCGGGCGTCTCCGGAGTCGGCACCGTCTCCGCGCCGTTGCCCAACGCCACGGACACGGTGGCCGTCTACGAGGTGGCGCTCAGCCATGATCCGGCCTCGGATGCCGCGATGAACACACTCAAGGGCCCGCTGCGCACCACAGCGCACCAGGACGCCCCGCCGGGCACGACCGCGCTGGTCGGCGGCATCACGGCGATCTACGTGGACATCCAGTCCGCCGTGGACCACGACTACGCGCTCGTCTTCCCGGTCGCCGCGGTCATCATCATGCTCATTCTCGCGCTGGTGCTGCGGTCGCTGGTCGCCCCGCTGTACCTAATGGCTTCGGTGGGCCTCGGCTTCGGCGCCACCCTCGGCGCGACCGTGCTGTTGTTCCAGAACTCCGGCAGCAACAACGGCCTGATCTTCATGCTGCCGGTGATCATGTACATGTTCGTCGTCGCGCTCGGCACGGACTACAACATCCTGATGATCACGCGGCTGCGCGAGGAGGCGCGCGAGGGGCGCAGCCCACGCGAGGCCGCGGCCGAGGCGGTGCGCCACGCCGGTCCGACCGTCGGCGCGGCCGGCCTGATCCTGGCCGGATCCTTCGCCTCGCTCATGCTGGCCGGGCAGTCGACGCTCACCCAGATGGGCTTCGCGATCTCCGTCGGCATCGCGATCTCCGCGTTCGTGATGGCGATGTTCTTCACGCCGGCCCTCACCGCGCTGATCGGCCACGCCGCCTGGTGGCCCGGCCACGCCGACGCGAAGCACGCCCCGTCACAGCAGCAAGAGGCTCTGCCAGGCGCGGAGGAGGAGACCGCACCAGCCGGACGCCTCCGGTAGACCCGCCAGAGTCCAGCAGGCGCTACGACGTTCGGCCCGGTACCCCAGAGGCAGGGGCGCCGGGCCGAACGTCGTAGCGCTTCTTAGATGTCGTAGTGCAGCTCGACTTTCCCTTTGACCTGGTCATTTAGGCTCTGACCCCACAGATCCCCACTATCACCCCACATCGGGGCGGACCGCGGAATGGGCGGACTTCGCAGGGTTCTGCCGGAGCCCGGTGGCCGTGGCGGGCGAAGGGTGCCGAGAGGGGTTGCGCCTCGTGCGCCGGTTGCCGCGTGTGGTCGGCTACGGGGCTTGCCAGGCCGTGGCTTCGGGGCTCCAGGTGAGGTTCTGCGCAGTGCTGGCCGCGAGGGGGTCGGCGAACGCGGTAACGGTGGCGACGACTTCGGCGAAGTCTTCCGGGTGGTTCTTGGCCGATGTTCCTTGGCGTCGCCGCCACGCCGTGTAGGGAGCCTGTCTACGCCTGGGCAGGTCGGAGATCACCTCGCTGAGCGGCTGCAGATGAATGCCTCGGTGGTTGGCGGTGTTGACCAGTGCGGTGGTCAGTTCTTTGCCGTCGAGCCGGTGTCGGACGATGAGTTGGTGAAGATCGGCGTAGTCGCGGTCACGTGTATTCAGGTCGCCGAGGGCGATGGCGGTGGAGAGTTTTTCGGCGATGACCGTGGCGATGGGGTAGCCGTAGAGCTTGAATGCCGTGTCGCTGAGGTATTGGGGGTATTCGATCAGTGCCGGGGCTGGGGTAACCGGATCGCCGAAGCTGACATCGAGTTGTAGTTTCAGGCGTGCGCGGCTTAGGTTGGCGCTCATAGCCAGGCGTAGCCCGTGGTATTCGTCGTCTTGGCGGATGGGCACGGTGGTAAGCGTGCCCGGTTCGAAGGTGATGCCGTCGTCGACGTCGGTGGCGGCGATCTGCTTGATGCGGCGGATGATTTCTTCCTCATCGCCGGTGAATGCCCGGCCGAGGATGTCGATATCGCGGGTGATGCGCCGTGCGCCGAACTGGGCAAGCAAGAGGCCACCCTTGAGGACGAAGTGCTGCTGGCCGAGCGGATGGACGCTTATACGGTAAAGGAAGCGTTCGAGCAGGTACTCGAGCATGACCTGGTCGGTGGGGGCGCCGGTTCGGCGCGCGAGGTTGCGCAGGTCGTTGTAGATGCGGCCGGCGGTGGTGTCGCGGGCGGGGTTAGGCATCAGGCGAGCACTGCTTCGATGGCTGGGCGGATGGCGGACATGCCACCTAGTTCGCGCGCCGCGCGCTGCAGGTCGGCGACGCCTTGCTGGCCGTTTCGGCGCAGGTATCGGTTGAGCGCGGACAGGGCAACGCTGCGGCCTTCCGCGCCGCCCAGGCGCATCGCGTCCACGACCGCGCGCGCGGGGCTGTAAACCGGGACGGTCTCGCCAGGAGCCGCTTCGAACGGTTCGACTGCGAAGTTGAACGTGTCGGCCGCGTACTGCGATACCTGCGTGGGTGGGTAGCTGATGGAAGGACGGTGGCTGCCTCGAGGTACGGCGATGTGCACCTCGTGGGGGATGTCATCGATCAGTTCGTGCAGGCTGAGGGCTGACTCCCCGCACACGACCGCGTGGGGCGCGCGGGTGCAGACGGCGAGCAGGTCGAGGTGTGCGGTGGATTCGGCGTCAGCGCGTCGGTAGACCCCACGCGAGAGCTCATCGATCTCGCCTGCCTCCCGCAACACTGCCAGGTCGCGTGGAGAGATCCCAGCGGCAGACGCCGCGCGTGTGGTGAACGTCGGTCGAAGGCGCGATAGTCGCTCTTGTAGGCGCCCGGAATCAGTCATGTATGGAATCCTACCCAAACATGCCGGATGTGGGTAGTTTTTAATACGGTCCGGGTGTAGTGGCCTTCGGTCGAGCGCCCGGGTTATCGCAGAACCGCACCCGGCTGGCCGAGGCAATTGGTGATGATCCCCTGAAGCCATGCCACCACACAAGGCGCCCTCGCTCGGTCGCATCGGGCTGGACTGGCTGGTGCTTGACGCCTGGGCGCACGTGTCGTGGTTCGGCGCCGGGCCGGCGAGGCCTACCCCGACCCACGGCATGCGACGCACGGCGGCCGTTTCACGGCCACGGTCGATCAGATGCAGACCCCGTACGTTCGCCCGCAGGAGAACGGCGATCGCGCCGAGGTGCGGTGGGCCGAGCTGGCCGACGTCGCCGGGGAGGCAGTGCATGTCGAGGGCGATCCCAGCGTTCAATCTCGCTGTTCGCCCCTGCAGCGACCAGCAGCTCGCGGCCGCCCGCCGGCAGAGCGAACTCGCGGCCGGGACGTTGATCTTCCTGCGCACCGATCACGTCGTGCAGGGCCTCGGCTGCGCCGCCGTAGGCCCCGGCGTGCTGCTTGAGCATCGTCTCGAGGTTCGACCGGCCGACTTCGCTCTGACGCTCGCACCCCTGTCCGTCTGACGCGAGCTGGCCTGGGTGCCGCAGCCGGTACCTGCCACTCTCGCTCCGACCTGACGGCGCGACCGCGTGGCTTCTGCGAACGAACACGGCTGTCTGTCGTGCTCGGTATCGTCGGTAACGTGGAATTCGAGGACGTCGAGACGCTGCGCCGGGAGCATCCGGCGTGGAAACTCCTGCGCGCCGGCAATGCCTCGTTGATCCTGTCCTTCCTGGGCAGGGTGTTCGTGGAGGGGAACGCCCGCGTGGTCCCGGCCGTCGAGTTGACCGCGCGGCTGGACGACTATCTGTTCGCCCTCAACGAACGTCTGGGGGAGGGCACTTTTCCCAAGAGCGCCAAGGCGTATCTCGACGACTGGGCCGGCCCTGGGGCGGGTTGGCTGCGCAAGTACTACCCGCCCGGTTCGGATGAGCAGCATTTCGACGCGACGCCGGCCGTGGAGAAGGCGGTCGCGTGGATCGCCTCGCTGCGGAGCCGGCCGTTCGTCGGCACCGAGTCGCGTCTCAACACGGTCTTCGAGCTGCTGCGGCAGATGGCCGTGGGCGCCGAGACCGACCGCGACGTGCGCCTGGAAGACCTCAAGCGCCGCCGCGAACAGCTCGACGCCGAGATCGCCCGGGTCGAGTCCGGCGATGTCCGGGTGCTGGACGACACCGCGCTGCGCGACCGTTACCAGCAGTTCTCCGAGACCGCGCGCGGGCTGCTGGCGGACTTCCGCGAGGTCGAGGCGAACTTCCGGCAGCTGGACCGCGAGCTGCGCGAGCGGATCGCCGTCTGGGATGGCGCCAAGGGGGAGCTGGTGGAACGCGTCGTGGGCGACCGCAGCGCCATCGCCGACTCCGACCAGGGCCGAAGTTTCCACGCGTTCTACGACTTCCTGCTCTCGCGGCGGCGGCAGGAGGAGTTCACCGAACTGCTGGAGAAGGTGCGGCGGCTTGACGCGATCGGCGATCCCGACCCGCGGATGCGCCACATCCACTACGACTGGCTCGCCGCGGGCGAGCGCACGCAGGCCACCGTGCGCCTGCTGTCCGAGCAGTTGCGCCGGTTCCTGGACGACCAGGTGTGGCTGGAGAACCGGCGGGTCATGGACATCCTGAAATCGATCGAGGGCCGTGCGCTAAAGCTGCGCGGGCACGCCGCCGCCGCGATCGCCATGGAGATCGACGCGCCCGCCCCGGACATCGCGCTGCCGTTCGAACGGCCCATGTATCGGCCGAAGGCGAAGGTCCGGATCTCCGGCGACGACATCGCGGACGAGGCGCAGGACGTCGACGTCTCACTGCTGTTCGAGCAGACGCACGTGGATCCGGCCAGGCTGTCCGCGATCGTGCGGTCCGCGTTGCGCGGCAGGGCTCAGGCCGACCTCGCCCAGGTCATCGCCGAGCACCCCATCGAGGAGGGTCTGGCGGAGCTGGTCACCTATCTCTCTCTGACCGATCCGGCGTTTCGCGTCGTGTTCGACGACGACGCCCGCGCCCAGGCGTCGTGGCAGAGCTCTGATGGTGGCGTCCGGGTCGCCGACATTCCGCGCGCTACCTTCGCACGCACCGACGCCGGGGAGGGCTGATGGACGAGGCGGACCTCTCGATCGCGGTGACGCAGCTGATGAAGGGCGTGGTCTACCGGGAGGCTCACGAGACGCAGTGGCGGCACCTGACCGCCTTGCAGGCGCAGGTGCGCGACTACGTCGCCGTGATGGGCCTGACCGTGGTCGTGGACGAGGCCGAGGGCTACGCGTTTCTGCGTTCACGCCCCGACGGCGAAGCGGAGGACGGGCGTCCCGCGCTGCCGCGCCTGATCGCCCGCCGCTCGCTGTCGCTGCACGTCAGCCTGCTGCTGGCGCTGCTGCGCAAGAAGCTGGCGGAACACGACGCGACCGGCGGCGAGAGCCGGCTGGTGCTCAGCCGCGAGCAGATCGTCGAGACGCTGTGGGTGTTCCTGCCCGCGGGCAGCAACGAGGCGCGGCTGTTCGACCAGATCGACGCGGTCATCGGCAAGGCCGCTGATCTGGGCTTCCTGCGCCGCATCCCGGAATCGGGCTCATTCGAGGTACGGCGCATCATCAAGGCGTTCGTCGACGCCGAGTGGCTCTCCGGCTTCGACGACGCGCTCGCCTCCTATCTCAGGGAGCTGACTGGAGAGGGGGCGGGGGAGGGGTGACCGAGCCGACCGAGTCCGTGCCGCCCGGCTTCCGCCTGCGCCGCCTTGAGGTCTACAACTGGGGCACGTTCGACCGGCGCGTGTGGCACTTGGACCTGGCCGGCCGCAACGGCCTGCTGACCGGCGATATCGGCTCGGGCAAGTCGACGATCGTCGACGCGGTGACCACGCTGCTGCTACCCGCGCACAAGATCGCCTACAACAAGGCGGCCGGCGCCGAGACGCGGGAGCGCTCGCTGCGCTCCTACGTGCTCGGCTACCACAAGTCCGAGCGCAACGAGGAGACCGGGACCTCACGGCCGGTGGGCCTGCGCAAACCCGGTTCGTACTCGGTCCTGCTCGGCGTTTTCGGCAACGCGGCGCTGGGCGAGGAGGTCAGCCTGGCGCAGGTGTTCTGGCTGCGCGACGGCGTGGCCGGGCAGCCGGACCGCTTCTTCACCGTCTGCGATCGTGCCCTGACGATCGCGCGGGACTTCACCGGGTTCGGCGCGGAGACGACCGCGCTGCGCAGGCAGTTGCGCGGCCGCGGCGCGCGCATCCACGACTCGTTCCCCGACTACGGTAAGGACTTCCACCGCCGCCTCGGCATCGAGTCGGACCAGGCGATGGACCTGTTCCACCAGACGGTGTCGATGAAGGCCGTCGGCGACCTCAACGACTTCGTCCGCACACACATGCTCGAACCCTTCGACGCGGCGCGGTGGACCGACGACATGGTCGCCCACTTCGACGATCTGACCCGGGCGCACGAAGCCGTGGTCAAGGCCCGCACTCAGCTGGCCGAACTGGAGCCGCTGCTGGCGGATGCCGGCGAGTACGACCGGCTCGCAGCGCGCATGGCGAGCCTCGCGGCCCGCCGCGACGCCCTCCGGTACTGGTCCGCGCAAGGCCGCAGCAGACTGCTGACGAAGCGCATCGAGCAGTTGAGCCGCGACGCGGAAACGTTCCGAGGCTCGATCGACAAGGCCAAGGCCGCAGTGGCGTACCTGCGTGAGCGGGCCGACGCGCTGCGGCTGGAGCGCGCCGGACACGGAGGCGAGCGGATCGCCCAGCTCGACCGCCTCCTCGCCGAAGCAGAGGACCGGCGCGACCGTCGGCTGGCCAAGGCCCGGCGGTTCGACGCCCTGCTGGCCGAGGCGGAACTTCCGCAGGTACAGAGCGCTACGCAGTTCACTGTGCGGCGCGCCGAGCTGGCCGAGGCCCGCGCGAAAGCCGATCAGGCGGACGCCGAGGCCCGCAACCGGCTCACCGACGTGGCCGTCGAGCGCCGCAAGGCCGACGACGAATCCGGCGAGCTGCGCGACGAACTGCGCAGCCTCCAAGCGCGGCGCAGCAGCATCCCGCGCCGTACCCTGGAGGTCCGGGACCGGTTGTGCTCGGAGCTCGGTCTGTCGGCCGACGACCTGCCGTTCGCCGGCGAACTGCTCCAGGTGCGGCCGCAGGAGGCCGACTGGGAAGGCGCGGCCGAGCGCGTGCTGCGCGGTTTCGCCCTCTCGCTCCTCGTGCGCGGCGAGCACTATGCCGCCGTCTCCGACTGGATGGACGCGCACCACCTCGGCACCCGCTTCGTCTACTACCGCGTCAGCGCCACGCCACGCGCACTTCCCGCCGCCGACGCCGATGCCGCGCGTCGGCTGTCCGCCAAGCTTGAGGTCGCCGACGGTCCGTTCACCGCCTGGCTCGAGGCCGAATTGGCGCATCGCGCCGGGCATCTGTGCGTCGGCTCCATGGCCGAGTTCCGCCGCGCCGAGCGCGCGGTGACCAGGGCCGGCCAGATCAAGGAACCGGGCGGCCGGCACGAGAAGAACGACACCGCGCGTATCGACGACCGCTCCTCATACGTATTGGGCTGGAGCAACGAGCGCAAGATCGAGGCGCTGCTCGACCAGGCCGCGGCCCTGCAGAACCGGATCACCGGGCTCGAACAGCAGCGCCTGGCCGCCGACGCCGACATGAAGGCCGCGTCGGCGCGCCTCAGCGTGCTGTCGAAGCTGGAGGAGTTCACCGACTTCGCCGAGCTGGACTGGCAGCAGGCGGTGAACCAGATCTCAGCCCTCGACGCGGAGAAGCGGCAGCTCCAGGCCGCCAACCGGGAACTGGCGCGGATCGAGGCCGAGCTGGAATCCGTCGCCGGCGAGATCGGCGAGCAGGAGCGGCTGCTGGAGGATCTGGTCGGCGACCGGGCCAAGACCGACGCCGCGCTCACCGAAGCCGAGACCGGCCTGGCCGACGCTCAAGCCGTCCTCGCCGAGCCGGATCGCGCGTCGGCGATCGAGCACTTCCCCGCGCTCGACGAGCTGGCCGGGCGCGGACACCCGCCGGACGCGGCCGGTTACGACCGGCTCGCGACGGACCTGGCCGCGAAACTGACCGACGAACGGGAGCGGTCCGCGCGCCAGCAGACCGCCGCGGCCAACCGGATGGTCGCGACGATGGGCCGGTTCCGCGACCGCTACCCGGCCGAGACCGCCGAGATGGACGCCTCGGTCGAGGCGGCGGGGGAGTACCGCGCTCTGCACCAGCGCCTGATCGCCGACGATCTGCCGCGGTTCGAGGCGCAGTTCAAGTCGTATCTGAACACGAACACGATCCGCGACATCGCCGGATTCCAGTCCCAGCTGCTCAAGCAGGACAAGCTCATCAAGGAGCGCATCGAGGTCATCAACGCCTCCCTGACAGGCATCGACTACAACCCCGGACGCTACATCCGGCTGCAGGCGCACGCCTCGCCCAACGTCGAGGTGCGCGACTTCCGGACGGCGCTGCGCGCCTGTACCGAGGACACCGTCTCGGGCGAGGGTGACGAGGCGTACTCGGAGCGCAAATTCCTGCAGGTCAAGGCGCTCATCGAACGGTTCAAGGGCAGGCCAGGCCAGACCGAGGCCGACAAGGCGTGGGCCAGACGCGTCACCGACGTGCGCAACTGGTCGGTGTTCGCGGCCTCCGAACGGTGGCGCGAGACCGACGAGGAGCACGAGAACTACACCGGCTCCGGCGGCAAGTCCGGCGGGCAGAAGGAGAAACTCGCCTACACGATTCTCGCCTCCTCGCTGGCCTATCAGTTCCGCCTGGACGCGTCCGGCGGCGCAGTGCGCACGTTCCGTTTCGTCGTCATCGACGAGGCGTTCGGCCGCGGCTCCGACGAGTCGACCCGCTACGCCCTCGGCCTGTTCGAGCGCCTGGGCCTGCAACTGCTCATCGTCACACCACTGCAGAAGATCCACGTCATCGAGCCGTACGTGTCCGCGGTCGGGTTCGTGGACAACCCCACCGGCGCCGATTCCCGACTCCAGACGCTGACCATCACCGAATACCGCGCACGCCGCGCCGCCCACGCGGTAGCGGCGGCCGAGGCGGCCGATGCCTGAGACCGCGGCGGGAACGTCGGACTCCGGCCGATGGACCACGCCGAAAGACGTCGTCGCCAAGCTGCACAAGCGGTTCGACCGAGGGGAGTTCCTGATCTCGCTCGCGCTCGGCGCCGACTTCGAGCCCGTAGGCATTGCGCTGCGCGGCCCGACGGCAGGCGAACTCGGCGCGATGTTCGAGACCGCACGCGCCTGGGTGCGCGCTTGGGAGTGCGCCGCGCCGCAGGGCGTCCGGTTGGAGTACCGGGAGGTCGGCGGCCGGATCATCGGCGCCAACCGGCTCCCTGCGCGCGCCTGGGTCGACGGATACGAACAGTTGTGGACCGCCCTGGGCGTCGCCGCGACCGTCCGGCGGTTCACCGGCCTGCTCGCCCAAGCCCAGGCCCGGGACCTGCCCGCGGTCCGGGACTGGGCGGCCGCGAACCCGATCAAAGCCCTCGGCCATGCCGGGCGTTGGAGCGCTCTGCTGGCCGCCGTGGCTTGGATCGAGCGGCACCAGCGGCCGGGCCTGTACGTCCGGCAGGTCGACGTGCCCGGCGTCGACACCAAGTTCATCGAGGCGAACCGCGCGGTCCTCACGGACCTGCTGGAGGTCACGCTCGATCCCGCGCGCATCGAGCAGGCCGCGCCGCGCACGGACTTCGTCCGCCGCTTCCGGTTCGAGCCCAAGCCGGAGTACATCAGGGCACGTACTCTCGACCCCTCCGTGACCCTGATCGGTCCCTTCACCGAGGCGTCGCTGCGCGTGAGCGAGCTCGCCGAGCATCCCCTGGCGGCGTCCCGCGTCCTCGTGGTCGAGAACGAGACAACCTATCTCGCGCTGCCCCCGCTACCGGACACGGTCGCCATCTGGGGCGGCGGTTACGCCGTGAACCGGCTCGCGCCGTTGGCCTGGCTCGCCGATCGCGATCTGCTCTACTGGGGAGACATCGACACGCACGGATTCGCCATCCTGAACCGGCTGCGCGCGGCGTTCCCGGCGGCGCGATCGGTGCTCATGGACCGGGCCACGCTCATGCGCCACCGCTCCCAGTGGGTCCGCGAGACCACGATCACCGGCGCCGACCTGCCGCTGCTGACCGCCGACGAACAGCAGTTGTACCGCGATCTCGCGCAGCAGGTGCCCGGCCCCGCCGTCCGACTGGAGCAGGAACGGATCGGCTTCGGCTGGATCGAGACTGCACTGCACCGCGCGGTCGGGAGCGGCCGGGCGGCCCGAGACACGTCGGATGCTCACCGGTACCGGGCGCCGGTGAGCCGCGAAGATTCGTAACCATTCGCGTGGCGGTCCACCACTCCTGGTCTTATCGCCCCGCCTGAGGGGAACAGTCAGTTCGCGACTTTGATTCGCTTCCTGCGTGCGCGCTTCGAGATGCGCCGGTCCGGGTGGCGCACGGCGATCGTGTCGAGCAATGCGAACGAGCTCGGATGCGCGGCTTCGGCCAAGGCGTCGACGAGAGCTTCCTGCAGTTCGGGTTCCATCGTCTTGAGCTGCTCGATCAGACCCTGGGGCCCGAGTGATGCCAAGAGCGCGGCCAAGGTTCCGACCATTGCCCCGGCCACGTCCTCGGCAGCCTGCTCGTCCGGTGACGCGAGGCCCTCTTCCAGCAGCAGTCCCAGCGCGAGTGCGCCGAGCTGTGGGTCGGTTCGCAGAGACCTGGTAAATGCTTCCCCTTCCTTGCCGGGCAGGGCGTCGAAGAGCATGTGCAGCATCGCGTAACGTCGCTGTTCGAAGGGGACGCGGCGCAACGCCTGCCGCAGCCGTTCGTCCGCCTGTCCGCGCGATGGCTGCGCAGCGCGCCACAGGGCGAGCTCCTTCGCGACCGTATCCGGGGTGTACTCGTCGTAGAGGACGGACAGCAGCCCGGACGCGTCCGCGCCGGTCAGCTCGCCTACCGCTGGCAGATGCCGCCCGAGGTTCTTGAGCGCGCGGTACACGCCGTAGCTGCCCAGTGGAGTCAGCGCCACCGCGGCGGCGTCCGCCGGACGAACCGCAGCGTCCGGCTTCGCAGCGTTGCCCTGACCCCGGTAGAACTCGACGGCTCCGACGTCGCGCAGGAACCCGAGCAGCCGATCCAGTTCGAGATCCACGGCGGCCCGATCGGCCGGCGAGAGCCGTTCGGCCGCTAGGCCGAACAGCGGCGCCGGCTCGGCCGCCTGGTACACCGAGAAACGCAGTATGCTCAGCTCGGCCGGCTCCTCCAGGCTGTAGAGCGCGGCCAGGATGTCCGGAAGCACGAGCGCGAGTCCGGGGCCGAGGAACGAGTCGTACGACAGCAGTCGCTCTCCCAAGTCCGCGATCGCGGCGAACGCGCGAACCCACAACGCGATCTCGTCTCGCAGCGTTCCGGCGGCCGACTTCACCCGGCTCAGTTCGCCCTTGCGCACCTTGACCAGCCGCGCCGCCAGTGCCCACGCGAGCAGCAGTTCTGGATCCGGTTTCCACTCGTGCGTGTTGTCGCGGGGCCTCGAACCCGGCTCCGGCTTTCGCGCCTGCGCGTCCGCGTCCGGCCGTAGCGTGGACGCCGCCTCGCGCAGGTCGGCCGCCCGCAGCGTCCCGTCCTTCTTCAGCGCGCGCGAATCGCCGACCCACTCCACGAACGCGCGCAGATCGTGCACGAGCGCGATCCGCGAAGCGGCCGCCGTGAGTTCGCCCCGGGAGGCGAGCACCACTGGAAGCTGCCGCATCATGCGCGGCCCGGTTTCTGCCGAGTACGTGCGCGCTCGCCCGGTCCGCCCCTCGAAGCCGAACTGCTCGAACAGAACGCGTTCCTGATGCCGCGCGGCGATCCGCTGTACCAAATCCTCGTCGACGCCGACCTCGCCTTCGCGCGCCGACTGAAGGAAGCGATTGAGCGCGCGCTCGTCTTCCATGTCGATACCGCGCTCCAGAGCCGTCGTCATCCAGAACTTCGCGATGCCCCACTGCTCGGGATCCCTCATCGCCGCTTCGGCCTGCGGCGCGAGCTCCGTGGCGATATCGACGAGCCGTGCCGCCGCCTCGCCGCGCGGGTCGAGTTGCCCGGTGTCCGACAGGTAGCCGAACCACGCGCACAGGCTCGGGACGACAGCTGGCACATCGCCGAGCGCCAGAGTGACCTTGCGAACCATGAACTCCAGGAGGAAGCCGTGCACCAGAGGTTCCGACCAGCGAGTCAGCAGCCCGTCCCCGGTCTGGAACCGGTAGTCGCAAGCGCACTGCGCGACGAACGGCGCGAGATCGTCCGCGAGTCCGCCGACGGCCGTGGCATCAGCTTTCTGCCTCGCGCGTGCGAAATCGTCGACGAGCAGATCACGGGTCTGCTCGAAGAGCTCTTCTTCGTCGGGCTCGTAAAGGAATCGCACCGCGTCTCCAAGCGGGAAGGGAGAACCGAGGTCAGCGGACTTCTGGGCCCAGCGTAGCCGAGCCCGCACGACCCCATAGCTGACGCCGTAACCGCACGGCGTGCGCCTCACCCGAGGCGAGCGCGCCGCTCTGAGCTGCGATACATCATGTCGCACGGGTTCAACGCACGATGAAGCGCTGAGGTGTGGCCAAGGCCGCCAGCGCGCCTTCGACGTCAGCCAACCGGCTTGCCAGCGTCGCGGCAGCCAGCCGTGGTGCAAGCGCGGCGTTGAACTTCAGGCTCTGCACGCCTTGCTCATCGACCTCCGGCAGACAGATGTGCTCGGCTGCGTCGCAGACGGCGGCTTTCTACAGATCGAATGTCACGTCGTTGCGCAGGCGCACCCAGCATGGCAGCGGCGATGTACGGCAGTTGAGTTCGATGGGAACGATGGGAACACCGAGAACCGCATTCAACTGGCCGCATCGTGCAACGACGATCGGCCCGACCCCACATGCGACAGGAGTCGGGCCGATCGTCGGCTTTTCTGTTCAGTACGGCTTACTTCGTCCGAGATCACACCCCACATGAACGGGGAACGAGCCGGTTTCGAAGCTGTATTTCCGGATAAACCTGCAGGCCACGAGCCTGAGTCAGGCGAGTTCGAACTCCGGGTGCATCTACACGTTTCCGCAGGTCAGAGAAGGTGTCTAGATGTCGTAGTACAGGTCGAACTCGTACGGGTGCGGGCGCTGGCGGATCGGGTCGATCTCCGCGGAGCGCTTGTAGGCGATCCAGGTCTCGATCAGGTCCGGGGTGAACACGCCGCCGGCGGTGAGGTAGTCGTGGTCCGCCTCGAGGGAGTCCAGGACGCCGTCCAGGGAGCCGGGGACCTGGGGGACCGCGGCGTGCTCGTCCGGGGGCAGCTCGTAGAGGTCCTTGTCGACCGGCGCGATCGGCTCGACCTTGTTCTTGATGCCGTCGAGACCGGCCAGGACCATCGCGGAGAAGGCCAGGTACGGGTTGCCGGACGAGTCCGGGACGCGGAACTCGATGCGCTTGGCCTTCGGGTTGTTGCCGGTGATCGGGATGCGGATGCACGCCGACCGGTTGCGCTGCGAGTAGACCAGGTTGACCGGGGCCTCGAAGCCGGGCACCAGGCGGTGGTAGCTGTTCACCGTCGGGTTGGTGAAGGCCAGCAGGCTCGGGGCGTGCTTGAGCAGGCCGCCGATGTAGTAGCGGGCGGTGTCCGACAGGCCCGCGTAGCCGATCTCGTCGTAGAAGAGCGGCGAGCCGTCCTTCCACAGCGACTGGTGCGTGTGCATGCCCGAGCCGTTGTCGCCGAACAGCGGCTTCGGCATGAAGGTCGCGGTCTTGCCGTTCGCCAGCGCGACGTTCTTGACCACGTACTTGAACAGCATCAGGTCGTCGGCCGCGTGCAGCAGGGTGTTGAACTTGTAGTTGATCTCGGCCTGGCCGGCGGTGCCGACCTCGTGGTGCGCCCGCTCGACCTCGAGGCCCATGCCCTGGAGCGCGAGCACGATCTCGTCGCGCAGGTCGCCGTAGTGGTCGTAGGGCGCGACCGGGAAGTATCCGCCCTTGTAGCGGACCTTGTAGCCGAGGTTGCCGCCCTCCTCCTGGCGCCCGGTGTTCCAGTGCCCGGACTCGGAGTCGATGTGGTAGAAGGACTCGTTCACGCTGCTGTCGAAGCGGATCGAGTCGAAGACGTAGAACTCCGCCTCGGGGCCGAAGTAGGCGGTGTCGGCGATGCCGGAGCTCTTGAGGTACGCCTCGGCCTTCTTCGCCACGTTCCGCGGGTCCCGGGAGTAGGCCTCACCGGTCAGCGGGTCGTGGATGAAGAAGTTGACGTTGAGCGTCTTCTCCTTGCGGAACGGGTCGATCCGCGCGGTGGCCGGGTCGGGGAGCAACTGCATGTCCGACTCGTGGATCGCCTGGAACCCGCGGATGGACGAGCCGTCGAAGGCCAGGCCCTCCGTGAAGACCTTGGCGCCGAACGACTCGACAGGCACCGTGAAGTGCTGCATGACGCCGGGCAGATCGCAGAACCGGACGTCCACGAATTTGACGCCTTCGTCACTGAGGTACTTGAGCACCTCGTCGGCGTTCTGGAATGTCACTCTTCTCCTCCTCGACCCGGGGCGTGACCGGCCGTGCCGGCTCCGGGCGATCGACCGAAAGTGGGGGCTGGTTGTGTACTTTGCGTGATGGCGAGTCGCGCGCGGGCCCCCACACGGCTCGGCAGCTCCCGCCCAGGGCCATGGATGCGAACCAGGCTCTTGGCTGGGAACAGTAGGGAGAGGCGATTTCCCGCCCATGTCCCTTTTGTTTCCGCCACGTTACACGCCTGGTTCCGGGGTGGGGAGGGATGCGCACGCGGCGAGTCTGGCACCCGGCGCCGGGTGATTCGGTGATCGCCACGGGCACGTGGGACGGCTAGGCGGGTGTGGGGCCTGGCGCGGGCCGGAATGTTTCGAAGGGCTACCGTGGAGCCATGACACAGACTCCGGCGTCCACGCCCAAGCCTGGGCCCGCCTCCGCTCGCACGGCCCTCGGCGGATGGCTGGAAGGGCCGCGCATCGAGTCGGGCGCGGGAGAGGAGTCCGGCTACCGCGGGGAGCGGCTCGGGCTGCCGGAGTCGGGGCCGGGCTCGCTCGCGTCGCAGGGGCGCAGGCTGGGCGCCTTGATGGTGGACTGGATCATCGCGGAGCTGATCGCGGTCGCCTTCGGGTGGCACCCGGGGACGGCGGCCGGCACGTGGGGCACGCTCGCGATCTTCGGCGCGGAGCAGCTGCTCTTGCTCTCGACGCTCGGATACACGATCGGCAAGCGGTTGTTCGGCATGCGTGTGGGGAAGCTGGGCGGGCCGCTGACGCCGCTTCACGTCATCGTGCGGACCCTGTTGCTGCTGCCGCTGATCCCGGCGGTGGTGTGGGACCGGGACGGGCGCGGACTGCATGATCGGCTGGCGGGGACGGTCGTGGTGCTCCGATAGCTGCCCGCGTAGGTAGGCAGGTGGGCAAGGCAGCGGCCGCGACGCTGACGGAGGAGCGAAGCCGCAGGAGGAACGGGGCCTAGCGAATGTTGCCGCGGGGGATCCGGCCGCCGCGCGGGATCGGGCCCTTCGGCAGGTTCGCCATCGGGCCGCTGCTGATCGCGGCCAACCGCTTGGCGTACTCGGACACCTGAAGCTGCGTCAGCTTCGAACGGCCGCGCAGACCGCGCCGGGTGACCGTCTGGGAGAGCTTGCTCAGCGGCACCTGCCCGGCCGCCGTGTCGTCGCCCACCGTCAGCGCTTCCACCTCGACGTCGGGGCCGAGGTACCGGGCGATCGCCTTGCGCTCTGCGGTGACCAGCTGGCCGACCCGGTTCGGGTCGCCCTCCGCGATCAGCAGGATGCCGGCCCGGCCGATGAGCCGGTGCACCAGGTCCTGCTGCCGGTTGAACTGCACCGCCGGGGTCATCGCCCAGCCCCGCTTCAGGCTCTGCTCCAGCACCGCTGCGGCCGCGCCGGGCTGGCCGTCGATCCGGCTGTAGGCGGACCGCTGGACGCGGCGGGAGAGGACCGACAGGGCCGTCAGGCCGCCGCCGAGGATGCCAAAGACCGCGGCGAAGACGATGCCGACGACGTTGCCGTGCAGCAGCACGAAAAGCAGCGCGAAGAGCACGACGCCGACGCCGGCTCCCCAGCCGAAGACTGCCACGGGGAGCCGAGGATCGATGTCCTTGGTCATCCGGTAGGCGTAGACGAGCTGCTTGAGCCGACCCTTCGGCGGGTCGGGCTGGGCCGTCGGGTCGACAGCCGAGTCCGAGGAGGTGTTACGCGCCATGCTCAGAAGGATATGTCCCCGCGGGGGGAGTCACCGCACCGCCTAAGGGGCCGTGATTGTTTCGGTATCCGTGCGGCCGAACGAGGGGCGTTGTCACCCGCGCGGGCTACCGGAACCGAGGTCGGCAGTGGCCTTCGCACGCACCCGGGCCCGCTCCCGGTCCTCCTGGACCGCGGCCCACGCGTTCGCCCGGGCCACCGCGAGCCCGTCGCCCCGGAAGATGACCCGCTCCACCGTGGTGAGCATCGTGCGCACGGCCGAACGCCGCTGCGCCTGCAGAGCGCCGTAAGCCTGAGCGCCAACCACGGCAGACGGGTTGGTCGTCACCGTCATCGTCGTCTTACCCCCTGTTCCAAGGACTGTTGGTCAGTGTGGCGCTGCACTGCACTGGCGACGATGCCGAGATGTCTGCCGCGCGGGTCGTCCACTGGGGTTGTCGAGACTCAATACTCAAGGACGCAGATCGCCTCTCGCTTGAGCGTCTTCGCCCGAGTTCATGGCGGACCCGCACCCACCACGTTCGATACTCCGTGTTACCAAATCACTTCCCACCGGTCAATTCGGCGTGACGGTCGCGGGGAATCCTCTCCACGCCATCAAGCCTTATCGATCCCGGTCAGAGCACTGGCGCAAGCCCTGCGCGGCTGCGCCTGTGGTGCACAGCGCCGTGCACCGTAAGTCAGCTGTTTCGCGCCGCAACGGCTTGCTGGTACAGACGCCCGGCCCGGTACGACGAACGCACCAGCGGCCCGGACATCACCCCGGCGAAGCCGATCGCCTCGGCCTGCTCCTTCAGCTCCACGAACTCCTCCGGTTTCACCCACCGCACCACCGGGTGGTGACGCGGCGACGGCCGCAGGTACTGGGTGATGGTGATGAGTTCGCAACCCGCTTCGTACAAGTCGCGCAGCGCCTGGGAAATTTCCTCGGGCTCCTCGCCCATGCCCAGGATCAGGTTCGACTTGGTCACCAGGCCGGCGGCGCGGGCCTGGCGGATGACGTCCAGCGAGCGCTCATACCGGAAGCCGGGGCGGATGCGCTTGAAGATGCGCGGTACGGTCTCCACGTTGTGCGCGAGCACTTCCGGCGCCGCTGCGAAGACCTCGTCCAGAAGTTCGGGGACCCCGTTGAAGTCGGGGATCAGCAGCTCGACGCCGCAGCCGGGCACCTGCTTGTGGATCTCGCGCACCGTCTCGGCGTAGAGCCAGGCGCCGCCGTCCGGCAGGTCGTCGCGGGCGACGCCGGTCACGGTCGCGTACTTAAGGCCCATCGACGCGACCGACTCGCCGACCCGGCGCGGCTCGTCCCGGTCGAGGGCGGCCGGCTTGCCGGTGTCGATCTGGCAGAAGTCGCAGCGGCGGGTGCACTGCTCGCCGCCGATCAGGAAGGTCGCCTCGCGGTCTTCCCAGCACTCGAAGATGTTGGGGCAGCCGGCCTCCTGGCAGACCGTGTGCAAGCCCTCGCGCTTGACCAGGTCGCGCAGGTGGGAGTACTCCGGTCCCATCTTCGCCCGGGTCTTGATCCAGGACGGCTTCTTCTCGATCGGGGTGGCGCTGTTGCGCACCTCGAGCCGCAGCAGCTTGCGGCCGTCCGGCCCGACGGTGATCGGGGCGTCGGCAGTGGTGACAGCGCTGTTGGTGACAGTGGTGTCGGTGACGGGGGTGGTGTCGTCGACGGCGGTCACGCCCGGTTCTCCTCGTGCTTCGTGGTCAGCCGGTCCAGCCTACGCCGCGAGCCGCGCGGCCCTGACCCGGTCGGTGGCCGTGCCTTTAGGCTCGGTCAAGAGATGCAAATGCGGCTCGACGACCGCCAGGAACTCGGCAACGGTCACCCGGCGGCCCAGTTCCTCGCTCAGGGTTGTGACGCTCGCGTCACGGATTCCGCACGGCACGATCCGGTCGAACCAATCCAGATCATTGTCGCAATTCACCGCGAAACCGTGCATCGTGACACCCTGAGCGAATCGCAGTCCGAGCGCGGCGACCTTGCGGTCCTGCGTCCCGTCGCGGCCCGGTACCCAGACCCCGGAGCGCCCGGCCACCCGGATGGTCTCAAGCCCTAGGTCCGCGCAGGCGTCAATGATCACCTGCTCGACCCGGCGGACGAAGTCCACCACGTACACGCCCTCGGGCAGCCGCACGATCGGATATCCGACCAGTTGGCCGGGGCCGTGCCAGGTGATCTTCCCACCGCGGTCCACCTCGACGACCGGCGTGCCGTCGAGCGGCCGGTCCAGCGCCTCGGTGCGCTTGCCCGCGGTGTAGACGGGCGGGTGCTCGAGCAGGATCACCGCGTCCGGCACAGTCCCCGCGACCCGCGCGGCGTGCCGCGCCCGCTGGTCGTCCCATGCGGCCTGGTAGTCGACCGCCTGATCGCCGAATCCGGCGTGGATGATTTCGAGTTCGCCCACGGTTAAGACTCTACGACGCCGCGGCGAGGCCCTGAGCGCCCGCAATCGAGCACGCCGCGAATGGCGGAATGCGCCCCTTCTAGCCTGGTGATTTCGCTCACACTCTGAGTCGCCCCTCGCGGCTATCGTTGGCGCCGACTCCGGTGTCGGGGTCGAACGCCCGTCCCGGGAACGCAGCGGATTGGAGCATCAGGCGATGGCTGAACGGTTCCGGTGGGGGATCGCCGGCACGGGGGGCATTGCGTCCGTGTTCGCCGAAGATCTCGCCCGCCTTCCCGATGCCGAGCTCGTCGCGGTCGGCTCCCGGTCTCAGGCGTCCGCGGATGCGTTCGGCGACCGCTTCGGCATCGCGCACCGGCACGAGGGCTACGAGGCGCTGGCAGCCGACCCCGACGTAGACGCCGTATATGTGGCGGTGCCGCACGTTGGGCACTGCGAGACCGCACTGACGGCGATCGCCGCCGGGAAGGCCGTCCTGGTAGAGAAGCCGTTCACGGTCAACGAGGCCGAGGCGCGGCGGATGGTCGAGGCGGCCCGGGCGGCGGGCACGTTCCTGATGGAAGCGATGTGGGTGCGCTTCCTGCCGCACTTCGCGAAGGTGCGCGAGCTGGTGGCGCAGGGGCGGATCGGGGAGATCCGGTCGGTGATCGCCGATCGCGGCTCGATCCTCAGCACGGACCCGACGCACCGCGTCCTCGCCCCGGAGCTCGGTGGCGGCGCCCTTCTCGACCTCGGCGTGTATCCGGTCTCGTTCGTGTCGATGCTTCTCGGGGAACCGGACCGGGTCAAGGCGCTGGCACTTCCCGCCGTCACCGGAGTCGATGCGCAGACATCGCTCCTGCTCGGCCACCGCGGCGGCGCGCACGCCCTGATCACCACGGCGCTGGACGCCGAGAGCGCGAACGCCGCGTCGATCACGGGTACGAAGGGACGCATCGACGTGCCGCACGTCTGGCACCGCACCAGCCCGGTGATTCTGACCCACTACGGCGCGGACGGCATGGCGGACGGGGCGGAAACCTTCGAATTCACCCACGAGGGCAACGGGTTGCGGCATCAGGCCGCGGAGGTCGGCCGCTGCGTGCGCGCGGGCCTGACGCAGAGCCCGGTGATCCCGCTGGACGAGACGCTGGCCGTGATGCGCACGATGGACGCGGCGCGAAGGCGCTTCGGCTTGCGGTACCCCGGCGAGGCGGAGTGAGAGCGCCCAAGGCAGCTGAGAGGTCCTAAGACGGCTGTGCGGCTCCACGGCCAGCATCGCCCTTGCGACGCACCCGAAAGTCCGTCAGCACGGCCTCCGCGGTCCGGTGTGCGGAGGCTATAGCGCCCTCGATGTTCGGCAGGTCGCGGTGGTCCCCACAGACATAGAGCCCGTTGATAAGGCGGACCGGCCGGGCAAAGTTGTGCGGGGACTGCATACTGACGACCGCGTGCTCGACGTGCCGGATGTCGAGCGTCTCCCAGCGTGCCGCCTGCGGCCCGTAGAGCGTCGCCAGGCGGGCGTGCACCGCCCGGTCGAGCGCGTCATGCCGCTTGCCGTCCTCGCCGAATACAACCGTGGCCACGAGGGCTCGGCCGGGCGGTGCCAGGCCCGGCGCGGCGCGGCTCACCACGGCCGTGCGCGCCACTGGTGAGCCGGGATCGGCGTCCACGAACACCGCGGGGGAGCGGTCCGGGTCGGGCGGTACGTCGGCGTCGTCGGTCGTGTGCCAGAGCGTGGTGACGGCGCGCATGCGCGGCTCGTGCAGCCCGGGGAACAGCTCGACGGCGTTCAGCGGGTCGGCCGCCACGACCACGGCCGAGGCGCGCACCTCGCCGTCGGACGTCTCGACCCGGTCCGCGCGCACCGCGTGAACCCTTGTGCCGAGGCGGATCGCATCGACGGGCAGGCGCCGGACCAGCAGCCGCGCTATCCGCCCGACGCCGCCGCCAGGCACCGCGAACCGTCCGCGCACCAGCATGCGCAGCAGCCAGTCGGCGCCCCGGGATGAGGTGGCCAGGTCCTCGTCGCCGGCCAGCCCGGCCAGGTAGGGGCGCAGGAACTGGTCGATCAGCTCGGCCGAGAAACCGCGCTCGCCGAAGAAGTCCGAGGACGGCTGCTCCGCTCCCGCCAGCGCCTTCTCCGGGCCGTTCGAGGCAAGCTTATAAAGAAGTTTCGATAGCCGGGCCTTGTCCGCGGCGGTGCCGAGTGGGGTGCGCAGGGCGGAGATGGTCTGTTGGGGTCGGGTGGGTGCGGCGCCGAAGCGCAGGCTGCGCCCGGCAAGGTGCACGCGTACGCCCGGGGAGAAGCCGCGCATGGCCAGCTCCGTCCACGGGACCGCCCGGCGCAGTGCAGGCCATGAGGTGTGCAACAGGTGGCAGCCGTCAGCGAGTACATAACCGTCGACGGTATGGTCCACCGCCCTACCGCCCACGTGTCCGGACGCTTCGAGGACGGTGACTCCGAGGCCTGCTTCCGTCAGTTCCGCGGCGACGGTGAGGCCGGAAACCCCGGCGCCGACCACGCACACGTCAGCGCCCATCGAATAACCCCCAGCAGGGTGAGGTCCGGTGTCCCGGTGTACTCACCTACCCGCTCGGCGCTGCGCGGAACCGGACCTTGTCTGTACCCTGACGCGGGTCTGGGCGCAGACCGCAGTCGGCTACAGGCCGCTGGCGAAGACGTAGGGCTGCGGCGTCACGTTCTTGCCGAGGTCGAGCTGAACGACCTCGTGCGCGGTCAGCTGGATCGCGGAGGGGTCGCCGGAGACCTTGGTGCCGTTGATGTACGCGGTGACAGGGCCCGTGTACGAGCCGATCTGGTTCGCGGACAGCTTCTGGTTCCACTCGGCGAAGAACTGGCCGAGCGTGTAGGTGACCTGCACCGGCGACTCGATGTGGATCACGCCGGTGTCGTCGTGGGTGTGCAGGTAATAGAACGCGCCGCCGCTCGTGACGAAGGTGCTGCCGTCGCTTTCCGACTGGGTCTGCCAGGGCTGGGCGATGCCGATGCCCCACGGGACCGTCTTGGCCGCGCCGTTGATGTAGATCGCCAGGTGGGCGTGGATGTGGTAGGCCAGCTGCTCCGAGGTGTTGGCGGAGACGCCGTCGATCGACTGGCCTGTCAGGCCGGTCCAGACCGGGGCCAGGGCGCCGGCCGGGCCGGTGGGCGCGGGGCCGCTGCTGGAAGAGCTGCTCTTCGACACGCTCAGCCAGACCAGGCCGCCGACCAGCGCGGCGACGAGCACGCCGGCGCCGATGCCGAACCGCACTTTGCGCTGGCGCTCCTGCCGCGCCTGCTCGAGGCGCAGCTTCTCGACCTGAGCCCGCCGCGACGCCGCGTCCTTCTTGTTGGCCTGCGATGCCATCTGCCCGCGCTTCCTGGGAAGTCTTCCTGCATATTCGTCGGATAACCGTACACGGCGTCCCTGAGGGAAAACACTCGCC
>NZ_DASZGI010000284.1:0-1982 GCF_035938995.1 Actinocrinis sp.
GTCGAAGCTGGAGGAGACCGGCCTGGAGATCGTCGTCTACGTGAACACGGAGCGGGTCGCCGCGAAGGAGATCGCGATGTTCCCGCGCCAGATCTGTCCGGAGCACCGGCATCCGCCGTTCGACGGGACGCCAGGGAAGGAGGAGACCTTCCGCTGCCGTACGGGCACGGTGTACGTCTACACGGAAGGGGAGCCCGCGCCGCACCCGCACGCCCGGGTCCCCGCCGACGGGACGTTCACCGCGTGGCATGAAATCGTGCTGCGGCCTGGGGAACAGTACACGGTTCCTCCTAACACGCTGCACTGGTTTCAGGCAGGGGACGAGGGGGCGATCGTCTCGGAATTCTCTACCCATAGCCGGGACGACCTGGATATCTTCACCGATCCCAGGATAGAGCGGGCCACCCGGCTGGCCGACGGATGACCCGCGCCGCGCACCGGCGCCCGCCTGTGCGCGCTCTTGACCGGCTCCTAGATTGACTGTCATCATTTGTTCAATGAGTGATCATTTGATCAATATCCGGGGGACGGCGGACTCGCATGAGGACGGCACCGAGTCCGCCGCGCTTGCCGACAGCGAGCTGCGGGAGTCGCTGTACCGGCGGATGCTGCTGATACGCCGGTTCGAAGAGCGTGTCTACCGGCTGTTTCTTGACGGTGAGATCCCAGGAACCCTGCACCAGTACCAGGGGCAGGAGGCGGTGGCGGTTGGCGTGTGCGATGTGCTGACGCGTGACGACTGGATCACGTCGACGCATCGCCCGCACGGACACGCGCTTGCCAAGGGCGTGAGTACCCGCGCGGCGATGGCCGAACTGTACGGCCGGCGTACCGGCTGCTGCGGAGGCAAGGGTGGCTCGATGCACCTGGGGGACCCGGAAGTGGGCATGCTGCCTGCGATCGCGATCGTCGGCGGAGGCAACACAGTGGTGACCGGCTTGGGACTGGCCATGAAGCTTCGCCGCCGCCGCCAGGTTGCGGTCTGTTTCTTCGGCGACGGCGCGACGAACGAGGGCGCGTTTCACGAGGGGATTAACTTCGCCGCGGTCGAGCGGCTGCCGGTGGTGCTGGTCTGCGAGAACAACTTGTATGGCGCGTCCACGCCGTACGGCCGCGTCGCGCTCATCCCTGACGTCGCCGAGCGCGCGAAGGCATACGGCGTGCCCGCGCGGATCGTCGACGGCATGGACGTGGTGGCCGTGCGTGAGGCGGCACGTGACGCCGTGGCGGCGGCCCGGGCCGGTGCCGGGCCCACGTTGCTGGAATGCAAGACCTACCGGTTCACCGGGCACAGCCGCAGTGACGCGCGCGAGTACCGGACCCGCGAGGAGGAAGCCCGCTGGGCGGCGCGAGATCCGCTGCTCGTCCTCGGCGCGAGTCTGGACGAGGCCACGCTGGGACATCTTGAAGCAGAGGTGACGGCCGAGCTTGATGACGCGGTCGAGTTCGCGCGCAGTTCACCGTTTCCCGAGCCTGGCGACGCGACGGCGGATGTCTATGCCTGAGGCGGTGGCAGCGGCCCGGCGGCTGACGATCGGCGAGGCGCTGCGAGAAGCGATCGCGGAGGAGATGCGCCGCGACCCGGAAGTGTTCCTGCTGGGAGAGGACATCGGCGTCGAGGGCGGTTTCGGCGGCGCGTTCGGCGTTTACCTGGGCCTGGTCGAGGAATTCGGGCACGAGCGGATCATCGATACGCCGATCAGCGAGAAAGTGATCGCTGGCGCGGCGGTGGGAGCCGCGGTGCTCGGCATGCGCCCGGTGGCCGACATGCAGTACGCGGACTTCCTTTTCGAGTGCATGGATGAGCTGGTCAACCAGGCGGCGAAGCTCCGCTACATGTCCGGCGGGAAGATCCGGGTGCCGATGGTGATGCGGGCGCCAGTCGGGGCGACCACCCGGGGAGCGCAGCACGGCCAGTGCCCGGAGAGCTATTTCGTCCATGTGCCCGGCTTGAAGGTGGTGGCGCCGTCGGATGCCTACCA
>NZ_DASZGI010000285.1:0-16920 GCF_035938995.1 Actinocrinis sp.
TTCGGCTCACCACTGACGTCAAGGCTGCCGCGCAGGTCGAGGCCTCGTCCGGCGCTTTGGCTGACTGCGATCCCGCTATCTACCTCAACCTCGGCACCGGTCTCGCTGTTGCGATCATCACCGCTGGCACTGTGGTCGTCGGGCGCAACGGCGCGTCGGGGGAGATCGGGTACAACCTGCGGGAGCGCGGCGACGTCTGGCGGCTTGCCGAGGAGCGGGTGCTGCTGGAGGACGTCGTCAGCGGCAAGGCTCTGATGACGGAGGCAGCTGCGCTTCTGCCGCATGCGTCCGGGGCCGACGAATTGTTTTCCCGTGTCGCCTCTGACTCCCGGCTCGCGGGGTTGTTCGAGTCCTTCATCGCCGAGCTGTCGTTCCACCTGGTCAACCTCACCATTGCGATCGACCCGGCCCGCATCGCGGTTGGCGGCGGCATGGTGCGCTCCTGGGACATGCTGCGCGACGGCCTGCGCCGGGCCCTCGACGCCGCGGTCCCCTTCCCGCCCGAACTCGTGCGCGCCGCGTTCCCCTACGACGCGCCGCTGATGGGGGCCCTCGCGCTCGGGCTGGCGGCCGCGCGCGAGACCGCCGAGGTATGACGCCCGCACTTCTTCGTCTTGTTGGTTCCACGAAGGGACTGGGAGCAATGAAAGGCACAAAACTCGTCGCCGTCGCGGCCGCGGCGGTCCTGGCCGTGGCCGGCTGTTCCAGTACGCAGCACAAGGGCTCTGCGTCGGGCGGCTCCACGGTGTCGGACAACGGCCCGCACAAGAAGGGCGGCACGGTCACCATCGCCAACGAGCAGGGCCAGACCTGGACCTGCCAGTTCAACCCGTTCAACCCGGCCGTGTACGCCGAGTCCATCGGCTTCGTCTACGAGCCGCTGATCTTCGTGGACGAACTCAACAATCAGGCCGAGACCCCGATGCTGGCCACCGGTTACCAGTGGAACGCGGACAAGACCTCGATCGTGTTCACCATCCGCGGCGGGGTGAAGTGGAGCGACGGGCAGCCGTTCACCGCGGACGACGTCGCGTTCACCTTTAACCTAATGAAGCAGACCCCTGCGACGGACCTCTATGCCCTGTGGTCCGCGGCCGGGCTGGAGAGCGTCACCGCCTCGGGCAACACGGTGACGATGGACTTCAAGCAGTCCGCGCAGCCGTACTTCTACTTCTTCGCCGACCAGGTCGCGATCGTCCCCAAGCACATCTTCTCCGCTGGCGATGCGGCGGCACATCCCGATACGTGGGCTGACTCGAACCCGGTGGGCACGGGCCCGTTCCTGGTGAACCCCTGCTCCGCGAACAACATCCAGTACACGGCGAACCCGGACTACTGGCAGGCCGGCAAGCCGTACGTCCAGAAGATCGAGTACCCGGCGTACCTGGACAACGGCCCGGCGAACCTGGACCTGGCCTCGGGCAAGGCCCAGTGGGGCAGCCAGTACATCCCCGGGATCCAGCAGTTCTACCTGGCCAAGTCCGCCGACAACCACACCTGGTCGCCGCCGGTGTTGAACGTCTCGATCTTCCCCAACCTCGATCCCTCGCACAAGGCGACCAGCACGCTGGCGGTGCGTCAGGCCATTGCGACGGCGATCGACCGCACCCAGATCGCGGCGATCGGCGAGGGCGGCGAGGAGCCGCCGGCCAACCAGAGCGGAGTGGTGCTGCCGACGTTCCAGAAGTACTACGACGCCTCGGCGGTCAGTTCGGCCGGGTATGACAAGCCGGACCAGCAGAAGGCTGCGACGCTGCTGGCGAGCGCGGGCTACTCGCCGTCGCACCCGCTGAACCTGACGGTCATCACCATCACCGGCTACACCGACTGGGACGCCTCGCTCGCGGTCATCAAGCAGGAGCTCGCCCCGATCGGCATCAACCTCAACGTCTCCGACCTGGCTCAGCAGACCTTTGACACGAAGCTGTTCACCGGCGACTTCGACCTGGCCTACTACGGCGAGCCGACCGGCGGCCCGACGCCGTACTACGAGCTGCGCGAGATGCTCGACTCGGCCAACAGCGCGCCGCTCGGCCAGACCGCGAACGGCAACTACGAGCGCTACAGCAACTCCGCCGTCGACACCCTGTTCAACCAGTACGCGACTGCGGACGACGCCGGACAGGTCTCCATCATGAAGCAGGTCGAGGCCGCGATGGTCCGCGACGTGCCGCTGATCCCGGTGACCGAGTCGGTGGACTGGTTCCAGTACAACACCTCGGACCTCGGCGGCTGGCCGAGCGCGCAGAACCAGTACGCCCAGCCCGCGGCGTTCAACTTCCCCGACGTCGAGCAGGTGCTGCTGCACCTGTACTCCAGGTCGGCCCAGTAGGCCCGGCGCGGCCCAGGAGGCGAGAGTCGTGAGATACCTGCTCAGGCGCGGCGGATTCTTCCTGCTCACGCTGTGGGCCGCGCTGACCCTGAACTTCTTCATCCCGAGGTTCATGCCGGGTAGTCCGGTCAACGCGCTGCGCGACCGGACCCGCGGCAAGGTCTCCTCGGAGACGCTCCAGCAGATGCTCACCTCGTTCGGGTTCAAGCCGAATCAGAACGCGGGGATTCAGTATATTGATTATCTCGGCAACATGCTGACCGGCCACTGGGGGGTGTCGATCGGGCAGACCCTCGGCGAGCCGGTGACCACGATCGTCGGCCAGGCCCTGCCGTGGACGCTGGGCCTGGTCGGCATCACCACCGTGCTGGCCTTCGCGCTCGGCACGCTGATCGGGATCGTGGCCGGCTGGCGGCGCGGCGGCCTGCTCGACGCGATCCTGCCGCCAGTGTTCGTGGTCACCTCGGCGCTGCCGTACTTCTGGGTCGCGCTGCTGCTGATCCTGATCTTCTCGGTGTCGGCCGGCGGCATCCTGCCGAGCGACTTCAACTACGACCCGTCGCTGGTCCCGGGATTCTCGCCGGGCTTCATCGGCAGCGTCCTGCAACACGCGGTCCTGCCGGCCGCGACACTGCTGATCACCTCGATCGGCGGCTGGATCCTGACCATGCGCAACAACATGATCACCACGTTGGCCGAGGACTACGTGCGGATGGGACGGGCCAAGGGCCTGTCGAACCGGAAGATCATGTACGGCTACGCGGCGCGCAACGCCTTCCTGCCCAACCTCTCCGGGTTCGCGATGTCGCTCGGCTTCGTGATCTCCGGCGCCATCCTCATCGAGTACGTGTTCAACTACCCGGGCCTCGGCTACCTGCTCTACAACGCGGTGCAGAACGTCGACTACCCGCTGATGCAGGTCCTGTTCATGCTGTTCACGGTCGCCGTCCTGGTCGCGGTGCTGGTCTGCGACCTGGCGACCGCGTGGCTCGATCCGCGCGCACGGGCGAAGGAGTAGCGGCCGATGAGCGTGCTTCAAGGGACGACGGCCGCCACGCCGAAGCCGAAGAGCCGCGCCGGCGCGGCGTTCTGGCGGGCGCTGCGCGGCAACCGCAAGGCGATGGCCGGGACCATCATCCTGCTGATCTTCACGGTGGTCGCGATCGCGCCGGGGCTGTTCACCTCCGTGCGGGACGCAAACGCGCTGGTCTACCCGCCTCGGCTGGGGCCGTCCAGCGCCCACCTGCTCGGCACCACCGGGCTGGGGCAGGACATTTACTCGCAGCTGATCTACGGCACCCGGCAGTCGCTGATCATCGCGGTGGTGGCAGGGTTCTTCGCCACCGTGCTGTCGGTGCTGATCGGGGTGTCCGCGGCGTATCTCGGCGGCATCTTCGACGACCTGCTGTCGATGCTGACCAACGTGGTGCTGGTGATCCCGGCCTTCCCGCTGATCATCATCCTGGCCAAGTACGCGGGGCACGGTTCGCTCACCGTCCTGCTGGCCGTGCTGGTGGTCACCGGCTGGGCGTACGGCGCGAACCAGATGCGGGCCCAGGCGCTCTCGCTGCGCAACCGCGAGTTCCTGGAATCCGCGCGGGTACGCGGCGAACGGCGCTCGTACATCATCGTGGCCGAGGTGCTGCCCACGATGACCTCCCTGATTGTGGCGAACTTCCTCGGCGCGGCGCTCTACTCGGTGCTCAGCGCCGCGGGCCTGCAGTTCCTCGGGCTCGGCGACCCGAACTCGCAGAGCTGGGGCACGATGCTCTACTGGGCGCAGAACCAGCAGGCGCTGCAGACCGGCCTGCCGCTGTGGTCGATCGCGCCGGGCCTGTGCGTCGCTCTGCTCGGCGCGGCGTTCGCGCTGATGAACTACGCGTTCGACGAGATCGGGAACCCGGCGCTGCGGCCGGTCAAGGCGAAGGAGCGCAAGGCGCGCAGGGAACTGATCGAGAGTGCGATCGAGGGAAGTGCGGCCGAGGAGGACGCGGGCGAGGACACGGGGGAGGAGGACACGGGCGGACCGCTGCTGCGTGTCAAGGATCTGAGGGTCGAGTACGCGACGGCGCGCGGCCCGGTGGCGGCGGTCGCCGGGGTCGATTTCGAGGTCGGCCGCGGGGAGTTCGTCGGTGTGGTCGGCGAGTCCGGCTGCGGGAAGTCGACCATGCTCTTCGCGATCGCCCGGCTGCTGAGCCCGCCCGCCTCGATCACCGGCGGCAGCGTTCTGTTCAAGGGTCGCAACCTGGTCACCATGAACGAGAAGCAGCTCAATGTGCTGCGGTGGCGCGACTACTCCGTGGTGATGCAGAGCGCGATGAACGCGCTCAACCCGGTGCGCACCATCGCGGCCCAGTTCAAGGACGCCATCGAGGCGCACGCCAAGTACACCGACGAGAAGATCAGGGAACGCAGCGTCGAGGTCATGCGGCTGGTCGGGATCGACCCGGTGCACCTGCGCAGCTACCCGCACCAGCTGTCCGGCGGCATGCGGCAGCGCGCGATGATCGCGATGGCGCTGCTATTCACCCCCGACCTGATCATCATGGACGAGCCGACATCGGCGCTGGACGTGGTCGCGCAGCGCTCACTCATGGTGCAGATCAAGGAGCTGCAACAGCTGCTGGGCTTCGCAGTCGTCTTCGTCACCCACGACATGTCGCTGGTCAGCCGGTTCTCCGACCGGTTGCTGGTGATGTACGCGGGGCTGGTGGTCGAGGACGGCCCGACCCGGACGGTGTTCGACACCCCGGCGCATCCGTACAGCCGCGGCCTGCTCGACGCGTTCCCGTCGATCCGTGGCGAGCGGGTCGAGCTCAAGGGCATCCCGGGCAGCCCACCGGACCTCGCCAGCCCGCCGAGCGGCTGCCGGTTCCATCCGCGTTGCCCGGTGGCCGAGGAGCAGTGTAAGACCGTTGAACCCGTCTTGTATCAGGTCGGCACGGCGCAGGCGCGGTGCCTGCTGCTGACCCCGGACCGGCTCTCGCGGCCCGTGCCGCCCGTGGAGGTCAGCTCATGACACTGCTCGAGACGTCCGGGCTCACCCGCCACTTCAAGGTCGGCACCGGCTTCGGGCGGCACATGCTGCACGCCGTCGACGACGTCGACCTGAAGATCGGGCGCCGCGAGATCGTCGCGCTGGTCGGCGAAAGCGGGAGCGGCAAGTCCACCATCGCGCGCCTGCTCGCCCAGGTGTACAAGCCGACCGATGGCGAGATCCGCTTCGAAGGCAAGCCCCTGACGTCGATGCGCGGGCGCAAGGCGCAGCTCGCGTATCGCAGCGACGTGCCGATGGTGTTCCAGGACCCCTTCAGCTCCCTGAATCCCGCGTACCGCGTCTCGCACGGGATCCTGCGCGGGCTGAGGCTGCACCGGCCCGAGCTGAACCGGCAGCAGCGGCTGGAGGAGGCCGAGCGCGTGGTCGAGGCGGTCGGCCTGCATCCGGCCGCTGACATCCTCGGCCGCTATCCCTACGAGCTGTCCGGTGGGCAGCGGCAGCGGATCGGGTTCGCCCAGGCGCTGGCCTACAAGCCGAAGCTGATCCTGGCCGACGAGCCTGTCTCCATGCTCGACGTCTCGATCCGGATCGGCCTGCTCAACGTGATGGCCCGGCTCCGGGAGACCGAGGGCGTCTCGTTCCTCTACATCACCCACGACATCGCCAGCGCGCGGTACGTGTCGGACCGTTTGCTGGTCATGTACGGCGGCCACGTGGTCGAATCGGGGCCAACAGAGTCAGTGCTCGCTGATCCGAAGCACCCGTACACCCAGCTGCTTCTCTCAGCCGTACCGGATCCGCGCGCGCCCTTGGGCGTGGACTCGGAGGCGGCGAAGGCAGAGCCGCCTGCGGTCATCGACCCGGCTCCGGGCTGCCGCTTCCGTGCCCGCTGCCCGCTGGCGATCGACGTGTGCGACTCGGTCACCCCGCGCCTGCGGGAGCTTGGTCCGGCGCACGAGGCGGCCTGCCACGTCGCGACTTAGCGGCTGACGCGGCGCTGGACGTGGAGCAGATACTCCTTCCGGTTCAGCGGATTGTGGTCCCAGCGCGGCCGGGTCGGGAACTCGCCGCGCACCGGCTGGTAGTGGTCGAAGGCGGATTCGAGCGCGCCCTCGCCTCGGGTGAGTGAGGGCAGCTGCCGCTCGAGAGCGTGCACCTGCGCGGCGGGGATTTCGCCTTCGATCAGGCAGACCTCGCGTTCCAACGTCTGGGTCAGCGGAACGGCGCCGAGCCGAGCCAGCACGGGCAGCACCGCCGCGACCGTGTCCGCGGGCAGGTCGAGGCGGAACCGGTGCATCGGCTCGCAGACCACGGTCCCGGCCTCTTTCAGGGCGCTCATCAGCACCAGCGGTGTCAGGCCACGGAAATCGGCGCCCGTGCTCGACATGCTCTTGTCGAACTTCTGGTGCGCGTGGCTCTGCCGCGGCCAGTACCCGCAGTGCGTCATGGTCACGACGCAGTCGGCCACCCGCCAGCCGTAAAGACCCTGCTGCAGCGTCTCCGTGACCGTGTCCTCGACCGCCTTGAAGAACGCGTACGGCATCGCGCCGAGCTCGACCTCCAGGCGGAACTCGATCCCAGCGCCGACCGGGGCGGGATCAACGCGCAGCCCGACGGTGGCGAGGAACGGGTTCACGTCCTTGTCCTTGCCACCCTTCTCGAAGGCGGTGCCGATGCCGGTCGGCCGCTCGATGTAGACCGTCGTGGTCTCGCGGAAGGTGACGTCGAGGTCGAACTCGTCCTTGAGCGTCGCCTGGATGACCTCCTTCTGTACCTCGCCGTAGAGGGAGACGGAGATTTCCTGCCGGATCTCGTCCTGGCGCAGGCCGATCAGCGGGTCCTGCTCGGCGAACTGGGCGAGCGCGGCGTGCAGCGATCCCTTCTCGGACGGCTGGCCGGGGACGACCACGGTCTCCAGCGTCGGCGGGGCGAAGTGGCTTTCCGGCGCGGCGCCTTCGGGCAGGCCGATCGGGTCGCCGATGCGGATGTCGCCGAGGCCCCACAGCTTGGCGATCTGCCCCGCCAGGACCGCGTCACGTCGCACGGCCGAGCCGTGTTCGAACACGTTGATCGCGGTGACTTTCTCTTCCGCGCCGCCGCGCAGCCGGAGCCGATCGCGTACCCGCACCGTCCCGGCGAACATCCGCGCATAGGCGATCTTCTCGCCGGCCGGGCCGCGCTCGACCTTGAACACGGTGCCGGCCGGAGGCGCGTCTGTGTCTCCTGGCGCGGGCGGGAGCAGGTCCCTGATACCGGCGGCGAGGGCGTCCACACCGGCGCCGGTGATCGCAGAGCCGAAATACATCGGATGGACAAGCGCCCGCCCGGTCTGGCTTTTGAGCGCCGCGAACAGCTTGTCGTCGCGGATTGTCGTGTCCAGATAAGCGGCGAGAATCGCGTCGTCGTTCTCCGCCAGCAATTCGGTCAGTCGAGACCTGAATTCCCGGTCGCCGAACTGGAACGCGTCAAAGGAGGCAGCCTGTGTGCCGAGCCCGCTTGCCGTGCCCATCGCGATAACCGCGGGACTGAGTTTCTCCGAAACGGCGCGAAGCGTCAGGTCGTACTGGGCTCCGGCACGGTCGATCTTGTTCACGAAGACGAGCGTCGGGATGCGCAGCCGTTGCAGGACCCGCATCAGGACCCTGGTCTGCGCCTGCACCCCCTCGACCGCGGAGACCACCAGCACAGCGCCGTCGAGCACATTCAGCACCCGCTCCACCTCGGCGATGAAGTCCGGGTGACCGGGCGTGTCGATCAGGTTGACCGCGACGTCGCCGAGCGCGAACGAGACGACGGCGGACTTGATGGTGATCCCGCGTTCGCGCTCCAGCGCGAGGGAATCGGTCTGGGTGTTGCCGTCGTCGACGCTGCCGAGCTCGTCGATGACCCCGGCGGCGTGCAGAAGCCGCTCGGTCAGGCTGGTCTTACCGGCGTCGACGTGCGCCAGAATCCCCAAGTTCAGCGATTTCACGAAGCCTCATGTCCTCAGGATGGGTGAAGTTCCCCGGCTGGATGGACATGAAGGCTGCGCGCATCTGGATTCTCCTTGGGGCTGGGTGCTCCGACCCGGACATTGCAGCAGATGTATTCCGGGTGGGCAATTGATTTACGGGCGGGCGGATCAGCGCAGGTAGCGGCGTCGCCGGTCGGTGCCGATCATGTCTGTGCTGTCCACGAACTGGTCGAACGCGCCGACGTAGGGCAGGTCTTCGAGGTCCGGGTCGGTGACGGTCGCGACGAGGGCGTGGCTGAACCGGCGCGCGTCGAGGACCAGGAACGGGCGGCTGTGGAAGTAGCGGACCTTGGTGTCCAGCGGCTCGGTCAGACCGAGTTCGTTGTGCATTCCCGCGACGAACTCGTACGCGACGGTGAGGTGGCGCTCCCGCTCCTGCCAACTGGTGGCCGCCAGAGCGGCGGTGAGGGAAGGCGTGAGCGCCCCAGCGCACGGCAGCGCGGAGAACGCCGTTCCGAGCCACTTGCTGTACGGCGGGTAGACCCGGCCCATCAGCAGGCAAAGCTTCATCAGATCTCTTACCTGACGCGCCGCGACCACCGCGGAGCCGAGGTCGTCGCCCACCTCGCCGCACCGCCCGACGAACGGCTCCTCCTGGTCCAGCCGCATCCACTGGCAGGCCAGGATGTACCGCCACACGTCGTCCGGATACCACGTCAGGCTCCGTCGATACTCCTCGAGCCGTCCGAGCCCGTCGTGGAAGACGGCGCCGCCCGTCAGCTCCCGAAGCGTCTGCGTCGGCGCCTTGAGCCACTCCCGGGTCGAGAGGCCGCCGGCGGGATCGGCGTCGAGTATCCCGGAGAAATAAGCGTCGAGATCGAGGATGTGTGCCCAGTGCCGCGGCGGCGTGCTGTCGGGGAAGGGGAAGCGGACTGGGTAGCCACCGAACTCCGAGGGCAGCTCACGATCGAGCACCGCGTCGAGATCGTCACGGCACGACTGGAAGTTGTCCCTGTTCAGGAAGATCTGCAGGCGCGGACCCCAGGCGTGGTCAGTGGACCGCACGGTGTCGAAGCTCTGTACCTCCGAGCCCAAGCCGATCAGCGCCGCCGAATTCGGGACGCCGTCCAGGGTGGTGCGCAGGAGGGGAGCGACCTCGTCGGCGTAGAACCGCCGGGCAAGCTCAAGACCAGGAGCGAAGGCGCTTGTCACGCCCTCACTGTGGCAGAGCCCCGGGCCGGCCCGGCAACTGGTTTAGCGGGCGGGCGCGGGGCATCGCGGCTCATTAGACTCGAGATCATCGCGGACGCGGGTGGGCGTGCCCGCGCCTGGCACGTCCTGGAGGGCGCATGCTTCCGGACCCGGTGCTCGACCGCAGCGTGCGGTTCGAGGACGATGCCGTGCTGATCCTGGACCGGCGGGTCTTTCCGCACCGGGTGGAGTGGGTCGCGGCACGTTCTGACGTCGAGGTCGCCGCGGCGATCCGGGACATGGTTACGCAGAGTCTCGGGCCTTGCTTTGCCGCCGCGGCCGGGCTGGTCTTGGTCGCGCGTCAGCAGGTTGGCGCCTCGCCGGAGTCCGCGTTGGCCGCCTTGCGGACGGCGGGGCAGCGGCTGACGGCTGCGCGGCCGACGAACAACATCGTGCGCGACGTGGTGGCTGCCGTGATGGGGGAGCTTTCCGCGCTGCCTACGGACGCGGGCACGGGCGAGATCGTGGAGACGGCTTCGCTGGCGGCCGCCGCGCAGGACGAGTACTACCGGGCGCGAAGCAGGGCGCTGGCGCGGCACGCCGTGGCCCTCGTGGACGACGGCGCCAGGATTCTGACGCACTGCTGGATGGACACGTATCTGATCGAGTTCGTCCGGGCCGCCGACCAGGTCGGCAAGCGATTCCGGTACGTCGCCACCGAGACCAGGCCCTACCTTCAGGGCGCCCGGCTCACCGCGCACACACTCGCCGAGATGGGTCAGGACGTCACCCTGATCACGGACGGGATGGCAGCCGCGGTGCTGAGCCCGTTCTCGGCGCTGGGATCGATCGATGCGCTGGTCACCGCGGCGGACCGGGTGAGCATGGATGGACACGTATTCAACAAGGTCGGCACCCTGGGCGCGGCCGTCGCGGCCCACGCGTTCGAAGTGCCCTACTACGCGTTCATCCACGCCCCGGACCCGCAGGCGCTGAAGGCGGCCGACGTGGTCGTCGAGGAGCGCGACGGTGCGGAAGTCCTTTCCACGCAGGGAATCCGCACCGCCTCGCCGCTCGTCACCCGCGGCCACTACCCCGCCTTCGATGTCACTCCGCCGCGGTTCGTCACCAGGATCGTGACTGACAGGGGAGCTTTTGAACCTGCGCGTGTCGCAGAGTATTGGGACGGGGAGAGGGCGTGAGGTGCAGCGCGTCCGTCATTTGAGCGGGGTCAGGCCTGAGGCCGTGAGCATGGAGGCAGGGTGATACGGCTCGGCGCCGGTGGCGAGACCGAGCACTGCTTCGCCGACATGCTTGGGCGTCAGGATGGGGCCGCGCTCCTTGAGGAAGGTCTCGACGTCCACGCCTGCCCGGTTCGCGTATGCGGCGACGGCGCGGGCGCCCAGCTGGGTCTCCGGGGTCAGCGCCGGCAGCACGGCGGTGAAGCGGATGCCCAGCCCGGCGCGGTCCGACTCGTCGGCGGCGTACGACATCAGGAACCTGATCATCGCCTTCGCCCCGGAGTAGCCGCCGCTCATCGGCGAGCCGGCGACGGCGGCCCCGCTGGAGAACGCGATGACCTGGCTGCCCGGCCGCAGCGGCGTCAGCAGCGCCTCCCGGGTCCAGTGGAACGCCTGGCGCACATCCATCTCCCAAGCCGCGCTGAACGTCTCCCAGGTGTGGTGCTGCACGGGACGGGCCAGCGGAGAGGCGCCGGCGTCGAGGACGATCAGATCCGGCCGGTACTCGTCGAGTAAGAGGCCTGCCACGGTCGGATCCGTGGCGTCGGCCGCGAACGGGATGAACGACGCACCGACCTGGCTCAGGTTCTCCTCGACCTGCTCGAGCGCCGTCCGGGTGCGTGCCACGCCGATAACGCGTGCGCCCGCGCCGGCCAGCGCCGCGCAGATGGCACGTCCGAAGCCCCGGCTCGCCCCGGTGACGATCGCGGTCGATCCGGCAAGCGGTTGAGTATCCACGTGCTGTGTTTCCATGTGCTGTCTCCTAAGGGGAGTCGTAAGTCGAATCAGGGTTGCGGCCGAGGAAGGCGACGAGGCGGTCGCTCGGGCAGGCCCGGCCCGGAACCGCGACTGGATCGGCGAAGGCTGGGTGACGGGTGGCGCCGGTGACTATGAGTGCGCTGATGGCGGCTAGGTCGACGGCGAGCGCGGGCGGGATCGGCCACCTCAGGCCGCAGGCGCGGCCGATGTCCCAACCGTGCACCGCGATCTCGATGGCGCCGACGCCGAGCATGAGCCGCGGGTCGAGCGAGCGGTCGGCGATCTGCACCGGCTCGCTGCGTGGCGTGTGGCTCGTCCGGCCGCGCAGGCGGGCCGCCCGGTCGCGAACCTGCGCGGCCGGGTCGCCGGCTGCGCATGCGCTGACGAGCACGGGGAGGTCCACTCTCCCGGTGCAAAGGCCGTCGCAGAGTGCGTCCAGCGAATCAGTGACGTGCAGAAGCAGCGAGCCCAGATCCCACTTCGCGCACGGCGTCGGATCTGACAGCCTCGCCGGGGTCACCACATGCACCGCGCCGAGAGCGAACCCGATCGCCCGGTCCAGCAGCGCCGCCGGATCGTCGAGAGCCGTCAGGTCGAGCTGCGCAGTCATTGCAGTGGGGTTGGGGGCGGGGTGACGGCAGGGAGGGTTAAGGGCAGGCCGAATCCAGCGAGCAGGGACGGCTCAGGATCGAGGAACGCGATGATCCGGGAGATCCCCGAGTCCGTGACCGTGAGCACCTGGACGGTGTGGGCGTGCAACGTGCCGTGCTCGTCGGGCATGTAGCCGAGGACGGCGGGCTGGCCGTTTGCCTCGGTCGGCACCATCACGAAACCGCGCTCCCGGCTGAACACCTGGACGGCGAAGAACCGGCCGCACGCCTCGCGGCCCGCGTACCAGCCCGGCCGCGGTGGCATCTCGACCACCACGTCCTCGCGCAGCAGCCGCAGCAACGCAGCCAGGTCCGCGTGCTCGAACGCGGTGGCATACCGGTCGAGCACCGACCGCAGCTTCGGATCGTCCGGTTCCACCAGACCGTCCTCGGTGGGAGCGTCCTGCTGGAGCTGCGCACGAGCCCGCTGCAGCGCGCTGTTCACCGCAGCGGTCGAGGTGCCCAACAAGCCGGCGATCTCGTGCGCGCGCCAAGCCAGCACGTCGTGCAGGATCAGCGCGGCACGCTGGCGCGGGGGCAGCAGCTGAAGCGCCGCCACCCACGCCAGCCGCATGCTCTGCCGCGAGATCGCCAGCGCGGCCGGGTCGGCGGGTGCGCCGAGGCCGAGGCTCAAGCGCACGAGCGCGTCCGGCATCGGCTCGAGCCACGCCGTCTCGGTCGGGCGGGCCGGATCGAGCGGACCGTCGGGCGGCTCCGACGCGGCGGCCAGCCCGGACGGCAGCGCGCGGCGGTCCCGGCTCTCCAACGCGGTCAAGCACGCGTTGGTCGCGATCCGGTACAACCAAGTCCGCAGCGACGCACGGCCCTCGAAGCCGTCGTAGGACCGCCAGGCCCGCAGATACGTCTCCTGCACGAGATCCTCGGCGTCGTGCACGGAGCCGAGCATCCGGTAGCAATGGGCCAGCAGTTCGCGACGGTACGGGTCGGTCAGCCGCCCGAACTCCTCGCGCGTGTCGTCTGCACGGTCCACCGTTTTCATCCTTCGCGCCGTCTGGGTCGCACCCCGCGTCATGTCGCTCCCTCCTACCTTCCACCTGCGGCGCCGGAACTCGCCGGAACCGGCGCCGTGACCGGCTCGGCCGGGGCCGTCTGGGTGCGCCGCGACGGAATCGCGAGCCCGGCGAACGCTCCGGCAAGGGAAAGGGCCGCCGCCGCGCCGAGCGCGGCCGCGAACCCGTGGGCGAACGTCCGCGACGAGCCGTATCCGCCGCCCGCCGCGAACACCGCGACCAGGACCGCGATCCCGAACACCCCGCCGAGCTGACGCAGCATGTTGAAGGCCGCGGACGCCTGCCCGGCCTCGCGGGGCGCGACCGCGCCCATGACGCCGGTCTGAGCGGCGGGCATCGCGACCGAGATTCCGGCCCCGGCCAGCACCATCGGCGCGATCAGGTCGGGGTACGGCAGCCCGGCGTGGACCACCAGCGCGAGCCACCCCATCCCGGCCGCCTGCCCGGCGAGCCCGGCCGCGATCAGCGGGCGCACGCCGAAGCGATGGACCAGCCCGCCGGACGCCGGCGCGATCACGAAGAGCGTCGCGGTCCACGGGGCGAGCCGCAGCCCGGCGCCCAGCGGACCGTAGCCGAGGCCGGCCTGCAGGTACTGCGCCATGAAGAAGACGGTGCCGTACAGCGCGGCGTACATCAGGAAGGCCGAGGCGTTGCCGGCGGAGAAGCCGCGGGACCGGAACAGCCGCAGCGACAGCAGCGGATGCCGGGCGCGCGCCTCCCAGGCGACGAACGCGGCGCCGAGCACCAGGCCGCCGGCCAGCGAACCGACCACCTGCGCGCTGCCCCAGCCGGAGCTGTTGCCCCGCACCAGGCCCCAGACCAGCCCGAGCGCGCCCCCGATGGACAGCACCAAGCCGAGCGGGTCGAGCGCGCCGCCGGTCCCGGCGCTCGGCGGGATCCGCCTGAGCACCAGCGGGATGAGGGCCGCGCCGAGGGGGACGTTGAGCCAGAAGATCCACTGCCAGGCGAGGCCCTGCGTGACGGCGCCGCCGATCAGCGGGCCGCCGAGGACGGCGACTCCGGTGATGCTGGAGAAGATGCCGAACGCCCAGGGCCGCCGCTCGGCCGGGAACGCGGCGCTGAGCAGCGCCATCGCGAGCGGCATGACCATCGCGGCCCCGATGCCCTGCACGGCGCGGGCGGCGATGAGCCAGTCGACGCTCGATGACAGGGCGCACGCCGCCGACGCGGCGGTGAACAGCGCGATCCCGATGACGAACAGACGGCGGCGCCCCCAGCGGTCGCCGAGCGCCGCACCGGTCATGAGGAAGACGGCGAAGCTGAGGTTGTAAGCGTTCACCGTCCATTCCAGAGATTCGATCGAAGCGTGAAGATGCACGCGGATGGTGCTTAAGGCGGTCGTGACGACTAATGCATCGAGCGCCACCATTAGCGACGCCACCGATGTCAGCGCGAGGGCCCAGCCCCGTGACGTCCGGATGCCGATGCTCACAGTTCCCTCCAGTGCCTCCGGCGCGAGTGCGGTCATAGGTACTGACCACGCGCACCCCGAAAACTCATCGCGGAGGCGCAGTGCATCGGGACTGGGCACGCCCGGATTGTTGTCGGCAGCGGGGGATAGCATCCGCCGTGTGACGCGCTATGGATCGCTGCCCCCGGGATGGGCCGAACGGATCGAGGCTCTGGCCACCGGCGGCCTCGAGCCCGTTCCGCCGCGTCCCTCCGCGACGATCCTGCTGCTGCGCGACCAGCCCGGCCGCCCGGAGCGCGGGCCGGAGGTCTACATGCAGCGGCGTCATTCGGCGATGGACTTCGCCGCGGGCATGTACGTCTTCCCCGGCGGCAGCGTCGATCCCGGCGACGCGGACCTCCCGGCGGGTTGGAGCGGCCCCCGGCCCGACGCGTGGGCCGAACTGCTCGGCTGTCCGGTGGAGCTGGCCGGGGCGGTGGTGTGCGCGGCCGTGCGCGAGACCTTCGAGGAGTGCGGCGTGCTGTTGGCCAGCTCCGCCGCCGACCCGGACACGCTGGTCGAGACCTCCGGCGACGCCTGGGAGGCTGACCGGCTGGCGCTGGCCCGCCACGAGACCACGCTCGCCGACCTGTTCGCCCGCCTCGACCTGGTGCTGCGAGGCGACCTGCTGCACCCCTGGACCCACTGGGTGACGCCGGAGTTCGAGCCCCGCCGGTACGACACCTGGTTCTTCGTCGCCGAGATGCCCGCGCGGGGTCAGGCGCGCGACGTCTCCGGCGAGGCGGACCTGTCCGTCTGGCATCGCCCCCTGGACGCGCTCGCGGACTACCGGACCGGCGGGATCGACATGATGCCGCCGACGCTCGTCACCCTGCGCGAGATCGCCCTGCACCGCGACACCGCCGGTGTGCTGGCCGCCGCGGAAGCCCGGATCCCGCTGCCCGCCCCGCTGACCGCGCGGCTGCGTCCCCGCCCGCGCGAGGACGATCCGATCGAGCTGATGTGGCCGGTCGAGGACCCGTTCGGCGCTGAGCCCTTCCCGCTCGACCGGCCGGTCCGCGCCGCGCAGCCGGTGCCCGTGGCCCCAAGGGTTCCCGTGGAAGCGGTGGAACGGTCAAGACCGGGCCGGGCATCATCGGGACCATGACGACGAAGATTCCTTTCACCGCCGGCTGGCACCGCCTCGACGAATCCGGCACCACCTACGCCTACCTGCTCCCCGACGGGTCCTGGGGGCTGTCGAACGCCGGCCTGATCCGCGGCGACGGCGTCAGCATGCTCATCGACACCCAGTTCGGCCTCCAGCTGACCAGGGACCTGATCGACTCCGCCGGGCCGCTGCTCGACCCGTCCCCGTCCTGGCTCGCCGTCACCCACGGCCACGGCGACCACACCTTCGGCGCCGAGCTGTTCCCCGAGGCCGAGATGCTGGCCTCGGAGCGCTGCATCGCCACGATCGACCACGAGATCACTCCCGAGATGCTGCGCGCCCTCGCGGCGGCGCCCGGCCCGCTGGGCGACTACACCCGGCACGCATTCGGACGCTTCGACTTCGGTGGCATCACCGTGCGCCACCCCACGGTCGGCATCGAAGCTCCTGAGGTGCGCGACGTCGGCGGCGTCGAGGTCCGGCTGATCCCGCTCGCCGGACCCGCGCACACCGAGGGCGACCTCGTCGTACACGTCCCGGCCCACGGCGTCGTCTACGCGGGCGACCTGGTGTTCGGCGGCGAGCACATGCTCAAGTGGGCGCCCGGGTCCTTCGACGAGTGGATCGGCCTGCTACGGGGCCTGGCCGCGGACGGCGCGCACACCTTCGTCCCCGGCCACGGACCGGTCATGACGGCGGCCGATATCCTCGACTACTGCGACTACCTGGCCCGCATCGAGGAGCAGACGGTCGCGCTGCACCGGGCCGGCGTCGGCTACCGCGAGGCGGCGATGACGATGGACCTCGGCGGCTTCGACGACCGCCGCGCCCGGGAACGGCTGGTGATCACCACCGCCGCGCTGTACGCCCACCTCGGCACCGACGAGCCGACCGATCTGGCGAACGTCCTCGGCGAGATGGCTCGCGCGTGGACGGAGGCGAAGGCCTGACCTGACGTCGCGTCGGCCGACGGGTCGGCTCCAGGCCTAGGCCCGGTCTTCGAAGCCCGCGGGCGGTCCCTCCTGCGGGCCGAGTTCGGGTTCGAAGGCAGTGCGGTAGCGCGCGAACAACCCACGCCACGCGTCTTCGGCGGGACTGTGACCGGCCAGCCGGTCCAGGCACAGGTCCCAGCCGGCGGCGTTGCGGGCGGCGATCCCCGCGGCCACCTCGTCGATCAGGACGA
>NZ_DASZGI010000286.1:0-14126 GCF_035938995.1 Actinocrinis sp.
CTTGGTTCAGGTTCGGGTTGAGCTTCAGGTGCAGGCTTCCCGGGCTGCTTTCACCCCGTGGTGGCCTGCTCTTGCGCCTAGAGGAGCAGCTTGAAGCCAGCCCAGTCGCCGCCGGCCGGCCACATGAGGCTGCCGCCGGTCAGGGTGCCGTTGCCGATGCCCTGGTACAGCTTCAGGTTGTTGTTGGCGTCGATGCCTGCGATGTCGGTGATGTTGTCGCTGTTGAAGTCGCCGGCGAGGATGCGCTTGAAGCCGCCCCAGTCGCCGCCCTTGGGCCACACGTACCAGCTGGTGCCGTCGAGTTGGCCCGTGCCGTTTCCGTGGTAGGCCTTGAGGTCGTTGTTGGCGTCGATGCCCGCGATGTCGGTGATGCCGTCGCCGCGGAAGTCGCCCGCGACGATCTGCTTGAAGCCGGCCCAGTCGCCGCCCTTGGGCCACATGTAGCCGCCGTCGGACAGGTGGCCGTGGCCGTCGTTGGTGTACAGGTGCAGGTCGTTGTTGGCGTCGATGCCGGCGATGTCGGTGATCCCGTTGCCGCGGAAGTCGCCGGCGACGATCTCCTTGAAACCGGCCCACAGGCCGCCGGCGGGCCACATCAGCCCGGCCGGGGTCAGGTGGCCGTGGCCATCGCCGGCGTACAGCGAGAGGTTGTTGTTGGCGTCGATGCCGGCGATGTCGGTGTTGCCGTCGCCGTTGAAGTCACCGGCCACCAGCTGCTTGAAGCCCTTCCACAGGCCGCCCGGCTGCAGCAGGTTCGCGCCGCCGGTCACGTGGCCCTGGCCGTCGCCCGCGTAGTACATCAGGTTGTTGTTGGCGTCGATGCCGGCCACGTCGGTCAGCAGGTCGCTGTTGAAGTCGACGGTCTGCACCGCCGTCGCGCAGTTGTGATCCGAGTTGGACCACAGGCCCTGCACCGCGAACGAGCCGGTGGACAGATTCAGGTCCGTCGCGTGTCCGGTGAGTTGTGTGGGCCCGGCGGGCATCCAGGCGCAGAGGTCACCGATCTCCTCCTGGCCCACGGGCGTCCCGGACTGGTCGTACATCTGGGCCAGCCAGCCGCCGCTGGTGAGGTCGGCCGCACCGGGAGCGCTGTTCGGGAACGGGTCGGTCTGGGTTTCCGCGTACTCGTGCCCGCCGACGATGCTCACGCCGTCGAGGTTGCCCGCGGACCCGCCGTTCACGAAGTCCTGACCGCAGATCCCGTTCTGTGCGTCCGGCAGGTATGGCATCAGGGTGAACGCGATGTCGCCGGAGGGCGAGGTGATCGCGCCGCCGCCGTCCATCGACGGGTCGCCGGTGTAGTCATGCCAGGCGCAGAACGTGTTGGTGCTGCCGGTCGGGTCCCAGCCGTCGGGGTGGGTCCCGGTCGGGAAGGTGACGATGTACTGCGCGTTCGCGTTCGACGCGGCCGTGGTGTTGCCGAAGTGCGCCGCCGCGGCGGCGGCCTCCTGGGCGATCTGGTTCGCGGTGAGGCTGTCGGCGACCGCGGTCGAGTTGTCGTACCAGACGCCGGCCAGCACGCCCCCGGACGCGGCCGCGACGTGCTGCGCGCTCACCGGGCAGGCGAACGCGCCGGTGGCGACGCCCTGGCAGTACTGGGTGGCGACGTTCGACCACTTCTCGCTGTTGGAGCCGAGCCCCCGGAAGAAGTCCTGCTGCGCCTTAGCCATGCCTGCGGTGTCGCCGCTGAAGAGCGTGTCGCCGCCGGACGTGCTGGCGGTCCCCCACTGGCTGCCGAGGTAGACGATGTACACCTTCGGCGCCGACGTCTGCACGCCCTCGCCGTCGGTGCCGCTGTTGTAGTGGAGCTTGCCGTCGAAGTAGTAGGTGGGGCCCGCCGCGGTGACCGCCTTCTTGGCGGCCGTCGTCGCGTTGAGCGAGGGAACGACGCCGTGCCGGTAGGCGTGTCCGGCGGTCGCAGCCTTGACGGCGGCCAGGTTGGCCGCGTACTGCGCGTTCTGGGCGGCCTTGCCGCTCGAGCCCGAAGCGGCGTTCGCGGAACTGGCCGTGACGGCGACCGAACTGGCCACCGCCACCCCAACGGCCAGGGCGGTCGCCGCCCTCTTGAGGCTTGGTTGATGCACTTTTTCACTCCGTGATTGGAGAAGTACAGGCGCGGAAGAGGTCGCGGGCACGACGAGCCCCCGTGGGGAAGCAGAGCCCGGCACCCCATCCGATCCCATGGTTGAGGCCGTACTTGAATGTGATCCACCTATCACCGCGACCGCGGTGATGCGACGAATCCCGGAAGCCCCGTTCCTTCAGCACGATGCGGCGAAGGAAGACTGAACCCCCCGACATACCCCCACATACATAGATGACGACCCTCAAGTAGCAGCCGGGCGAAATATTAACAGGGTGACTGAGCGGTGGGCTAGACCTGTTTCAGCACCGTGACGAAGTTATCTCGAGTGCAGGTCAGGTTAGGTGCGCGTGGCCGGGACACGCCGGATGTGCCCCAATTGGGGCAGTACGAACGTGCGTTCGGTCGGCGTGGCCGTGTGGGCGGGCTATCAGAGCTCGAACTGTCTATTGCCGCGGTACCAGTGGCCGTCGGCGAGCAGGTGGGGGTCCCCTGTCGTGGACTTCTCCCGGAGCTGAGCTGAACGGATGGATCAATCGCTGTCATGGGAGAGGGTAGGGAAGGGGGCGGTGCGAGAACGGAACTGGGGAGCGGGAGCGGGAATCGAGAATCAGGGCATGTCAGGACGCGCGCGACGTCGTGACCTCGGCGATCCGCCGCTCTAGGAAGCCGCGTTCGGCGGTGCCTAAGGTGCGCTCGAGCGCCGCTTCGTACGCCGCTGCCGCCTCGTCGTAGCGGCCGAGTCGGCGTAGGAGGTCGGCTTTCGTCGCGGGCAGATACCGATATCCGGCGAGGCGGCCGTCCTGCTCGAGCTTCGTGATCTCGTCGAGTGCTGCTTGTGGGCCTTCGGCCATCGAGAGCGCGGCGGCGCGGTTGAGTTCGACGACCGGCGAGGGCCACACGTGCAGGAGCACATCGTAGAGCTGGACGATCTGTCGCCAGTCGGTCGCGTCGTAGCTTGGCGCCTCGCTGTGCAGGGCCGCGATCGCGGCCTGGATCGCGTACCTCCCCGGCCGGTCGCTACGCAGCGCCTCGGCCACCAGTGCGGTCCCCTCGGCTATGGCGGTCTTGTCCCAGCGGCCGCGGTCCTGGTCGGCGAGCAAGACGAGTCGGCCAGTCTGGTCGACGCGGGTTTCCCTGCGGGAGTCGGTGAGCAGGAGCAGCGCGAGCAGGCCCCGTGCTTCGGGCTCGTCCGGCATGAGCGCGGTCAGCATTCGGGCCAGGTCGATCGCTCGTTCCGCCAGATCCGGGCGCGTCAGGTCCGCTGCGCCTTCGGGATCAGTGTGCGCGGTGGTGTAGAGCAGGTGCACGGCGGCGAGGACGGCACCGAGCCGGTCCGGCAGCTCGGCCGCTTCGGGCACCCGGTACGGGATGCGGGCCGCGGCGATCTTCTTCTTTGCCCTTGTCACGCGTGCGGCCATGGTGGCCTCGGAAACCAGGAAGGCGTCGGCGATCTGGCGGGTCGTCAGGCCGCAGACGAGCCGGAGGGTGAGCGCGAGCTGCGCTTCGATGCCGAGCGCGGGATGGCAGCAGGTGAACACCAGGCGCAGCCGGTCGTCCGGGATGTCCTCCGGCGCGAGCGCGGGATCGGTGAGTCCGTCCATGTCGTCTGCTTCGTCGCGCGGCACGAGGAGCGGGAGTTTGTCGCGCAGGGTCCGCTCCCGCCGCCGCGCGTCGAGGGCCCGGCGGCGGGCGGCCGTGGTGAGCCACGCGCCCGGGCTGGTCGGTACGCCCTGCCGCTCCCAGGCGTCGAGCGCGGAGATGTACGCGTCCTGAACACACTCCTCGGCCAGGTCGAGGTCCCCGGCGACGCGCGCCGTCGCGGCGAGCACGAGGGCCCACTCGCGACGGTGCGCGTCGCCGACCGCGGATCGCGCGTCAGCCCCCGTACCGCCGTCCGGCGCGCTGCGGCCGGGAGCCTCGTCAGGCAGCGGCATCCGCGTTGACGTCCCAGACCGGACGCACCTCGACCCCGCCGTCCAGCACCGGGCAGAGCTTCGCCACGGCCAGCGCGTGGTCCAGGTCCCGCGCCTCGATCAGGTAGTAGCCGCCGAGCGCCTCCTTGGTCTCGACGAACGGGCCGTCGGTCACCACGTCGCCGCGCACGGACGTGGCGGTGTTGGTCGGCTGGAGCGCGTTGCTGCCGAGGATCTTCGCGCCCATCCCGGCGAGCTGCTCCTGGAACCGGCCGTGCTGCGCCAGCATCTCGCCCATCTTCGCTTCGGGTGCGGTGGCCCAGGAGGCCTCGTTGTCGTACAGCAGGATCAGGTACTGAGCCATGGCGGTGTCCTTTCACCTTCGGTCGGCTCCGACACCCCTACGACGGACAGCATCCTCCGAAATCGACAGCGGCTCATGCCCGTCGTCGGCGCCGGCTCAGGCCGTTCTCTAGCGGTAAGGGGCACGATACGGAATAACCTATTTCTGGTTAGCGCTGCTAATGAGGTAGGCTAACGTTCGCTGCATCATTCCGATGATCGATTGAAGGGGGCGGCCCTTGAGCGCGCGAAGCGCCTTCGATTCCACTTTCCGATCCCTCAGCGTCCGCAACTATCGGCTCTTCGCCGGCGGACAAGTCGTTTCCAACACCGGCACCTGGATGCAGCGCATCGCCCAGGACTGGCTGGTATTGGCGCTGACCCACAGCGGGACCGCGCTCGGCGTGGTGACAGCGCTCCAGTTCCTGCCGATCCTGTTGCTCTCCGTCTGGGGCGGCTCTCTGGCCGACCGGTACCGCAAACGAACGATCCTCATGGCCACCCAGTCCACGATGGGCGTGCTGGCCGGCGTGCTCGGGGTACTGACCGTCAGCGGACTCATCGCCACTTGGCAGATCTACCTGTTCGCGCTGGCCCTCGGTGTCGTCGCGGCCATGGACACCCCGGCCCGGCAGTCCTTCGTGGTCGAGATGGTCGGCCCGGAGCACCTGCAGAACGCGGTCTCGCTCAACTCCGCGAACTTCAACCTCGGCCGGGTCGTCGGCCCGGCGGTGGCCGGCCTGATGATCGGCCTGTTTAGGTCTGAGGTCATTGGTTCTGGGTGGGTTTTTCTGATCAACGCCGTCTCGTACGCGGCGGTGGTCGGCGGCCTCATCGCCATCCGGACGGACGAGCTGGCGCCGGCGCCGGTCGCGTCCCGGGCGCGCGGCCAGCAACTCGAAGGCTTCCGCTACCTGCGCACCCGACCGGACCTGCTCGCGGTGCTGTCCGTGGTCCTGGTCTTCGGCACGCTCGGGCTGAACTTCCCGGTCGTGCTGCCGCTGTTCACCACCCGGGTGTTCCACGCCGGGGCCTCGGCGTACGGGCTGCTCTCGGCGGTCATGGCGGTGGGCTCGCTGGCCGGGGCGCTGCTGGCGGCCCGGCGCGGGACGGCGCGGATTCGCGTGGTTCTGGCGGGAGCGCTGGGCTTCGGCGTGTTGGAGGCCGTCTCTGCCGCGATGCCGGACTTCTACACGTTCGGGTTCACGCTCATGCTCACCGGCATGGCTGGCTTGACCATTGCCACGACGGCGAACTCGGTCATGCAGACGACCGTCGAGCCGGCCCTGCGCGGACGGGTGATGGGCGTCTACTTCCTGGTCTTCATGGGGGGCACGCCGATCGGCTCGCCGCTGGTCGGCTGGCTCGCCGGACAGGTCGGCGTACGCTGGACCCTGGCGCTGTGCGGAGTGTCGACCGCGCTCGGCGCGGTGGCCGCGGCGTACGTGCTGGCCTGGCGCACGGACCGCAGAATATTGGCCAGCGTGACGAGCCGTCCGCACCTCGCAGTGGTCCCGCGTACCGCATGATGGGCGGGACGGCGTCGTCGCGGTGACGGCGCCACGGACCGGAGGACCCGATGCGGTTGTTCGTCGCGGTGATCCCGCCGCGCCCCGTCGTGCTGGAACTGCGCGCCGCGCTGACCACCCTCCCGCACGGCGACCCGCAACTGCGCTGGTGCCGCCCGGAGAGCTGGCATGTGACCCTCGCCTTCTTCGGCGAGGTGGCCGAGCCGGCGCTGGAAGACCTCAAGGACCGGCTCGGCCGGGCCGCGGGGCGCAACACCCCGATGGAGTTGTCGCTGGCGGGCGGCGGACATTTCACCGGGAAGGCGCTGTGGACCGGAGTGCAGGGCGACCGTGACCGGCTGGGCCGACTGGCCGAGTCGGTGGCCGGCGTCGCACGCCGCTGCCACATCAAGGTTGACGACCGGCCCTTCCGCCCCCATCTGACGCTGGCCCATGTGCGTGACTCGGCCGGTCCGGTCGACCTGCAGCCTTACGTCGAGCGGATGGCCGGGTTCCGCACGCCGCGCTGGCTCGTCGGCGAGATCGACCTGTTCGAGAGCGTCGACGACCCGCTCAAGCGCTACAACCGGATCGGTCGCTGGGCACTGACCGGCCGATAAGCCAGATCTGACGAACAGACCAGGTACCGCCGAACGGATGAATCCGTCGGCGGTACCTAGACTTGTCAGGTGGACCCGCGCATCAGAACCAGAGTCGTGACGGCCGCGTTCTTGGCCCTGCTCGCGCTGGTCGTCGTCGGCTCGATTCTGCGGTAGCCGCGCTAGGCCGTTAGAGCCGTTCGACCACGTAGTCCACGCAGGCGGTCAGCGCCTCGACGTCGGCCGGCTCGACCGCCGGGAACATCGCGATGCGCAGCTGGTTGCGGCCGAGCTTGCGGTACGACTCGGTGTCCACGATCCCGTTCGCCCGCAGCGCCTTCGACACCGCGACCGCGTCGATCGAGTCGGCCAGGTCGATCGTGCCGACCACCTGCGAGCGCTGCTCGGGAACGGTGACGTACGGGGTCGTGTAGTCGGTCTTCTCGGCCCAGCCGTACAGCCGGGCGGAGGAGTCGGCGGTGCGCGCCACGGCCCAGTCCAGGCCGCCGTTGCCGTTCAGCCAGTCCAGCTGCTCGGCGAACAGGAACAGAGTCGCGATCGCCGGGGTGTTGTAGGTCTGGTCCTTCGACGAGTTGTCGATCGCGGTCGGCAGGTCGAAGAAGGTCGGCACGTAGCGGCCGGAGCCGGAGATCTCCTCGACCCGGGCCAGCGCGGCCGGCGAGAACACCCCGACCCACAGGCCGCCGTCGGAGGCGAAGTTCTTCTGCGGGGCGAAGTAGTAGACGTCGGACTCGCGCACGTCCACCGGCAGGCCGCCGGCCGCCGAGGTGGCGTCCACGAGCACCAGCGCGTCGTCGGCGGCCCCGGCTGGCCGGACGATCGGCATGGCCACGCCGGTCGAGGTCTCGTTGTGGGTGAGCGCGTAGACGTCCACGTCGTCGGCGGCGACCGACAGCGGATGGGAGCCCGGCTCGGACTTGACGACCTGCGGCTCGGCCAGCCACGGGGCGGACTTGGCGGCCCCGGCGAACTTCGAGGAGAACTCGCCGAAGGAGAGGTGCTGGGACTTGTTCCGGATCAGCCCGAACGCGGCGATGTCCCAGAACGCGGTGGTGCCGCCGTTGCCGAGCACGACCTGGTAGCCCTCGGGCAGCGAGAAGAGCTGCGCCACGCCCTCGCGCACCCGCCTGACCTGGTTCTTCACCGGTGCCTGGCGGTGCGAGGTGCCCAGCAGCGTCGAACCCTGGGCGGCCAGCGCGGCGACCGCCTCCGGCCGCACCTTGGACGGGCCGCAGCCGAACCGGCCGTCGGCGGGCTTGAGTTCTTCGGGGATCTGGATGTGCGACACGGTGCGTGCCTCCGGCGAGGTGTGGGGAACCGCCGACACGGCCGCGCCGACGGGGGGAGATTCCCGACCCGGGCGTCGTCGTCCGAGACTGTGACGCAGAGGTTACCGGATCGACCGATTCCTGGGACCGGTCGTTCGCCTGGTGGGCGTGGCCGTGACACAGGACGGCGCACGAGACGCCGGTGCCCGGCCGCGCGGGGCGGCCGGGCACCAGTAGAGGCTCCGATCGATTGCGCGGGGGTTTCACCCGATTGCGCGAATCGCACGGTGTCGGTCGTTCATGTCGACCGTTCAGCGTCGGTCGATCAGTATCGACCGTTCAGTGGACGATCATCGTGTCGTAGCCATCGATGTCGTGCACCTTGCGCTGCGGCGGGCCGATGTAGCGGGCTGCGGGGCGGACCAGCCGCCCGGTGCGCTTCTGCTCCAGGACGTGCGCGGACCAGCCGGCGGTGCGGGCGCAGGTGAACATCGAGGTGAACATGTTGGCCGGCACCTCGGCGAAGTCCAGCACGATCGCGGCCCAGAACTCGACGTTGGTCTCGAGCACCCGGTCCGGCCGGCGGGCGCGCAGCTCCTCGAGCGCGGCCTCCTCCAGCGCCTTGGCGATCTCGTAGCGCGGCGCGCCGAGCTCCCGGGCGGTGCGGCGCAGCACGCGGGCGCGCGGGTCCTCGGCCCGGTACACCCGGTGGCCGAAGCCCATCAGCCGGTCGCCGCGGTCCAGCAGATCCTGGACGTACTTCTTGGCGTCGCCGGTCCGCTCGATCTCCTCGATCATGTGCAGCACCCGGGACGGGGCGCCGCCGTGCAGCGGGCCGGACATGGCGCCGACCGCGCCGGACAGCGCCGCCGCGACGTCCGCCCCGGTCGAGGCGATCACCCGGGCGGTGAAGGTTGAGGCGTTCATGCCGTGCTCGGCCGCCGAGGTCCAGTAGGCGTCGATGGCCTGCACGTGCTTCGGGTCCGGCTCGCCGCGCCAGCGGATCATGAACCGCTCGACGATGGTCTGCGCCTTGTCGATCTCCCGCTGCGGCACCATCGGCTTGTCTATTCCGCGGGCCGACTGGGCGACGAACGACAGCGCCATGACCGCGGCGCGGGCCAGATCCTCGCGGGCCTGGGTGTCGGTGATGTCGTGCAGCGGCTTGAGGCCCCACACCGGAGCGAGCATGGCCAGCGCGGACTGCACGTCGACCCGGATGTCGCCGGAGTGGATCGGGATCGGGAAGGGCTCGGCCGGCGGCAGCCCCGGGTTGAACCGACCGTCCACGAGCAGGCCCCAGACGTTCCCATAGGTCACATGCCCGACCAGGTCCTCAATGTCGACGCCGCGGTACCGGAGGGCGCCGCCGTCCTTGTCAGGTTCGGCGATCTCCGTCTCGAAGGCGATGACGCCCTCGAGACCGGGTACGAAGTCGGGCACGGGCATCTGTTGCTCCCTTGCGGTACGGCATTCCTTCGTGGGGGGTAGTCCGCCCGGAGCGGTCTTTGCCGGGCGGGCCGCGCAGGGGAGCGGCGGTGAGCGCTCCCTTGCACTCTGTGTTTTTCGTGCGTTGAACGGGTGGTCCATCTTGGAGGTTCCCGCCAAGAGGGCCCGGCTACCAATATTGGACCGCTACAACTTAGGAACGGAAATCGGCGGAACGCCAGGTGGCCGGGGCAATGGTATAGACCATAGCTCGACGCCGGAAGGTCCGGCCGCCCCGGATGAGCGCGCCCGTATCCACAGGGTGCCCGAGCACAGGTGGTGACCTGCGGAAATGGACCAGCGAGAGCTTGCCCGACTGCGCCGGGAATACTCCGATCGGGGCCTCGGGGTGACCGACCTCACAGCAGACCCGCTGGAGCAGTTCACCCGCTGGTTCGACGAGATCGCCGCCGCTGTCCCAAAATCGGACACTTCGTGGTTCGAAGCGAACGCGGTGGTGCTCTCGACCGCCGACGAAGGCGGCCGCCCCTCGTCCCGCACCGTGCTGCTTAAGGGTTATGGCGCGGAAGGCTTCACGATCTTCACCAACTACACGTCGCGGAAAGGGCGGGAGCTGGCCGCCAATCCGTCGGCGAGCCTGCTTTTCCCCTGGTATCCGCTTGAACGCCAGGTCATCGTCTCGGGCACCGCGTCGCGCCTGGCGGAAAGCGCCAGCGACGCCTATTTCGCGAGCCGTCCGCGCGGCGCCCGGCTGGGCGCCTGGGCCAGCGAGCAGTCCGCTGCCATCGCCGAACCGGAGCCGGGCCGGGCCTGGCTGGAGGAGCGCTACCGGGAGTTCGACCGCCGCTTCCCCGGCGAGGTGCCGCGCCCGCCGCACTGGGGCGGCATCGTGATCGCGCCCGAGACCGTCGAGTTCTGGCAGGGGCGGGTCAGCCGCCTGCACGACCGCCTCGTCTACGTGCGGGACGGGGAGAAGTGGCGGATCGACCGCCTCAGCCCCTGACCAGCTGTCGGCGCACGCCCTTAGCCTGGCTGGTCGGGATGGCTTCGCGGTCGGCGCAGCGTAAAGCATGCGTCACAATTGACTCGGGGAAGCAGCCGCGAGCCGAGGGGGACCGCCGTGCGGCCGACCTCGGCGACGCCGCCGCCGTACCCGAAACCATCTACCGCCGGAGCCGACGAGCGTGAGCGATCTGATCGACACCACGGAGATGTATCTGCGGACCATCTTCGAACTCGAGGAAGAGGGGATCGTCCCGCTGCGCGCCCGCATCGCCGAGCGGCTGGGGCAGAGCGGGCCGACAGTGAGCCAGACCGTGGCCCGGATGGCGCGCGACGGCCTGCTGACGGTCGAGGGGGACCGGCACCTTCAGCTCACCCAATCCGGGCGGGTGCACGCGACCCGGGTGATGCGCAAGCACCGGCTGGCCGAGCGGCTGCTCGTGGACGTGCTGGGCCTGGAGTGGGACGAGGTCCACGAGGAGGCGTGCCGCTGGGAGCACGTGATGAGCGAGACCGTCGAGCGGCGGGTGCTCGCGCTGCTGGACAACCCGACGGTGTCGCCGTACGGGAACCCGATCCCGGGCCTGGAGGAACTCGACGCGACCCTGCACGCCGAGGAGTTCAAGGAGGGCGGGCTGGTCTCGCTGCGCGACTTCGCGGACGGTCTGGACGACGGCGAGCACGCGGTGGTCACGGTGCGGCGGATCGGCGAGCCGGTGCAGACGGACGCCGACGTCATGCACCGGCTGCGCCGGGTCGGGCTGCGGCCGGGCGCCGCGCTCCAGGTCGCCTCGGCGGCCGGCGGGGTGACGATCTCCTCGGGCGGTGAGGCCACCGAGCTGGAGCCGGACCTGGCCGCGCACGTGTTCGTGGAAAAGCGCTGAACCGCTGAAGTACTGAGTCGCTAGTACTGAATCACTGCAGTCATTGCTCGGTCGGCGTCGCGGCTCGATCGACGCTTCGGCGGTGTTTGTTCGGCAGTGTTTGATAGTGGCCCGACGTTGACCGGGCCTTGAGGGCGGTTGTAGATCGCGCATCGGGGAGAAATACGTTCCGCGCCGCGCGATCTTTCGCCGCCGCCCCGGTCAACGTCGGGCCACGTGGATGCCGCAGGCGTAGGCGAGCGGCGCCAGAAGCTCTTCCACGTCTGGCATCCAGCGGTTCGCTTCACCGGGCGGACGCACCCACTGCACATGGCCGCCGGGCGTCCGGGAAGGCGGCGCCACAACGAAATCCCCGGTGCCGCGGCAGGCCAGGTCGAGCTTCGTGCGGCCCCAGCCGAGGGCGCTGAGCAGCTTGACGGTCTTGACCCGGCAGTTCGGCAGCACGAAGAAGTACATGCGGCGCTCAGGCGTCGCGGCCACCGGGCCGACGGTCGCCCCGGCCCGCTCCATCCGGGCCAGGCCGAGACAGCCGGCCGCCTCGGGGACGTCGAGCACGTCGAAGGTCCGGCCGGTCGGCAGCAGGATCGAGGCCTGCGGACTGGCGTTCCACCATTCGTGCGCCCGGCTCGGCTGACCGCTGGCGCGTTTCTGCCAGTCGCGGTGCGCGGGATGCGCGCCCGGCGACGGGCAGCCGGAGTCCCCGCAGGAACAGGCCCAGCGCCCTTCCATACGCAGCGTCTCGGTGCCGAGCGCGATCTCCCAGTGCTGGTCTTCGATATATTCGAGGGCTGCTGTAAGCAGGCTGAACGGGCCTGAGGGTGAAGGCGCTGGTTGTGCGGGGATCGCCGGGGACGTCTGGGTCTGAGCAGCCCGGGGTGGCGCCTTGGTGGCGCGGGCCGTAGTCACAGGGGTTTCCACAACCGCGTCAACTGCACGCCAACTGTCCGGGTTACGGGTGTATTCATTGGACTTGTACCCCAGCGCACCGTCCGAATCACGGGTCACTGTGTGAACCGAACAAAGACGAGCCAGTTACTTAGGGCTACCGCTTGTTCGCAATCGACGCTAATCTTCGCGACATATGCGCAGTTGGACGTGAGAGCACTGCACAAATCGAGGGAGGGGAGTCCCCGATGGCTGTACGCACCGCCGCCGCGCGGCAGCCCAACCAGAGGCTTGCCGCCCTGATCCACGAAGCCGCCTGCTCCAACGCGGGGCTGGCCCGGAGAGTCAACATGGTCGGCGCGGAGCACGGCCTCGACCTGCGCTACGACAAGACGTCGGTCGCCCGCTGGCTGCGCGGACAGCAGCCGCGCGGCATGGCTCCGACCCTGATCGCCGAGGCGCTGGGCCGCAAGCTCGGCCGGCCGGTCACCGTCGAGGAGATCGGCATGGCGGACGGCCGCAACGGCTCGTCCAGCGTCGGTCTGCATTTCGCCCCGAGCGCCGCGGCGGCCATCGAAGAGGCCACCGAATTGTGGCGGGCCGATGTAAGTCACCGGGAATTCCTCCTTGGGTCCTCCTTCGCGGTCGCCGCCCTCATCGCGCCCAGCCGCGACTGGCTCATCACCCCGCCCGACGCCGAGGTCGCCCGCCCGCTGTCGCTCGCCGGGCGCGGTCCGCGCGTCGGGCCCGCCGACGTCTACGCGATCCGGGCCGCCACCAAAGCGTTCCGCGAGCTCGACCACCAGTTCGGGTCCGGATATGTGCGTTCGATCGTCGTGCACTACCTCGACGAGGTGGTCGGCGAGATGCTGACCGGCGCCTACCCCGAGCGCACCGGCCGCGCGCTGTTCTGCGCCGCCGCGCAGCTGACCGAACTCGCCGGGTACATGGCCGTGGACACTGGGCGCCACGGGCTGGCCCAGCGCTACTACATCCAGGCGCTGCGCCTCTCGCAGGCGGCCGGCGACCGCGCTTACGGCGGTTACGTGCTGGCCGCGGGAATGAGCCACCTGGCCGGACAGCTCGGCTCGCCCCGCGAGATCACGCAGCTCGCCCGCGCCGCCCAGGAAGGCGCCCGGGACCAGGCCACGGCGACCGCGCGGGCGATGTTCCACGCCGCGGAGGCGCGCGGGCACGCGGTGCTCGGCGACGCAAGGGCCTGCGAGGCGGCGCTCGCCAAGGCCGCGGCGGAGATGGAGAAGTCCGAGCCGGCGCAGGACCCCGAGTGGATCCAGCACTTCACTCCGGCGTATCTGATGGACGAGTTCGCGCACTGCTACCGCGACCTGGACCGGCCGCGGCAGGCGAAGGACCACGCCGAGCGCGCGCTGGCCGGGCACGCGGAGCGGCACGTGCGCCGCCGCGCCGTGGACACGGTGCTGGTCGCCACCGCGTACGCGCAGGAGCGCGAGGTCGAGGCGGCCTGCGCGGCGGGCACGGCGGCGATCGACCTGCTCGCCCAGCTGCGCTCGCACCGCGGCGTCGAGTACCTGCACGACCTGGACCGTCGGCTGGACCCGTACCGCGAGACCATCGCGGTGCGCGGCTTCCGGGAGCGGCTCGGTCGGCTGGCGGTGCGGCAGGCGGCGGCCGCCGCAGCGTGAACGGGCGCTGAGCACGACGGAAACGTCGACGGCCGCGCGGACCCGCATTCGGGCGGCCAGAGCTCGGGCGTGTTCAAGAAGGAGCGTCGGATGAGCCCGCGACGTCCGACGCGTGCGATTCGCAAGGCGGCGGAGTCCCTCATATCGGGAAACTGTGAACCATAGGTGCCTGACGGCACCGGGGGTGCTTCACGCCCAGGCGCGCCCGAATCGCGGTTCCATTTCGGGGCGAATGCGGCGATTCCGGCGGTCCGACCTTGCCGGGGCGCACCGGGTTTGGTTGGCTGATGCTTCATCGGTTCACCAGCCGGGAACCCGGGGCGGCGCCGGTGTGGAACGATGTTGCCGCCGCGCCCGCTGTGAACCCGTGTCGTCTGTGAGGATTCGCGCCATGTCCCAGTCGCCGGAGACGCCCGTCACCGGGTGGCCCGAGCAGCCGCCCGAGCCCGCGCCGTACCCCGCCGCGGAGTGGACCGGTCCGGCGGGTGAGGCCTCGACCATGCCT
>NZ_DASZGI010000287.1:0-2243 GCF_035938995.1 Actinocrinis sp.
TCGTCGGCACCGGTCAGCACCACCGTGTACCTGGCCGGTCGGGACGCCACCGGAATGGCCGCCTACGCCGCGGCCGTCTCCGACCCGAGCAACACCGCGTACCACCACTACCTGTCGCCCGACCAGTTCCAGGCCCGCTACGGCGCCACGCCGGCGCAGGTTGCGGGGGTCGAGAACTGGCTGCGTTCGTCAGGGCTGACCATCACGGCGGTCGACTCCCACACGATCACCGCCAGCGGCTCTGTTTCCGCCACCGAGCACGCCTATGGGACGAACCTGCACCAGTACACGGTGAAGGGGCAGACCTTCCGCGCGCCGACCGGAGACGCGCAGGTCCCGGCGTCCGTCGCGGGAGCGGTGCTCACCGTCTCCGGCCTGGACAACATGCCGCTCAAGATGACCACCTCGAGCCTGGTCGGCCAGGTCACCACCTCGGTGGCCAAGGGTGTCACGGGCGCCGAGGCCACCGCGAGCAAGGGTTCTGACGGCGCGACCTTCCTAGGCCCGCTGCCGTGCTCCGCGTACTACGGCCAGATCAAGGACACCACCGACCCGGCGTTCAACGGCGCCACCGGTTACCCGTACGCGATCTGCGGCTACGTGCCCTCGCAGATGCGCGGCGCGTACGGCGTCGACGAGACCGGTCTGACCGGCCGCGGCGTGACCGTCGCGATCGTCGACGCGTACGGCTCGTTCACCATGCTCGCCGACGCGAACCAGTACGCCACCAACCACGGCGACCCGGCGTTCCGTTCCGGCCAGTACGTGGAGTCGGTCACCCCGTCGCAGTGGACCGACCTGTCCACCTGCCAGGGCCAGGCCGGCTGGGCCGGCGAGGAGACCCTCGACGTCGAGGCCGTGCACGCGATGGCGCCCGGCGCGAAGATCCACTACTACGGTTCCAACTCCTGCAACGACCCGGACTTCCTCAAGGTGTTCGACACCATCGTGGACCAGCGGTCCGCGGACATCGTGTCGGACTCCTGGGGCGGCGTGATCTACTCGACCACCGGCAACGAGTCCCCGTCCGCGATCGCCGAGTACACCCACACTTTCCAGCAGGGTGCGATTGAGGGCATCAGCTTCCAGTTCTCGTCCGGCGACTGCGGCGCGGAGGACCCGAGCACCGGTTGCGGCCAGAACGACACCTCCACCACCCCGCAGGCCGACTTCCCGACCTCCGACGGGTGGGCGACCTCGGTCGGCGGCACCAGCGTCGCGATCGGCAAGCACAACAACACCGAGTGGACCACTGTGTGGGGCACCGACGCGTGGGTGAACACCGGCACCGCGTGGGCTTCCCTCGGTTGGCAGTTCGGCGGCGGCGGTGGCACCAGTGCCGTCTTCAACCAGCCCTGGTACCAGAAGGGCGTGGTCCCGACGAAGCTGGCCGAGACCCTGCCCGACGGCACTGCGGCGAGCGGCAAGATGCGGGTGGCGCCCGACGTTTCCATGGATGCCGACCCGTTCACCGGTTTCCTGATCGGCGAGACCCAGAAGCTGCCCGACGGCACCATCGGCTACGCCGAGAGCGACATCGGCGGCACCAGCCTGGCCTGCCCGCTGTTCGCCGGGCTCCAGGCGGACGTGATCCAGCTGCAGGGCGGCCAGCCGGTCGGCTTCGCCAACCCGGCGATCTACGCCCGCTACGGCAGCTTCGCCTTCACCGACGTCAAGAACAGCGGTCCCGGGGTCTCGGCGGTCAACAGCCTGCCGGCCTTCCAGGGCGCGCCGCCGATCCTGACGAACTTCGGCGACGACCGGCTGCTCAAGGCCACCCGCGGCTACGACGACGCGACCGGCGTCGGCACTCCGTCGCAGTGGTACCTCTGGTCTCACCTGCTCTGGTAGATCACTGACACGCTGGTGCGGGCGTCCCGGAACATCGGGGCGCCCGCACTGCTTGCCGTGGTGTGCAGGTTGGCCAGGATCACGAGCACGACGGCCCAGCCGACGATGAGTACGGCGGAGATCACGATCGCGGCGGTGGACTGGCCGCGGCCGGAGCCCGTTTCGCGCGACTTGCTCAGTCCGAGGACGCCGAAGATCAGGCCGAGTACGAGCATGCAGGGCACGATGATCCCGAACAACGACACCACCAGGGCGGCGATAGCCATGCCGTTGTCGCGCCGCACCGGTGGACCGTACGGGACACCGTATGGACCCGACGTCACCGGATAAGGCAGAGGGGTGTGCGGGGGCAGGGAGTAAGACCGGGGTGGCGTCCCGGGAATGGGCGGGCT
>NZ_DASZGI010000288.1:0-8962 GCF_035938995.1 Actinocrinis sp.
TACTACGGCTCGGCCAGCACCGACGGCCCGGCTGCCGCGGTGTGCTGTGGATACCTGCGGTTCTTCACCGACCGCACCGGGGTCGAGTCCTTCGCGGCTGCGCATCCCGAGGTCACCGGTGCAGTGCTGGACCAGCGCGAGGCCGAACGCCTCGGCGCCCAGATCTTCGGCCCGCTGCTCCACACGTAACCGCCATGACCGCACGTAACCGCCATAACCGCAGCCCGGCGACCGCGCGCTGAGGACGGCACGTTCATCGCCGCGCGCGGTGACGCCGGTTGTGGCTATCGGCCGGCCGATAGCGGGGTGTCGGCGGCGGCGAGCGCGAGTTCGCGCTGCGAGTAGCCGCGGATATCCACGACCAGGCCCTGGGCGAGACACAACACCTGGTGGACTACTTCTGGGTGCGGACCGTCAGGTCCACGGTCCCGACCGGCCAGCTCGAGCGTCAGCACCACGGCGCCCGGGCACACCACCGTGTCGGTGATCTGGGCGGTCACCCCGGCGGCTTGCAACCGGCCGTACCAGGCGAGCACGTCCGACCGGCTGTGGCAGGTCTGCTCGGTCTCCTCCTGCCCGCCCCAGAGCACGTCCGCGGCCAGCAGCGGTCCCAACGAAGCCAGGTCCCCGGCGGCGAACGCCGCCCGAAGCCGGGCGGCAGCCGCCTTAGCGGTCGCGGACATCAGCGCTCTCCATCAGCCCGGCCCGACGCCACCGCGGCGAGGGCGTCCTCGCGCGTGCGGTACTGCTCAAGGCGCGCGATCAGCCCATCGGCGATCGTCACCGTAGTGGCGGCGGCGCCGCCGTCAGGTCCCGGACACTGCTCAGGGTAGAGCGCGGATACCACGAGGGTGTGGGCGTCGATGTCCTCGATGCGGACCTCGAAGACCGATCGGCCCTCAGCCCCGCTGCGCCGCAGCAGCGCCATGACCTGTTCGCGGCCGTGGCAATCCCAGTCGCCCGGCTCGTACCAGAGCAGCTCCACGTCCGGTGCCAGCGCCTGCTCGAACCCGTCTAGATCACCCCGGGTCCACGCCTGCAACGCCTCATCGATCAACGGATTGCGGAGGACCATGACGATCACCTCATCCAACTCGCGCCGAGCCTGCGCCGGCCCGGATCGCCGATGCCGCCGACGCTAGCGCCCGCCGTGTCCGGCGTCGACGCGATCGGCACGACCCGCCTGCGCCGACGCGGTGCTGAACTACTCGGCGCCGGGCTCCCGCAACGCAATCGTGTCGGACGGCGGGTTGCGCTGGGGGCCCGGCGGTACGGACCCGTCTCCCGCGATCCCGTCGCTCTTGACCCGCGCCCTATCCGTAAGCGTAGACTTACCGTTCGTGGATACTTACCAACCGGGTGACGCGCTGGGGGCGCTGGGGGACCCCACCCGGCGCGCCATCATCGCGTGCCTGGTGGAGCGGCCCCGGGCGGTCGGCGAACTGGCCGACGAACTACCGGTCAGCAGGCCGGCGGTCTCCCAGCACCTGAAAGTGCTCAAGGGCGCGGGCCTGGTCACCGAGCGCGCGGCGGGAACCCGCCGGATATACCGGCTCAACCCGGCCGGGGTGGCCGCGCTGCGCGATCAGCTCGAGACGTTCTGGAACCGGGCGCTGGCCGGCTACCAGGACCTCATCGAACAACCGGAACAGGAGGAGCCATGACCGAGGCAACAAGCACCGTGGTGCGTCGGCAGATCACCGTGCAGGCGCCGATCGAGCGGGCCTTCACCGTTTTCACCGAGCGGTTCGGCGACTTCAAGCCGCCGGAGCACAACATGCTCAAGGTGCCGATCGCTGAGACCGTGTTCGAGCCCCAGGTCGGCGGGCACATCTACGACCGCGGTACTGATGGCAGCGTGTGCCGCTGGGCGCGCATCCTGGCCTACCAGCCGCCGGACCGCGTCGTGTTCAGTTGGGACATCAGCCCGCAGTGGCAGATCGAGACCGAGCCGGAGAACACTAGCGAGGTCGAGGTCCGGTTCATCGCCGAGGCCCCGGGGCGCACCCGGGTGGAGCTGGAGCATCGCAACATCGACCGGCACGGCCCCGGCTGGCAGGCCGTCGCCGACGGCGTCGCGGACGACGCCGGATGGCCGCTGTACCTCTCCCGCTACGCCGCCCTGCTGACCGAGGGCGGCTGACATGTCCCCCATCACCACGAGCGCCGAGGTGAACAGGCCCGCCGACGAGGTCTTCGCCTACGCCACCGACCCCACCCGCTTCGCCGAATGGCAGCATGGTGTCATCGACGGCCGCATGGCAGATCCCGCCGCCCCGACGGCGGGAGCGCGGTGCGTGACCACCCGGCGCATCGGCCGCGCCAATAGGGCGAGCACCTCGGAACTCACCCACATCGAGCCACCCCGAGCCTGGGGCGTGCGCGGCATCGACGGCCCCATCCGGGCCGTGGTCGAGGTCACCGTCGAACCGCTCGCCCCCGCCCGATCCCGCCTGACCATCACCGTCGACTTCCAGGGCCACGGCGTCGGCAAACTCCTGGTCCCCCTTCTCGTGCGCCGCGAAGCGCGCAAGGAGATGCCGGTCAACATCGCGACGTTGAAACGACGCCTGGAGACCTGAGGCGACCAAAGCGCGACACCGAGCCGGGATACACGGCCGGCCGGGCGCGTCGGTCGAGGCGGCCCAGCTGTCAGGCAGTGAGAGTCGGCTCGATCGGCGCCCAGCGGGCGTCGGAGATGTCGGAGGGGTACGGGCGGCGTCCGGTCATGGCAGAGCTCTACTATGGCGCTGCCGATGGGCTGTGCACGTGGCGAACCGGGCGTTTCCCGGTTGTGTCCCTGTCAGACGGGCTCTGCGGATGAGATCGGGATCAAACGGGCGACGGCACGGTCTGACCGCGGGTGCACTTACCGGCAAGCTGTGCGATCCGGGCGAATATCCTGACTGGAAGGTCCGCCGTATCGCGAAATACAGTACTTAAACGCCCATTTTACTCCACGAAGATGTCCACGGACGGGCGCATCTGCGCGCAGACCGCCAGTACCTGATGGATCACGTGCCCCTCGAAGGCCGCGAACGGGGCGGGGTCGACGGTCTTGTCGTCCATCGCAGGGAACGCCTTCTGCGTGAGGAGGTAGTCGAAGCGGGGGGCCCACTTGCGGGCGCCGAGCCGCGCGGTGGTCGAGCAGTTGTCGACCATGTGGGCCACACCGCGGGCGTGCATGTACGGGTTCAGCGAGTCCACCGCCTCGATGACCGACTCGTTGGCGATCTCGGAGTAGGGGTGGCCCTGCTCGAGCAGCAGGTCGACCTGCGCCATCATGATGCCGCAGAACACGCCGGCGGTGAACGGGTCGAGCGGGGCCTCGCCGTCCGTCTCCCGCAGGGCGCGCACGCCCTGGCCGACGCGCCACATGTCGGCCTGGTCGATCTTTCCCATCGGGAAGCGGCCCAGGCGCTTGCCCGCCAGGATGACGCTGCGGATCTCGTTGCCGGAACTCACCTCGTCGTAGATCTCCGCGGTCAGTTCCAGGCCCACTGGGTACGCCGCGGAGTAGGCGTTCGCGAACACGCCCTTCTCCTGCTCGCCGAGCCGCTGGTAGACGCCGATCAGGCCGTCGGTGGAGATGATCCGCGAGATGGGGCCGGTGACGGACTCCACGGAGTGGCGGAAGGCGTCGTGCTCGCTCATGCCGTCGCGGTCGCGGTAACGCCGGTAGAGGCTCTCCACCAGGCCGTGTACACCCGCGAGCAGCATCGCGCGCTCACCGCAGAGGTCAGAGAGGTATTCCGAGCGCAGCGTGGTCTGGAAGGTGAAGGGGGCACCGAGCGCCACCGACCAGCCCAGGGCGCGGTCGACGGCGCGGCCGGTGACGTCCTGCTCGACGGCGAAGCTGGCGTTGATCCCGGCGCCGTTGACGGTGGCGCCCTGCACGTAGAGGGCGCGCACCGACGGGCCCATGCCCTTGGGGCACACCGCGACCACGTCGATGTCCTCGGGGAAGCTCTCGCCCACATCCGTCAGGTGGCCCAGCAGGAACCCGTGGGACAGGCCGAGCGTGGTCCCCGGACGCAGCGCAGCGAAGATCTCCTTGTAGTGCTCGGCGAACGCGGCATCGGAGATGAGCAGCAGCACCATGTCGGATGCGGCGATGACCTCGAACATCTCGCCGAGCGTGCCGTTCTGCTCGGTGAAGCCCGCGGCGCGGGCGGCGTCGAGCGAGCGGGATCCGTTGCGCAGCCCGACCACCACCTTGACGGCGTCGCCCAAGGAGTCCCGCAGGTTCTGTGCCTGAGCCGGTGCCTGCGAGCCCCACCCGATCACGCCGATCTGGCGTACGCCCTCGAAGGCCGCGGGCAGCCGGTCGAACAGGTGTCGGCCGCCGCGCACGATGGCCTCACGCCGTTCACCGAGGGTCGCGTACTCCTTGTCGAAGACGGTGGTCTCGAAGTCCAGGGTTTCCAAGGTCAGGGTCTTCCTTCTCGTTCAATGTCGTCGGTTTCGTATGAACAATGATGCACGCCGGGGCAATCAGGCGTCGGACCAGGAGGGGACGAGCGCGGCCTGTCCGCGCACAGTGCGATCCGTATCGGCGAGGTTCCATCTACGACTGGTAACGAAATGAGTAGCGCGGTGCGCCGGACAGCGTGTCAGGTCACGTTGATGCCCTCGGATGGAGGTACGAGAGGGCCGAGCCGAGCAGCGCCCGTCAGCGGTCGGAGATCGGGGACGGCTATGGGCGGGGCCCAGCCTGGGAACCGGTTGAGCGGTCATGCGTTTCGATCCCCTACCAGGCAGGCCGCGCGCTCCGCGATGGCCAGGACGGTCGCGTGCGTGGTGGCCGTGGGTATCGCTGGAATCACCGAGGCGTCCGCCACGCGCAGTGCGGTGACGCCGTGGACCTTCAGCTGCGTGTCGACCACGGCGAGCTTGTCGCTGCCCATTCGGCACGTACCGACATAGTGGAAGTACGTCGTTGCGGCGGTCCGCAGGTAGTCTGCGAGCGAGGTGTCCGGGACGTCCGGCCCCGGCAGGACCTCGGCTGCCTGCCACGGCGCCATTGCGGGCGCCCGTCCGATCTTCCGGGCGATGCGCAGGCCCTCCTCGAGCGTCGCTCGGTCGCGCTGGTCGCTGAGGTAGTCCGGGTCGATCTGCGGCCGACTGCCCGGGTCGGCACTGCTCAGGCGAAGCGTGCCACGGCTGTGCGGCGTCATAAGGCTGACCCCGAAGGTGTAGCCGGATTCCGGGCCTGAGAGCGTCGGCGCGGTGATCGGTAGACTGATCAGGAAGATTTGCAGATCCGGCACCTGCGCGTGTGGGTGACTGCGTATCAACCCCACCAGTTCGGTGTGGTTGATGCCGTCGGGTGCCGGTTCGGGGGTGGAATATGTGACACCCACGGTGGGGTGGTCATGCAGGTTCTCCCCGACTCCGGGAAGATCCACCACGGGGGTCACGTTGATCGTGGACAGATGGGACGCCGGCCCGATACCGGAGCGCAAAAGCACCTGTGGTGTACCTACGGCACCGGCGCTGAGCAGAACTTCCCGCCGGCACGAGACCGTGACGAGTTGCGAACCGAGGGAGTACTCCACGCCGACGCAGCGGTCCCCACGCAGCAGTACTCGGTGCACGAGGGCTCCTGTGACGACCCGCAGGTTCGATCGCTTTCGGGCGGGAGTGAGATAGGCGTCGGCCGCACTGAGCCGGCGTTCGTCCACCACGGCGAGGTCGGGGAAGCCAAACCCCTCCTCCAGGCCGCCGCTGACATTGACCGCCTGTGCGTATCCGATCTGTTGAGCCGCTTCGAGCGCGCACAGCGCCAGAGGATTGGGCACGGCCGGCGGGGAGACCACCATCGGGCCGGAGGTGCCACGCAGCGCGGCGTCCCGGTGAGGTGCTGACTCCGATCGCCGGAAGAACGGCAGCAGATCGTCAAACGCCCAGCCCTTGGCGCCCGCTGTAGCCCACGCGTCGTAGCCCGAGCGGTGTCCTCTCAGATGCATCATCGCGTTGATCGCCGACGAACCACCCACGGCCCGTCCGTGAGGCCATGGCACCGGCACACCGAGTGTCCGCTGCACCACGGTCGCGTCGGGCCAACTCGCTTCGCCGGCCAGCAGCATGGGCCAGGCAGCGGGAACCGCTGACTCGGGCGGTGGTTCTGCGCCCGCCTCCAGCAGCAGAACGTGTGCGTCTTCCTCCGTCGATAGTCTCGCTGCCAGCACACAGCCCGCGCTACCGGCTCCCACGATCACGTAGTCGTATTCCATTGCAGGTCCACATTTCGACTTCGATGACTGAATTGACCCCGCGTCGCGCATCCTTGCCGCCCGGTTGTTTCGAGCCGAAGCATGCCTGTTCCCCAGGGCTGCTCCTGTCCCTGCGGTGGCCGCCGCTTCCAGGCGTGAACAAGCTTCCTGCGCAGAGCACGGCCTCCCGCCACAGCGAAATCCTTTGTCGGCCCGGTACCAGACGGGTGCCGCCGTCCCGGACACAGCAGCAGCACCCGATCTTGATCCACCCTGCTGCATGTGTCGATGTGCCCAGCCACCGATTTGGCTGCTGCTCGCAGTGGATGCCCACAAAGCGCCGGGCTGCACTGACATCACCACGAGGTCGGGTCGTTCACGGCAACGGACCCTCCGGGTTGGTCGCGTGCGGCCTCACATTCGGTAACCGGCGCTCGGTATCAGGTCACGACGAGGGGTGTCGACCGGCGTGCGGCGCCCGACGATCTCCCGGATCCTCGCGGTCTGCACGTCTATGACCCGGGGGCCGTTGCCGGTCCGCAGCCGCCGCGACTCCTCCCAGACGATCTTCGGCGCGGCGGGGTTCACAGGCGCCGACACGCGGTATCCGGCCTTGCGCAGCGCCGCTTCGACGCAGCACTGGGATCAGAACGAGGTTTTCAGTCGTCGCCAGCAGACGATTGCGCAGCCGAGGGTGACGAACACCTGACGGATATCGTCGCGGCGCTCCCAGCCGATGCGCAGGCGGCACAACCAGTGCAGCAGCCCGATAGCGCCATCCACGACCCAGCAGTGCACGCCCAGCCCAGAGCCGTGCGCCACGCCACGGCGGGCGATCACCGCAGTGATCTTAAGCGCGCGGATCCGGTCGCGGTGGCGCTCGCGATCAGAGGTGCGGTCGGCGTAGACCCGACGCGGACGGGACGGATTCCACGGGCCGTCGCAACTTAGGTCTAAGAGCCCTGATTCTCGTGTTCGTTTGGTTGGCTGTCGGCTGGGTGGCGTGAGTTCCGGCGGTTTGCGGTGTTGGTGAGTGTCTTCGGTGCCGGTTCAAGCGCGGGTTGCGTTGTGCGGGATGACTCCCCGCGCGGTCTCGGTGAGGATCTCCTCACAGCCGTCGCCTCCCGCCCCACGCAGCTTCCCTTCCGGGTACGCAGTGCGCTTGCGGCCCGCAACTGCGCACGTGACACCACAGCAACGCCTTCGGCCCAGCGTCCGGCCGCGAGCAGGCGCTCGACCACGGCCCGCACTTGGTCGGCGATGACCGCGGCGACCGCACCCGGCTCAAAGGCGCTGGGCGTCCAGCAGCGCGGTCCACGAGGTGCGCCCGGGTTCCAGGGCGGCGATCCAGCAGCAGCTGCTCGAGCGGCTGCTGGCCGGGCATGACTCCGCGATCGAGCTGAGCTGGACGAAGAGCGACGCGGACAACTGCAGAGGGCCGTCGAGGCGTTGTGTGGTGGCGGTCGCCAGGGCCGCTTCATGTGGGGCTGGAGAGATCGTCGCAGGTGACGAATCGAAGTCCCGCAGATGACGGGGCACCAGCTGAGCAACTTCAGACCGATCCTGCGACTGATGCCCTGTCAGCATGCCGCCAGGGCCGACAGATCCTTAGCACCGGTCTTCGTTCCAATGTTCCTCAACCCCTGTTCACAGAGCACCGTAAAGCCGTTTGGCCAGGAGGCGACGCCGTCGATCAGCAGCGGCGAAGGCATTGGGGCCGCTGCGGTCCTGTCGGCAGCCAGCCATTGGCCTCGCGCATCAAACGTCAGCTCGGGCTAGGTCACCGCGTGGCCTGACTCATCGTCAGGCCAGCCTAGGCCGAGCTACCGACTTCACTACCGTGCGCCCCCTGCCATGTCGCGCTTCACCCAAATGGCCGTCCATTCACTACCGTATTTCATGGTTTGCGATCGCTACGTTTGATCAGGACGCTGGGTGCCTCCACCTCGAGAGGGCGGCCGCGCGTGCGTCGCGTTCGCTGATCAGGGCGCAACTGTCCGACGTGGCTGTCTCGATCTATCGCTACGGGCTTGTGCCGTGTGAGCCGGCCCGTCACCGAAGCCGGAAGGGTTCTCGATGACTGTTCACTTCGCGTGGCCGCGCCGGCGCGATGCTCGCCGCCGCTCCACGGCCGCCGCCGCGCCTCTCGCCGTCCTGGGCGTGCTCGCCGTGGCATTGACGGTGGTGTTCACCGGCGCGCCTCATGCGAGGGCCGCGCAGGCTCCCGTGGGCCTGGGGACCGCCGACAGCTTCGCGGTGCTGGCGGGAACCACGGTCACAAATACCGGTGCCAGCGTGATCAGCGGCGATCTCGGTGTCAGCCCGGGCACCGCAGTCACCGGGTTTCCGCCGGGCACGGTGAACGGGGTCATTCACCAGGCCGACGCGGTCGCCGCGCAGGCCCAGAGCGACCTGACCGCGGCGTACAACGACGCCGCCGGTCGCGGCCCGGCCACCGCCGAGTCCGCCGACCTCGGCGGGCAGACGCTCACGCCCGGGGTCTACGCGTCCACCTCCACCCCGAACCTGACCGGCACCGTGACGCTCGACGCCCAGGGCGACCCGAGCGCGGTGTTCATCTTCCAGATGACCTCCACCCTGATCACCGCCTCCGGCAGCAACGTCGCGCTGATCAACGGCGCCCAGGCCTGCAACGTGTTCTGGCAGGTCGGCAGCTCCGCCACGTTGGGCACGAACTCCACCTTCCGGGGAAGCATCCTGGCCCTGACGTCCATCACCGCGAACAC
>NZ_DASZGI010000289.1:0-5659 GCF_035938995.1 Actinocrinis sp.
CGCTGGGCAAACGAATCCTGGCCGCTCAGTGCCCTGCGAAACCAGTGCTCAGCCCGCTCGAACCGGCCGAGTTCGGCGCAGATCGCCCCGAGATAGCCGGCCGCCGCGCTGCTCAAAGGGCCCCGCTCGACGTGCTCGAGATACGGGATCGCCTTCGCCAGCCGTCCCTTCCTCAGCCAGGTCTCCGCGAGGTCGAACGCGGTCTGCTGTTCGTCGGTTATCCCGGCACTCCGCCTAGCGCCGGCCGGAGTGGGAAACCTCCCGTCCGGCGTGGCTCGCCCGCGAGACTCCCGACCAGCGTTCGCCGATGCGACCGGGCGTATCCAGAGTCCCCGCCGGAAGCGCCGATCACTCGGCAGCGCTTCCGGCTTTCCCGCATCCGCCATGCAGCTCCCCTTGTCGGGCCTCCTGCGCACATTCAGGCAGGTGTATGACGACTTATCAGGCGTACACCCCATCCAGCCAGCTGCGCCAGGCCTGCTCGGTCTTCGCCTTGTCGACCCCCTCGGCGAACAGGTGGTGCGCGGCGTCCACCGTTCCGCCAAAGGCGTTTCGGCCGTAGAAGCGATACAGCGCCTCGTCCGTGCGCAAACCGAGGAAGTAAGGGTTGATGTAGTCGACCACGGCGTCGATCGGCTCGAGGCCGGGCACGTCGAGCCGAACCGAGTCGCCCTCCCCGGACTCGTCGGCAAGGCCTATGGCGCTCTTGAGCGTTTCGAAGGACTCGGCGGCAGCCGAGTTGACCGGTCCGCTCAGCGCGATGTAGGCGGGGCTCTGGCCCGAGAAATACCGCAGGTACTGGCCGAGGCTGTGCAGATAGAAGTCGGTGTGCTTATCCACGCCGTCGTACTGGTCGTCCCAGTCGCCGACGAAGATCCCGCTGTGGACGTAGCGCAGGGAGGCCGTGCCGCCGTCGCGTGCCTCGATGATGTAGTCGAGGGCGTTGAACCAGCCGTCCTCGCCCTCGACGCGGACAGCGAAATGGTTCGGGGGATCCCACGTGACGTCGGGCTCGTCTAAACCGGAGGCGGACGCTCCGGGATCGGCGTCCACGGGGAACATCCAGCCTGCGGTGCCGCTGGTGACAGCCGCGAACACCTGCTCGGGGGTGGCCGGAAGGACGACTTCGCGGTTGATCTGGAATGAGTGGGACATCGGCTACTCCTCGGATTTCGCGGTGACGGTTGCGCCGGATTCGGCGATCGGACGGGTCAGGCTTGGGTGCAGGGCGACGATGAGCCGGTGCCGCCGACCGCCCGGTGCGTGCTCGTCGTGGTACTTGGCGACGAGACCCTTCACCGCCGAGCTCAACTCCTCGGCGAAGGCGGCACGGTCGGCGGCGCTGGCGAAGCGTATTTCGCTGTCCACGGCGAACGTCGCAAGACGCTGCTTCGCGGCGGTCGCCCCGGTGATGAGATCGCCGACTTCGCGCACCAGCCGGGAGGCGAGCGCGAGAAGCCATCGCGCGGACAGTTGGTCGGGCGCGCGCCCGGGGTCGGGTGCCACGGCGTCCAGCACGCGCGGCGAGATGACGTATGACGCGGCCGTGGCCTGGAGCACCCGTTCGGTCACGTTGCCCTTGCGGCGCTCCTCGACGAGTTCGACCAACCCGTGCCGTTCCAGCGCGTGCAGGTGGTAGTTCGCCTTTTGCCGGGTGAGCCCGACCTGCGCGGCCAACGTGCTGGCCGAGCCCGGCTCGGTCAGCGCGGCGAGCAGTTTCGTCCGGATCGGGTCGAGCGAGGCCTCGGCTGCGGCGGGGTCGTCGATGACGGCTACTTCCAACATGGCCCCACGATCGCACCGAACGTTTTTGTTGTCAAGGATAGAAAAATTGTCGGCTAGGCGATGGGCGACGCCGCGAACCCGATGAGGCTGCGCAAACTGCTCGCTCCCGCCGGAGTGGCGGGAGCGAGCCTTGTCAGGACATGGCGAAGCGGCTTCGGTTTCCGCTCTCGTGACTGAAATCAGGCTGCGGTGTCCGGCACAACCGCGGTGCCGTCGACAGCGGTCTCCTTCGGCAGGGTCTCGCCACGGAAGTAGGCGGGACGGACGAGTCGGTAGATGTACATCAATGGAATCCCGAGCACGAGCGCGCCGATGCCGGTCAGGAACACGCCGCCGATCGACCAGTGCGGGGCGAACGGCATGTCCCAGTGCGTCGCGCCGTAACTCGGACTCCAGTAGATGTGGCAGGCGTAGCCGAAGAATGTCCACAGGATCAGCCCGCCGATCAGCGGCATGATGCAGTAGAGCCACAGCATGCGCTGCCTGCCGCGGGCGCCGGTCCGACCGGCCGCACGAACTTGCGGCAGGTAGTGCCAGAAGCACTCGATACCGGTCAGGCCGTAGTAGAACGCGATGGCGAGGCCGAGGGAGCCGATCGTGTCCTTCAGCACATTTCCGCTGATCTTGATCAGCGCTGCGTAGAAGGCGATCGAGGCCAGTCCCATGGCCACCGTGGACCAGCTCGGCGTGCGGAAACGTGGGTGGACCCTGGCGAAGCCGCGGGGGATCGCCTGGTGGCTCGCCATCGAGAGCGCGGTGCGCGCGGTCGGCATGATCGTCGTCTGCGTGGAGGCGGAAGCCGAAGTGAGCACCATCAGGACGAGGAGCTTGCTCAGGAACCAGCCGAGGCCGACACTGCCGAAGACTGCGCCGCCAAGCCCGGAGAGCACGTCCCCGGAGTTCGCGGGGTTGGCGAGTCCCAGGCCCTTCGCTCCGACTCCGGCAAAAGCCTGCGACGAGATGGTGACCACGCCGTAGATGACCAGCAGGAGCACGGTGGACAGGACTGCGGCGCGACCTGGCGTCTTCGCCTTGTCCTTCGTCTCCTCGTTGATGGAGACGGCCGTGTCCCAGCCCCAGTAGATGAACACGGCCAGCAGCAGACCCTGTGTCAACGTGGAGAAGGACGCGATGTCCAGGGGGTTGAACCAAGAAGCCGCGACGTGGATCGAGCCGGGCGGCGGGTTCGAGCCGTACACCTTGACCAACGCGGTGACCGAGAGCACGGCAAGCATGATCACTTCGACGGTGAGCAGCACCTTCTGCAACCATGCCGAGACCTCGATCCCGACGTAGCAGATCGCGGTCATCAGGACGATCCACACGATCCCCGCGACCTCGGTCCAGCCGGCGCTGTTCGCGACTCCGTTCGCTCCGACCAGTTGGAAGCCATAGCCACCGGCGATCTGCGCGAGGTTGGCCATCACGATCACGTCGGCGGCGATGATCGCCCAGCCGCCGAGCCAGCCGGACTTGGGGCCGAAGACCCTGGCACCCCAGGTGAACGTCGTCCCGCAGTCGGGGTCGTACTCGTTGAGTCCCTGGTAGCCGAACGCGACCAGCAACATCGGGACGAAGGCCAGGAGCATGATGATCGGCGACTGGAGTCCCACAGCGGCAACGACGAAACCGAGAGTCGCGGCGAGGCTATAGGCCGGCGCCACGGAGGCGGTGCCGATCACGATGCTGGAGATCAGGCCGAGCGCGTCGGACTTGAGGCCTTTGTCGGCGGACGCGGCTCGGCCGCCGACATCCGGTTCGGTGGAGGTGGCGGACATGTGCGGCTCCTCGGCTGAAGTGGGCCGGTGACCATCACCATCTCTCCGACGAGGCCGTTTGTCACCCAGACTGTTCCGCCAGCCTCACGAGTCTCGTCGGCCTCACGTCGCCGCTGTGGCCTCGGGAAACAGCAGCGCCGCGAGATCAGGCCCCGGCCGCCGTCACCACCGCGTCGGTGATGAAGCCGAGCACGATGCCGAGCAGGAGACCCCAGGTGGTCAGCTCCTTCAGCGCCATGCGGCGGGCGACGGCCATGAGCTCGATCACGACGTAGAGGATCGATCCGGCGGCCAGAGTCAAGAAGCCGATGGAAAGGGCGTCGTTGACGACGTGCTGGCCGATCACCGTGCCGAGGAAGGTGGGTCCGCCGCCGACGAGGCCGAGCAGGCCGAGCCGGGTCCAGGTGGGCGCCCGTCCCTCGGCCGCGAGCGGCGCCACGATGCCGAAGCCTTCGGTGGCGTTGTGCAGGCCGAAGCCGATGATCAGCAGGATCGCGAGCTGGAGTTGTCCCTGCGCGGCGGAGTTGCCGATGGCCAAGCCCTCGGCGAAGTTGTGCAGGCCGATGCCGACGGCGATCAGCATGGAGAGGTCGAAGAAGCGCGAGAACGCGGATGAAGAGGTGGGCCGGCCGGTGGAGGCGAGTTCGCCGGCGGTCGCGGCGCCAGGGCCGAAGCTTCGTGGGCGGTGGGCGCGGCGCGCGACGTAGCGGTCGAAGTAGACCAGTCCGACGAGGCCGACGCCGAAGCAGCCGAAGAAGACGGCGGCGTTCCCGGTGGCCGATCTGTACCGGTGGCTGGACAGCGCGGCGTCGATCGGGTCCCAGGCGTGGGTGAGAACGTCCCAGAGGAGGAAGATCAAAATGCCGATGGCGACGGCGTTGAGCAGGGCCTTCAACTTGGGCGCGGGGTTCCGCATGCGGCCGATGGGGAGCCCGAGGTAGATCGTGAATCCGGCGACTGCGCCCAGGAGCGTGATCTCGGGTCCGGACATTCGAGGCTCCTGCGACGGGTCGGCGGCTGCGGGCTTGATTCACTCAGAGGCTAACGTAGGTAAGGTTTGCCTAACAAATGCGATCCAAACGGTCGCAGGTCGGAGGCCAAGTTCTCGGTAAAACGCGGCCGTCAGGGCGCGGCCGGTGGCGAGGCGTCGGGGTGACGGCGTGGCGGCAATCGACGGCGACCGCGAGGGGCAGCGCCGAGCGGTGAGGGACGGTGTCGCCCGTCGTAGGGGTGGAGCGACCGGTGGGGGTGCTAGGCGTGCCAATCTTGGACGCGTGCTCGCACTCACTGTTCTGGCGTTTCTCTCGGCTGCCACGTGGCTTTACCTTCTGGTGGCGCATGGGCGCTATTGGGTCGCGGACCAGCGGATTCCTGCCGACTGCGGCGATGCGGCGCCTGACGACGGGTGGCCGACAGTCGTCGCGGTGGTGCCCGCTCGTGATGAGGCTTCGGTGTTGCCGGTGAGCCTTCCTTCACTCCTGGGACAAGACTATCCAGGGGAGTTCAGCGTTCTGCTCGTGGACGACGCGAGTTCCGACGGCACCGCCGACGTCGCGGAGAAGATCGCAGGCGCGCAGATCGCGGCGGGCAGAGATGGCGCGGGTCGGGAGCGCGGGCTGACGATCGTCCGGAGTGACGGTCCTCCGGCGGGCTGGGTGGGGAAGGTCGCCGCGATGAATCGCGGAGTCAAGGCGATCGCGGATGTTGAGAGCGGCCGCGTCGAGGGAGCCGAGGGGGCGGCCAGTGGCTACACGGTGGCGGGTGGCGGAACCGATGCGGTTAGCGTCCTGTCCAGCGGCGGCTCGGCCGTCTCGCAACCGACCTATTTACTGTTCACGGACGCGGACATCGCGCACTCGGCCGACAGCGTTCGCCGACTGGTGGGGTTCGCCGAGCGTCACGACGCAGACCTCGTCTCGCTGATGGCTCTATTGCGCACCGAGACGACCGCAGAGCGGGCGATTGTGCCTGCGTTCGTGTACAGCTTCGCGCAGCTCTATCCGTTCCCCAGGGTCAATCGGAATCGGAGCCGCACGGCCGCTGCCGCGGGCGGTTGCATGCTTGTCCGACGTTCCGCACTCGCTTCGGCAGGCGGA
>NZ_DASZGI010000290.1:0-11346 GCF_035938995.1 Actinocrinis sp.
GCCGCGTTGCTGTTGACAGTCAGCGTCCCGGTGCGCGTTCCGGCCGCTGTCGGGGTGAACGTGACCGAGGCCGAACAGGAGGAGCCGGCGGCCAGCGAGCTGCCGCAGGTGTTGGTCTCTGCGTAGTCGCCGCCGGCGGTCACCGAGCTGATCGCCGCCGCCGCGTTGCCGGTGTTGGAGATCGTGACCGACTGTGCGCCCGAGGTGCTGCCGACGTTCTGCGCCGCGAAGGTCAGGCTGCTCGGCGAGGCGGACAGGTTCGCCGCCGGGGGCCCGCCTGCCGCAATGGTGACCTGGCCGGTCAGCCGGATGTCGCGGGACGAAGCACCGACATAGACCTGGTTGACCCCGGCGGCATTGGTCCAGCCGTTGGTGTTCCAGTACTCGAAGCTGCGCGCGTCGAGGGTCAGGCTGACGTGCTGGGTCTGGCCGGGGTTCAGGGTCACCCGCTGGAACCCGCGCAGGTTCTTCGGCGGCTCACCGACACTGCTGGGCTGGCCTACGTAGACCTGGGCGGTTTCAGTCCCTGCGACGCTGCCGGTGTTGGTCACGTCGAACCCGACGGCGACGTTGCCTGAGGAGTCCGGCGCGCCGACGGTGAGGTTGGCGTAGCCGAAGGTGGTGTAGGACAGGCCGAAGCCGAACGGGAACAGCGGGGTCTTGTTCTGCGCGTCGTACCAGCGGTACCCGACGTCCAGTCCCTCGGAGTACTGCACGGTGTTGTTCTGGCCCGGCCACTGCGCCGGGGTACTGGCCGGCACGTCGGCCAGCGACTGCGGGAAGGTCACCGGCAGCTTGCCGGAGAAGTTCACGTCGCCCCACAGCAGCGCCGCGATGGCCGTTCCGTCTTCTTGCCCTGGATACCAGTTCTCGATGATGCCCTTGACCGAGTTCGCCCACGGCATGGTCACCGCCGAGCCGGTGTTGAGCACGACCACCGTGTTCGGCTGCGCCGCGGCCACGCTGGTGATGAGCTGGTTCTGCGCGGAGGACAGGTCGATGTTGTTCAGGTCCGCGCCCTCGCCCTCGGGGTTGTTGACGAAGACGACTGCGACGTTGGCGGCCTTGGCGGCGTTGACCGCCGGGGTGATCAGGTCCTGGTTCGGGATCTGCCAGTCGAGGTTGACCTGGCTGCCGCCGCCGTCCTGGAAGTAGTCCACCTCGATGCTCACGGGCTGGCCGGCGGTCAGCGAGACGGAGCCGGTCTTGGTGGTCGGCGGCTGGTCGGCCCAGTTGTTGATGATCTGCTGGCCGTTGATGAACAGGCGGCTGCCGTCGTCGCTGGTCAGCGAGAAGTTGTAGGTGCCGGTGGTCGGCGGGGTCAGCGTGCCGGTCCACTTGACCGACCAGTTGGTGCCGGGGACCGAGCCGCCGGGCGAGAGGCCGCCCCAGTTGAAGTTGATGTCCGGGTCGACGCGGGTCAGCACCGGGCTGCCGGACAGCGAGTTGTTGGTGTAGTACTGGCCGTACAGGCCGTTGCCGCTGCCGGAGGACGGGGTCAGGTACGAGCTGTCCACGAGCGAGCCGTTAGGGTTCGCGACGCCCTGCGAGTAGGTGACGGTCGCGCTGCTGCCCGCACGGGTCTGAATGCCCTGATAAGGCGTGGTGACGTACGGTGCGTTCACGTGCGCGCTGCCGTTGCCGGCCGTCTCGGCGTCCACGCCGGCGTCGTCGCCGATGACGGCGATCGACTTGTCGGCGGACGTGATCGGCAGGACGGAGCCGCCGTTCTGCAGCAGCACGCTGCCTTCCTCGGCCACCTGCCGGGCCACGGCCGTGTCAGCGGCCGAAGTCACATTGTTGGTCAGGCTGCCGGAGTTCGTCTTGTCGAACAGTCCCGCGGCGAACATCGCGGTGAGGATGTTGAGCACGTGCCCGTCGATGGTCGCCTGGGAGACCTGGCCGGCGGCCAGCGCGTTGGTCAGCGCGGTGCCGTAGTAGGTGCTGCCGTTCATCTCCTGGTCGAGGCCGTTGTCCGCCGACGCGACGGTGGAGTGGGTACCGCCCCAGTCGGAGGTGACGAAGCCGGTGAAGCCCAGCTGGTTGCGCAGGATGGTCTGCAGCAGGTCCGGGTTCTCGCAGGCGAAGGTGCCGTTGACCATCGCGTAGGAGCACATCACCGAGTCCGCGCCGCCCTGCTGGACGGCCGCCTGGAACGCGGGCAGGTAGATCTCCTGCTCGGTGCGGGCGTCGACGACCGCGTTGTCGGAGCTGGTGTTGCGGTAGGTCTCCTGGTTGTAGACCGCGTAATGCTTGACCTGGTCGATCGGGCCCTGGCTCTGGATGCCCTGGATGTCGGCGGCGGCGAGCTGGCCGGCGAGATACGGGTCCTCGCTGTACGACTCGAAGGCGCGGCCCCAGCGCGGGTCGCGCACGATGTTGATGGTCGGGCCGAGCGAGATGTTCGCGCCCTTGGCCCACGTCTCGGCGCCGATCACCTGGCCGTACTGCTGCATCAGCGACGTGTCCCAGCTCGCCGCGCCGGCGACCGGCGCGGGCAGCTCGGTGACGCCGGTCTGGCCGTCGGCCACGCCGGCCGGGCCGTCCTGCAGCCGCAGCTGCGGGATGCCGAGCCGGGTGTTGGCGTCCACGCAGGCGCCGTAGCCGTTGCACGAGCTGCCGCCGTGCATCATGTCGATCTTCTCGGCGGAGGTCATCTGGGCCAGCAGCGCTTGCGCGCGCTGCGCCGGAGTCAGGCTGGTGTTCATCCACGGCGGGGCTGCGGCGTGCGCCGGTGCCAGGATGCTGGCGAAGCCGGCGACGAGCGCGGCCGCGACGACGGCGCGCAGCGGGGTCAGAGTTCTCAAGGCCATTCCTCGAGGGTGAGAGCGGGTGCGAGGGCGCGGTCGCCCGCGCGGCCTGGGCAGAGCAGGCCGCGAGGCGCCGCCGTGGGGGTCTGACGTCGAATATTCGGTGGCGTGTACGCGAGCTCGCGGCTACTGGGCGTAGACCGCGAACTCAGAGGCCTGGCCCGCCGGCCATCCGGTGTTGGCGGTGAAGTTCAGCCGCACATACCGGGTCGTGGCGGACGCGAAGGTGATCGTGACGGTGTTGCCGGTCGATGGGTTGAAGGTGTAGCCCGCCGAGCCGACGATCGTGGTGAAGGTGCTGCCGTCGGTGCTGCCGAGGACGGAGAGGGTTTGGGTGCGCGTCCCCCACGCCGAGGACGGCGGCAGGTTCAGCACGATGCGGCCGATGCTGTGTGCCGAGCCGAGGTCGACCTGGAGCCATTGGGGGAAGGCGTTGTCGGTGCTCTCCCAGTAGGTGCTGGTGTTGCCGTCCACGGCGTTGGCGGGCACGTAGTTCTGCGTCCAGCCGCTCGCGGTCACCGCCTTGTTCAGCGCCAGGTTGGTGCTGGAGGTGACGCCGGTTCCCGACAGCGAGACCGTCAGCGGGCTACCCGGCGCGCTGCTCGCCACTGACAGGCTGCCGCTGGCCGAGCCGCTCGCGGTCGGCGTGAACGTGACGCTGGCCGTGCAGCTCGCGCCCGCGGCGAGCGAGCTGCCGCAGGCGTTGGTCTGCGCGAACGGGCCGCTGACCGACACCGACGAGATCGACACCGAGCTGCTGCCCGGGTTCGTCACCGTGACGGACTGCGCGCCGCTGGTCGAGCCGACGTTCTCGTTGCCGAAGGACAGGCTCGACGGCGACGCCGTCAGGGCACTGCCGTTGGTCCCGCCGCCGGAGAAGATCTGAATCTCGGAGATCTGCCCGGCCGGCCAGCCGGTGTTGGCGGTGAACGTCAGCTTTACGTACCTCACGGTGCTGGGGTTGAACGAGACGCTGGCCGTGTTGCCGGTGGCGGGGTTGAAGGTATAGCCCTGAGATGGAACCAGGGTGCTGTAGTTGCTGCCGTCGGTGCTGCCCTGGACCAGGATCGTCTGCGTGCGCGTGCCCCACGACGAAGAGGGCGGCAGGTCCAACGTCATGCTGCCGATGCTCACCGGGGCGCCCAGGTCAACCTGGAACCACTGCGGGAAGGCGTTGTTCGTGCTCTCCCAGTAGGTGCTGGTGTTGCCGTCCACCGCATTGGTCGGGGGGAAGCCGCCCTGCGAGCCGCTGGCGGTAACCGGCTGGCCGAGCGCCAGGTTCGTCGTCGGAGTGACGCCGCGGCCGGAAAGCGCGACCGTCAGCGGGCTGCCCGGAGCGCTGTTCGCGATCGACAGTGTCCCGGTCAGGTTGCCGCCGGTACTCGGGGCGAAGGTCACGTTGACCGTGCACGAGCCGCCGGCCGCGATCGAGCCGCCGCAGTTGTTGGTCTGGCTGAAGTTGGACGTCGCGCTGATCGAGGAGATCGACGCGGCGGTGGTACCCGGGTTGGTCACCGTCACCGACTGCGCGGCGCTGGTCGATCCGACATTGACGTTCCCGAACGACAGACTCGTCGTCGAGGCCTTCAACGCGCCGGGCTGCACCGGGTCGGGGAAGGTCGTCAGGTCCGGCGTCGTGCTCCAGCCGGAGTTGCCGCTGCCGAGGTTGAAGGCGAATGCGCCCGGGGTGTAGTTGCCGCTGTTGTAGCCGTCGTTGTACGCGCCCGACACGCCGATGCCGCTGGCGGTCACACCGCTGACACTCGCCGAACCGCCGGTCTCCGCCTGCATTACGGTCGTTCCGGTGTTCTGGACCTGCACGTTCTGGATGGTGACGCCGGTGACCGTCTGCCCGGTGCCCGCGCCGCCGACGAACTCGAATGCCTCATACGGGCTGTCGAGGATCGCGCCGCCGCTGTAGTTGACGGTGACGTTCGTGTACGAGGTGTCGTAGGCATCGAACTGGACGGCGCCCATCGGATGGGTCCAGTTCGGGTTGTACGCGCCGGTGCGGATCAGGTAGTTGCCGGACACGGTGATCGTTCCGGACAGCGGCGTGAACGGCTGAAGGAACGCCTCGTTGGAGATGTTGATACCGCTGCCCAGCGGCTCGGTGTCGGCGACCACGTTGTTGGAGATCGTGTTGTTCGAGCCGCCGTAGTCGGCGATGCCGTTGGCCAGCGTCGGCTGCACGATCGTGTTGTTCTCGAACGTGATGTTGGAGTCGGCGCTCGGATACGACCAGATCGCCAGGCCGTCGTCGCCGTCGTTGCGCAGGAAGTTGTTCTTCACCGTGCAGCTGGACGCGTTGCCGTTGAAGTTCAGGCCGTCCGCGTCGGTGGACTCGACGATGCTGTTCTCCACCGTGCAATTGCTGTTGCCGTACTGGAGCCAGAACCCGACGTTCGTGTCCTGGATCCAGAGACCGTTGACGGTCCATCCGCTGCCGAGCGATCCGTCGATCGCGTTGGCGGAACTGTCGTCGTGCCGGCCGACCGTGTTGCCGAGGATCGCGAAGCCGCTGAGGTTGACCGGCCCGGAGACCGCGCCGGCATTCCTGATGAACATGTTGGTCTCGAGCTGCGAGTACCAGTAGCCGGCCCCGATGATCGTGGCCTTGTTCACCGAGAGCGAGGAGCCGATCTTGTACGTACCCGGCGGGATCCACACCGACTCGTTCGCCGAGTTCGCCGCGCTGACCGCGTTGTTGAACGCGCTCGAGGAGTCGTTCGCGCCGGTCGGGTCGGCGCCGTAGTTGGTCACCGAGAGCGAGCCGGAGGGCTGGGACGCGGCGGCCGGGGCGTTGTAGAAGTCTGCCACGTCGATCGTGTACGGCGTGGCGGTGTTGCCCGAGTCCACCTGCAGGCGCACGGTCGTGCCCGACCCGTACGTCTGGCCGAACATCATCCGCACGTCGTCATAGAGCTTGTGCGTCTTGCTGCCGGTGATGTTTCCGGTGGTGATGTAGCTGTACGCCGAGGTCATCGAGAGCTGCTGGCTGAGCTTGTTGCCGTTGACGTACACCGACAGCGTGCCCGAGGAGCCCTGCGGTACGGAGTAGTGCACGTCGAAGGCGTTCGCCGAGCTCGTGAGGGTGAACTGCACGTACTGGCCCTGAGAGCTCAGCTGCACCGCCTCGCGGCCGGACGCCTCGGTGGCCAGGTCGCCCTGGGTGAAGTCGGGGCCGATGATCGTACCGTTGGTACTGGCGGCTTCGGCCTCGTACTCGGTGAACGGGACGCTCGCGCCAGTGCCGCTCGGCACGTTGAACGGGGACTGAGCCCAGTACGGCGGAGTGCCGGGGCCATTCATGGCGAGTGCGGGCGACCCGCCCAGCAGCGCGGGGAGGGTGGCGAAGGCGGTGGCGGCGACGACGGCCGCGGCGGTCAGCCGCGCGCGTCGCCCACGCGCCGTGGGTGGGCGGTCTGCTGATCTTAGGCGCATAGACATCAGCTGGTGAGCCTTTCGGTGGTGGAGGGCGCACCTGTACCGGGGGTGGGGAAAGATGCCGGCTGTGTGCGGGTCCTGACGACGCGGCACGGCCGCCGACGACGCCCACGACACGAGGAGCGACCCTGATCCTCGACGGTGATCTTCCCGGCCACCACGCCGGGAGCGCCATGCCCGGCGGCCGGCCCTGCGAGCGTGCGGGCGCGCACGCGGCGGACGACCTGCGGCGTGGTGGCCGCCGAAAGCAGGGGTCTGCGAACGACGGGCATGGCGGTTCCCCGGTGGGTGTGGCGAGAGCGCCGGTGGGTTCAAGCGCTGCGCGGAGCGTAGAACCGTCGACACATGTCCGCAATATTTAGGAGAAGAATTAGAAATATCTGCAAGGAGATTCGCAAGTGCTTGCAATCCCTGTCCAAACCTTGCAGATCATGACTCGGCGACGGTATTCGATCCCGGCACGGGCGACTACGCTCCAGTCATGGCATTGGTGATCTGCGACATGTCCATGTCGCTCGACGGGTACGTCACCGGCCCGAACGACAGCCGCGAGAACCCGTTCGGCGACGGCGCGGGGATGCTGCACGATTGGATTTTCGGCGCGGCGACCGACGATGACCGGGCCCTCCTGCAGGAGCTGCTCGACTCCGTCGGCGCGGTCGTGATGGGCCGCAAGTCGTTCGACAAGAACGAGGGTGACGGCGGCTGGGGCGAGGGCGGCCCGGTCGGCGACACCCCGTGCTTCGTGGTCACCCACAACAGGCCGACCACGGCTTACCCGCCGGTGTTCACCTTCGTCACAGACGGCGTGGCCAGCGCGATCGAGCAGGCGAAGCGGGTGGCGGGCGACAAGTTCGTCGGCCTGCACGGCGCGACCGTCATGCAGCAGGCGCTCCCGCTCGGCCTGGTCGACGAGATCCGCGTGCACATCGTGCCGGTGCTGGTGGGTGGAGGCACGCCGCTGTTCGGCACACTGGATTCGTCGATCACGCTCGAACGCACTCGGACGCTGGTGACCCCGGCAGCGACGCACGTCGGGTTTCGAGTCCTGAAGTAAGCGGGATCTGAGCGGCGGGCGGCTTCAATCCACGGGAGGGCATTGTGTCTGCTGACACCAGCAGGGTGAGTTTCGGCATCAAGACGAGCCAAGTCGGCACGACCTACGAGCAGATCCTTCAGATCTGGCGCGAGGCCGAGGCTCTGCCAGAGTTCGAACACGCCTGGCTCTGGGATCACCTCGTGCCCATGCGCGGCGACGTCACCACCCCGGCGATCGAAGCATGGACGCTGCTCGCCGCGCTCGCTGCCCAGACCAGCCGGCTTCGGCTGGGCGTGATCGTCACCAGCAATCGCATCCGGCCCCCTGCCGTGCTTGCCAAGATGGCGGCCACGGTCGACATCATCGCGCGCGGTCGGCTGGTATTCGGGATCGGCGCGGGCGGCAGCGCGGTGAGCGATCCTCGGGTGCGGGGCATCGTGGATCGCGAGTACGCCGCCTACGGAATCGACATCGTCACGCCCGGCGAGGCACTGGCCGCACTCGGCGAGGCGTGCACCCTGGTCAAAAGGCTGTGGACCGAGGATAAGCCCTTTGACTTTCCGGGGGATTGTTACCAGCTGAGGGGCGCCATCTGCGAGCCCAAGCCCGTCCAACGTCCGGGTCCGCCGATCATGATCGGTGCCGGCGGGGAGCGAGCCCTGCGGGTGGTCGCCGAACACGCGGACATCTGGGCGAGCCCCAGCTTCACGGCCGAGGACTTCCGCCACAAGAGCGCCGCTCTCGATTCGCAGTGCGCCGCGATCGGCCGCGATCCGGCCGAGATCACCCGCTCGGTTCAGGTCTTGTTTACTGCGCAGGAGCCGCCGTCGGACGGCTCGGCCCGCTTCCCCGGGCCGACCGGCGCTCGCGCGTTGCTGACGGAACTGATCGACGCGGGTGCACGGCATGTGGTCCTGAGCCCGATCGACATGCCGTCATTGCGGTGGGTCGCGGACGAGATCGTCCATCCGGTCCTGTCGCTGACGCGTCAGCGGGATGCGGGCTCGTCGCCGGCGTGATCGACGCCTGATTCGGATGACCCCTCCGGCTTGAGCAGCCGCGCGACCTCGGTGCGGGACGTGATGCCGAGCTTGTGCAGGATGTTCGAGACGTGCACGGCCGTGGTCTTCGGCGAGATGTACAGCTTCTTCGCCAGCTCGCCGTTGGTCAGCCCGGCGGCGACCAGCATGGCGACCTCGCGTTCCCGGGGCGTAAGCGCCTCAGGGCCGGTTACCGCGCGCCGGCTGGCATCGGGGAAGACGCCCAGGCGGGAGCGGACCTGGTCCAGCTCCTCGACCCGCCATCCCCACCAGTGCGCCAGCAGCTCGGCGGCGGCCTCGACATGCCGGACGGCTTCCGCCTGCCGGTCCATCGCGAGGAGGCAGCGCGCCGCGCCGACATGCGCCGTACCGCGGACCGACGGCGGGAGCAGCCCTGATTCGGTCGCGGAGCGGTAGCCGTCCAGGGCGGCGGCGCCCTGCCCGAGTACCTCGGCTAGCTGCGCGTCGACGATCGTGCGCCACTCGTCGGAGACGCCGACCGCGACCAGACTGTCCGCGAGTGCTTGGATCCGGGCCAGCGGCAGACCCGCGCTCAGCGCGCACGAGAGCAGGTCGTGCGCCTGCGAGCCGCTGCGCCAGGGCTGACCGTCGAGGCCTTGGATCACCTCGTCGACGAGGCTGTCAGCCTCCTGCGGCCGGGTGCGGCAGATCAGGTGGAAGCGCAGTCCGGTGATGACCAGCGGACTCTGCCAGTTCAGCGCGCTCGCCTCGGCAACGAGCTCCGCGGCCCGCCGGTACTGTCCGGCCTCCAGGCTCAGCCCGGCATCGAAGACGATGTGGTAGTCGGCGCGACTGAAGCCGTGCAGATACGCGCTGTCGCGGGCGCGCCCCTGCCGTAGCGCGTCCATCGCGTCGCGCAGCCTGCCTTCCCTGACGGCGAGCCTGGCCAGGCCTTGGAAGTACGCCGCGACCGCGAGCCGCTCGTAGCCGGCCCGCTCGGCAGCGCTGCGCATCCGCTCAAGCACTTCGGTCTGTTCGGTCACCGAGCGGATGGGGCTCATGAACAGGAGGTTCAGGGCGCGCGCGGCAAGCACCCAGTCACCCAGCTTCTCGGCGTCGTCGGCCACCTGTGCGACCATCGCCTGAGCCTGCGCCCGCTCGCTCGGATCTTCACCGAGCGCGTTCGCCTTCTCCAGCAGCGCGGCGAGCCGGACCCCGGGCAGGTCGAGACGCTCCGCCACCTCAAGCGCCTTGTCCGCCCACGCGATCGCCGCGTCGGTCTGGTCCCGCAGCACCGTCGACTGCGCGACCGCGACCATCGCACGCGCCTGGTCAGCGCCCGGCGGCAGTTCGCCGAGCAGGTCTTCGATCGCTGCCGTGTACCGCTCCATCTCGGGGATGTCGTCGATTTCGAAGGCGACACGCATCAGCACATACAGCGCCTGGGCACGGTCCGCCGGGTCGTCCGACGCGTCCCGCCAGCGCCGCGCGTAGCCTGTCGCGTCGTCGTGGAGACCGACCAGCCAGGCGGCCCGCGCCGCGCCCGCCAGCAGCTCGGCTTCGTCGCCGGCCTCGGCCAATCCCATCTCGGCCAGCTGAAGCGCCTGGTAGGCGGAGCCGATCGACAGGTACCGCGCAGTCCCCTGACGAGCCGCCGCGACCATATCGTCGTACCGGCCCGCGGCCTGGGCGTGGTGCGCGACGAGCGCGGGATCGGCCTCCCCTTGCGCAAGCAGCACCTCGAGGGCCGCCTCGTGCAGGCGCCGCCGCTGCCGGCCGAGCATCCGCTCAGTCAGCGCCTCGCGTACCAGCGCGTGACGGAACGCGAATTCGTCCTCAGCGGCCTCGGTCAGCAGGCCGCGCGCAACCAGGTCGCGCAACACGTCGATCAGCCTCTGCTCGTCCGTGCCGCTGACCACTGCGAGCAGATCGAACGGCACCCGCTGGCCGAGCACGGCGGCGGCCTCAACCACGCGAAGGCTCTCCGGGTCGAGGTCCTCCACCTGGCGGCGCAGCACCTCGGCCAGGCTCCACGGCAACGGCTGCTCAGCCAGCGACTCCAGATCGTCGCCCTCGCGGCCGCGCAACAGTTCCTCGAGGAAGAACGGGTTGCCTCCGGTGCGGTGGTACATCGACGCGACGAGCCGGTAGGGCACCGGCCTGCCCGCGACCGCGGCCAGCAACGCCGCCGTGTCGTCCTCGTCGAGCCGTTCGAGCCGCAGGTGGCTCACCTCGTAGCGGCGCTCGAGCCGGGCCAGCAGCGCGGCCAGCGGATGCCGGCTGGTCACCTCGTCGGGCCGGTAGGTGCCGATGATCAGCCCCGGGCCGATCCAGTCGGCGATCCGCTCGAACAGCGCCGCGCTCTCCGAGTCGACCCAGTGCAGATCGTCGAAGACGATGACCGCCGGCGCGCCCCCGATGCTTTGTTCGACCAGGTCGAGGCCGGTGTGCAGGCGCTCGACCGAGCTGCGTGCCGGGTCGGTCAGTTCTCGCAGCTGCGAGGAGTCGTGCAAGCCGAGTGCGTCGATGAGCAGTTCGTAGGGACGGGCCAGCGAACCGGGCTCCGCCCTTCCCACCAGGACGGTGGTCCCGGCCGGAAGGGTGGCGAGCAGTTCTTGGACGAGGCGGGTCTTGCCGATACCCGGCTCGCCGGCGATGAGCGCGACCTCGCAGCGACCGGAGCGCGCCAGCCGAGTCAGCTCGCGCAGCTCCGCGTCGCGCCCGACCATCATCGGGCTGGTGCTGCGCTTCGCTCGCATCCGCCCAGCGTAGCGGCGGTTCGGGTGTCGCGGACAGGCACGGCCCGCGTCTTGCGGTCGCGGCGGAGCGAGCTGAGCAGGCGGTGCCGCTCGGCCTGAGCGATCAGTGCCTGCCGACGGTCGGCGACTATGGCGTATGACATTTCCGGATGGATAAACATCTTGTACTCCCCGTACTTCGGTCTGTCTGTCCTGATGCCTCCATCATCGGTTCGCGAGACGCCGCTGAAATCGGGAGCCGATACCTATATTCGGAGGTCGTCGCATACCTAGACGGCCTCCGCTGCTGC
>NZ_DASZGI010000291.1:0-18949 GCF_035938995.1 Actinocrinis sp.
CTTCCACTGTCGCCTCCGCCCTTCCTCCTATTGCCGTCGCGGTCACGCCCGCCGCCCCGCCCGTCTGTTTCTCGCCGGGTTACAGCGGGATGTTCCCGTGCTTCTTCGGCGGCAGCTCCGCCCGCTTGGTGCGCAGGGTCCGCAGCGCCCGCGCCACGAACGCACGCGTCTGCGACGGCTCGATCACCGAGTCCACATAGCCACGCTCGGCGGCGATGTACGGGTTCATCAGCGTGTCTTCGTAAGCGGTGATCAGCTCGTTGCGGAGGGCCGCCGGGTCTTCGGCCGCCGCGAGCTCGCGCTTGTTCAGCACGTCCACCGCGCCCGGCGCGCCCATGACCGCGAATTGCGCCGTCGCCCACGCGACGTTGATGTCCGCGCCGAGGTGCTTGGAACCCATCGCGTCATAGGCACCGCCGAACGCCTTACGCGTGACCACCGTGACCATGGGCACCGTCGCCTCGGCATAGGCGTACAGCAGCTTCGCGCCGCGCCGGATGATGCCGTTCCACTCCTGCGCGACACCCGGCACGAACCCAGGCACGTCCACGAACGTCAGCACCGGGATGTTGAACGCGTCACAGGTGCGGATGAACCGCGCGGCCTTCTCCGACGCGTCGATGTCCAGGCAGCCGGCCTTCTGGATCGGCTGGTTGGCCACCACGCCCACCGACCGGCCCTCCACCCGCCCGAACCCGACGACCATGTTCTGCGCGAACAGCGGCTGCACCTCGAGGAAGTCGCCGCCGTCGAGCACGTGCTCGATGACCCGGTGCATGTCGTACGGCTGGTTCGCCGAGTCCGGGATCAGGGAGTCGAGCTCCAGGTCCTCCGCGGTGGTCGACAGGTCGTCGTCCACGTCGAAGACCGGGGGGTCCTCCAGGTTGTTCTGCGGCAGGAAGGACAACAGGCTCTTGACGTACTCGATCGCGTCCTTCTCGTCCGCCGCCTGGTAGTGCGCGTTGCCGGACTTCGTGTTGTGCGTGTGTGCCCCGCCCAGCTCCTCGTGGCCGACGACCTCGCCGGTGACCGCCTTGATCACGTCCGGCCCGGTGATGTACATATTCGAGGTCTGGTCGACCATCACCACGAAGTCGGTCAGCGCCGGCGAGTACACCGCGCCGCCTGCCGCCGGCCCCACGATCAGCGAGATCTGCGGGACGACGCCGGACGCGTGGACGTTGCGCCGGAAGATCTCGCCGAACGCGCCGAGGGCGACCACGCCCTCCTGGATCCGCGCCCCGCCGCCGTCGTTGAACCCGACCACGGGGCAGCCGATCTTCATCGCCAGGTCCATGACCTTGCAGATCTTCTCGCCGTTGACCTCGCCCAGCGACCCGCCGTAGATGGTGAAGTCCTGCGAGAACACGCACACCGGGCGGCCATCCACGGTGCCGTAGCCGGTGACCATGCCGTCGGTGTAGGGCCGGTTCTTCTCGATGCCGAAGCTCGTCGACCGGTGCCTGGCCAGCTCGTCGAGCTCCTGGAACGAGCCCTCGTCCAGCAGCAGCTCGATCCGCTCGCGCGCGGTCAGCTTGCCCTTGGCGTGCTGCTTCTCGACGGCCCGGGCCGAACCCGCGTGCACCGCCTCGTCCAGGTGCTCGCGCAGCAGGGCGAGCTTGCCCGCCGTGGTGTGGATGTCGATCGGTTCGGCCATCGTCGTTCGTAAACTCCCATAGGGCGAGAAAAGGAGCCTCCCGTCGGCTGCGCTGGATGAGGGCTACGCCGTCCAGGGGCTATGGCCAATATAAGCGGTCCGCCTAGGCTTGAGCTCATGACCTCTGTCTACAACGATCTCGACCGTCCGCCGTTGAACGAGCACAGCTTGCAACGTGCGCTGATGGTTCCCGGGGGGTTCGTCTCCGCGCTGCGGGTGCTGCCAGAGATCGACTCGACGAACACCGCCCTGCTCGCCGCCGCCGTCGACGGCGCGCCGCACGGCTCCGTGATCGTCGCCGAGGAGCAGACGTCCGGCCGCGGCCGCCTCGGCCGGACCTGGACCGCTCCGGCCCGCTCCGGGCTCTTCCTTTCCATCCTGGTGCGCCCGAAGGTGCCGCAGGACCGGCTCGGCTGGCTGCCGCTGCTCGCCGGGGTCGCGGCCCAGTCCGCGGTGCACCGGGTCGCCGAGCTCGACGTCTCGCTGAAATGGCCGAACGACCTGATCGTGCCGGGCGAGGACAAGGGCGCGGGCTACGGCGCGGGCCGCAAGCTCGGCGGCATCCTGTGCCAGCGCGGCCCCGGCGAGCGCGCGAGCGCCGAGAAGCCCGACGAGGAGGGCTCCGAGAAGTTCGAGTCCGACAAATTCGGCGCGGACAAGCCGCTCGCCGACAAACCCCTCGCCGATAAGCCGTTGGCCGACAAGCCTCTGGCGGATAAGCCGCTCGCTGAGGGCGAAGCCGTCCCCGACACCGACGGCGTGGCTGAAACAGCGACGGTCGTGGTCGGCATCGGCTTGAACGTGACGCTGCGCACCGACGAGCTCCCCGCCCCGCACGCCACCTCGATCGCGCTGGCCGGGGGATCCGTCACCGACCGTGACACGCTGCTACGGGCGCTGCTTCGCGATTTCGGGTCCTGCTACGCCTCGTGGGTCGCCGCCGACGGCGACCCGGAGCGCAGCGGCCTGGCCGCCGCCTACCGCACCGCGTGTTCGACCCTTGGCACCCCGGTGCGGGCCGAAATGCCAGGCGGCGGCGAGGTTTCCGGCCGCGCGGAGGCCATCGACCCGGCCGGCCGGCTGGTCGTGGTGGCCGACGATGGCGGTCGGATGCCAATCGGCGCCGGAGATGTTGTGCACTTGCGATGAAGTGGGTAATAGCGCGCGGTCAGCCGAACGTGCCAGGATTCGCCCATACACAATGAGCGGCGGCCGGCGCCGCGCCGGACCTGCGCCGCCACGATGAGGGGACGAGGACTGTCATGGGGTATCCCACGCGGCTGCTCAGTGAGGGCGAGCGCATCGACCTCCAACTGCGGCCCCACTGGAAGGCCCTGGTGGCGCCGGTCGGCACGCTGATCGTGACCGTGGGGGCGGGTTCCTTCCTGGCGGCGATCGCGCCGTCCGGCGGCGCGCAGAAGCCGATCTGGATCGCGATAGCCGTGGTCGCGGTGGTGATCCTGTTCTGGTTCGCCCTGCGGCCCTGGATCACCTGGCTGAACACCAATTACGTCGTCACCAACCGCCGGCTGATCATCCGGCTCGGCTTCATACACCGGGTCGGCCGGGACATCCCGCTGGAGAAGGTCAACGACGTGTCCTTCCGGCACGACTCGATCCTGGACCGGATGCTCGGCTGCGGCACGCTCGTGGTCGAGTCGGCCGGTGAGCACGGTCAGGTGCTGCTGGACGACATCCCGCACGTCGAGGAGACCCAGCGGGAGGTCGCCACACTGATCAGCGGCGACCCGGTGGCACGGGTGCGCCAGAGCTGAACCGGGGCGGGCACCGGGGTGGCCGCCGCGTTCGGCGCGGCGGCTCGTGCGGACCCCCGGTCCAGGCCGCGGACGCGGCGCCGATCTCTGACGGCGACGACGATCGCGGGAAACGGGTATTGTTGCACTCCGTACGCCACCGGATGCGGCCGGTGGCGTGGAGGGTGGCCTACTGTCCTCCCTTTCGTCACTGAAGGCCCCGCCGACCCCATCCGAACCTCCGATTCGAACTCCACCAACACCGGACCACCACCTTCGCAGTCCCGTCCGGTGCGGTCCCCGGGCCGCACCGCCGCCCCGGTCGGATCGTCCATTTGCCGGGGCCAGTCCCCTACCCTCTCTCTACGCAAGCAGGTGAGTCAGGTCACCGGAGCGCATGACGTCGCAAGACCGCGGCCGGGCGCGGAAGCCCACGCCGCGGCCCGCCTTCGAGCGTTGACCGCCTTCGCGAAGTCGATGGCTGCGGCGCACTCGGTGGAAGACGTCATACGTATTGCGGCTCGTGAGGCGCAGCGGGACCTGCGCGCGGCGGTGGCGTCGATCTCGGTGTGGGAGCGGGCCACCGGGCGGCTGCGGGTGCTGGCGAACCACGGTCGGCTGGCGCCGGGGGAGTCGGCGTTTCCGAAGGACGAGTCGTACCCGGTGTCCGACTTCCCGGCGATCCTGCTGAGCGAGGACGACCTGGGTCCGTGGATCCAGGTCGCCGACGACGAGTACGGCGACCCGAAGCGGGTGGCGATGCTGCGGCGGCGCAACCGGCACTGCGCGCTGATCGCCCCGATCGTGTTCAACGGCCGAGCCTGGGGCGAGCTGCTCGCGGCGCGCACCGTGGACCAGCCGACCTACGACCGCGAGGACGTCGACTTCGCCGCGGCGCTGACCGCGCAGATAGCCGCCGGGCTGGCCAAGGCCGACCATGTGCGGCAGATCGAGCGGCTGGCCTACACCGACCAGCTGACCGGGCTGGCGAACCGCCGTTCCTTCGACGCGCGCCTCGACGCGGCGATCGACCGGCACACCGCGGACGGGACCGTGGTCTCGCTCATCGTCTGCGACGTCAACGGGCTCAAGCGGATGAACGACGGACACGGCCACGACCACGGCGACGCGCTGCTCGTCCAGTTGGCCGGGGTGATGTCCGCGGCGGCGGCAATGCTGCCCGGCTCGCTGGCGGCGCGGCTGGGCGGCGACGAGTTCTGTGTGCTGATCGAGGGTTACGGCGCCGACGACGCGGTGCGCGTGGCCGAGGAGCTGTGCAACCTCGCTCTGACCGTGCGCGGCGGCGAGGGCGTGGCCTGCGGTGTCGCCTCGACCGGCGACCGGATCGGCGACGTGACGACCCGCGACCGGCTCTTCCGGCTGGCCGACGCGGCGCAGTACCGGGCGAAGCGCTCGCGGTCGCTGCATCCGGTGGTGGCCGGGCGCGGGCAGCCGCCGGACGCCGCCGTGCTCGCCGTTCCGTCGCTGCGGCCCGCGCCGTTGGTAGGTGTCGCGATGGGGGCCGGGACAGCTGGACAGGTGTCCACGGTGCCGGATCGTCGGGCGTTCCGGGGCCGGATCGGCATCGCGGTGGAGTCACTGCTCGCAGAGGCGTTCGCGGCGCTGGACGCCGAGGCGGGCCGGGGCGAGGGCGCAGCTACGGTGGACCGGGTGGAGATCGTGGCCGACGTGGTCGCGCGCGGGCTCGACGCGGCGTCCTGGTACATCTACCGCAAGCAAGACCCCTCGGACGTGCTCTCGGTGGCGCGCTACTCCGTGTACCGGACGCCCGCCGAACCGGGTGAGACCGGTGACGACGAGCTGGACTCGGTCGCCTTCGCGCAGCAGCCGGTCGGGCCGGAGTTCTTCGCGGGGCTCGACGAGGTGCTGATGGCCAGCGGGGGCTACCTGGAGCTGGCTGAACTGGTCGCCGCCGACCGGGAGCGTGAACGCGACACGGAGAGCGGACGCGAGGACGTGGCGCCCGGCGACGCCGTCCTGGGCGTCGGGGGTGACCTGCCGTCCGGAGCGGCGCGCCTAGCCGCGGCGGGCTACACCGGGGCGCTCACCATAGGCACCACGGCCCCGGATAAGTCGCACTGGCTCGTGGTCGTGCTCTTGGACGCGATATCCCGGCCACCGGCCCCGGCGGCGCCGGTGCTGCGTGCGCTGCTCGCTGCCGCGCTTCTGCGTTAGTTGGGTGCGTTAGCCGTTAGCCGTTAGCCGGACCGCGCCGCGTTAGCAGGGCTGTCCGTCGCGCAGCGCGAGGGTGAGCAGTCCGGGGAAGCGGCGCTCGAACTCCTCCCGCCGCAGCCGGTTGGCCCGCTTGGCTCCGACGTCGCGCTGCTCAAGCAGCCCGGCCGCGCGCAGCACCGCGAAGTGGTGGCTCAGCGCCGCCTTGCCGATCGGCACGTCGAAGCTGCTGCAGGTGTGCTCCCAGTCGGCCGCGTCCGCGAGCTCGCGGATCAGGTGCAGCCGCATCGGGTCGGCGAGGGCTGCGAGGGCGGTGGTCAGTGAGACGTCGTCAGGATGCGTGTGCTCAGGCGCCGTGCGGTGGCCGTGGGCTTGATGCGCGGGGCCGGACGGCTGGGCTTCGGCTGCTACGCCAGCCCGCGTCTTCTCGTCAGCCCGCGCTTCGTGCGCGCCCTGGCCACCTTCATGTTCCCCGCCCCATTCGCTGCGTGATACCCGCCCGGACGCGGTCACGGCCGACATGACCCCTTCCTTCCTCGCCTCGCCGTCACTTGTTCGATATCCATCGTACACTGCGGACGGGAGATTTGGGGGCCTTGCGTCACGCCGTGTCGAAGGGCAGCGTCAGCGTGCGCAGAAGGTCGGCCAGCTCTCCAAGCCGCTCCGGCGACAGCGCGGCCAGCAGTTCCCGCTCGTTCTTCAGCAGGCCGACCAGCGCGGCGTCGGCCAGTTCCCGCCCCGCGTCGGTCAGCCGTACCAGCACGCCGCGCCGGTCGCTCGGGTCGGGGCCGCGCACGACCAGGCCCTTCGCGGCGAGCCGATCGATCCGGTTGGTCATCGTGCCCGAGGTGACGAGGGTCTGGGTGAGCAGTTGGCCGGGGGAGAGCTGGTAGGGCGGTCCGGTGCGGCGCAGCGCGGACAGCACGTCGAACTCCCAGGGCTCGAGCCCGTGGTCGGCGAACGCGGTCCGGCGGGCCCGGTCGAGATGGCGGGCCAGACGAGTGATCCGGCTGAGCACCTCCAGCGGGCGCACGTCGAGGTCGGGGCGCTCCCGGCGCCAGGCGGCGACGAGGCGGTCCACCTCGTCCTGCGTCACCCCGTTCATCGGGGCCATGTCCGCCATCCGTTCCCCTGCCGCATCGAAGACACATCATCAGACCGCACCGCGCAGACGTCGGCGCGTGCGCACCAACACGCGAGACAGCGCTGCAACCGGAGATCGCTTTCCGCGGCCGCCGCAGCGCGCCCTTCTGGATCAGCCTATCAAGACACTTGATGCCAAGCATCTTGACGTCAAGATAGTCGTCTGTCAGGATCTCCCCGGTATCTTGATGTCGAGAGAAATTTGGAGGGGCCATGCCCGCGCCACAGTCCACGACCTGGGACCCGGACCGCTATCTGCGCTTCGCCGACCAGCGCGCCCGCCCCTTCCACGACCTGATCGCCCGGATCGGCGCCGACGCCCCGGCGCGCGTCGTGGATCTCGGCTGCGGACCCGGCAACGTCACCGCCCTGCTCGCCGACCGCTGGCCCGACGCCGCCGTCCTCGGCCTCGACAGTTCCGCCGAGATGATCGAGGCCGCCCAGAGCCGCGCCCGGACCGAGGGGACCGGACCCGGCAGCCTCGAATTCCGCCGCGCCGACCTGCGCGACTGGCGATCCCAAGAGCCGGTGGACGTCGTCGTCACCAACGCCACCCTGCAATGGGTTCCCGGCCACCTCAACCTGCTGACTGACCTGCTTAAGCAGATCGCCCCGGGTGGTTGGTTCGCGATGGGCGTCCCCGGCAACTTCACTGCGCCCTCGCACGCCCTGCTCACCGACCTCCAGCGATCCGAGCGCTGGGCGGCGCACTTCACCGGAGCCGAGTTCCGCCCGATGTCGCACGAACCGGCCGAATATCTGCGTGCATTGACCGACGCCGGCGCGGACGCCGAAGTCTGGGAGACCACGTACTACTACGTCGTGGACGGAGAGAACGGCGTTCTGGACTTCGTCTCATCCACGGCGTTGCGTCCGGTCCTCGCCGAACTCGGCGGCGCCGACTCAGCCGACGCAAAGGCATTCACGGACGCCTATGCCGACGTGCTGCGCGTCGCCTACCCGCCCACTGTCATGCACGGCCACACCGTTCAGATCCTGCCTTACCGCCGGATCTTCGCCGTGGCGCGCCGCGTCTAAGGCGCTTGGGCAGCCCGAACCGGAACGCACACGGCACCAGCCGCCGTTCTGCGCCCCGCTCCGACCCGCGTCAGCTGATGCGCTTGCGGGTGAGCAACCGGGGCTCGTGCTCCAGCCCGGAAAGGCCGTTCCAGGCCAGGTTCACCAGGTGCGTGGCCACCTCGTCCCGGCTCGGCTGCTGTGCGTCCAGCCACCACTGGCCGGTCAGCGCCACCATGCCGACGAGCATCTGGGCGTACATCACGGCCAGCGCCGGGTCGTAGCCGCGGCGGGAGAACTCGCCGCCCAGCAGGTGTTCGACCCGCCCGGCGATGTCGCTGATCAGGGAGGCGAAGTTGCCGGTGGACTGGGCCACCGGCGAGTCGCGCACCAGGATCCGGAAGCCGTCGCTGTGCTGCTCCACGTATTCCAGCAGGGCGAGGGCGGCCTGCTCGATCAGCTCCCTCGGGTGCCCGGAGGTCAGCGCGGAGGTGACCATGTCGAGCAGGGTCCGCATCTCGCGGTCCACCACGACCGCGTAGAGCCCCTCCTTGCCGCCGAAGTGCTCGTACACCACCGGCTTGGACACCCCGGCCTTGGCCGCGATCTCCTCCACGCTCGTCGCGTCGAAGCCCCGCTCGGCGAACAGCGCCCGACCGACCTCCAGCAGTTGCTCGCGCCGCTCCTTGCCGGTCATCCGGGTGCGGTGCGGCGCACCATTCGCCTGGGTGGTCATCCCGCCATAATGCCCCACGTCGGTGACAATCAGCCCGCGCTGCACCGCACTGTGCCGCACCAGTGGGCCGACGCGGCGGGGTCGGCCGCGTCACATCGCGCGGCGGGCCTCCACCCGGGCCACCGACGGCCAGCGCACGTCGCGGACCCAGCCGAACTTCTCGAACAGCCAGATCACCCGGGCGCTCGAGTCGACCTGGCCGCGCAGCACCCCGTGCCGCGCCGAGGTCGGGTCCGCGTGGTGCAGGTTGTGCCAGGACTCGCCCATCGAGAGCACCGCCAGCCACCACACGTTTCCGGACTTGTCCCGCGAGTCGAACGGCCGCTCGCCGATCGCGTGGCAGATCGAGTTGATCGACCAGGTCACGTGGTGGAGCAGCGAGATGCGCACCAGCGTGCCCCAGAAGAACGCGGTCGCCGCGCCCTGCCAGGACCACGACCACAGCCCGCCGATCAGCGGGGGCAGCAGCAGCGAGGCGGCCACCAGCCCCGGGAACGCCCGCGACACCCGCAGGATGGCCCGGTCCCTGAGCAGGTCGGGCGCGTACTGCTTCTGGTCGGTCTGCTCGACGTCGAACAGCCAGCCCATGTGCGCGAAGATCAGACCCTTGATCAGCGCGGCGAGGTTGGTGCCGTACCGCCAGGGGGAGTGCGGGTCGCCTTCCTTGTCCGAGTACTTGTGGTGGCGCCGGTGGTCGGCCACCCAGCGGATCACCGGACCCTCGACCGCGAGCGAGCCGGCGATCGCCAGGGCCACCCGCAGCGCCCGCACCGCCTTGAACGAGCGGTGCGTGAACAGACGGTGGAAGCCGACGGTGACTCCGTGCCCGGACACCGCGTACATCAAGGCGGCAATCACCACATCGTGCCAGCCGAGCCCCCAGCCCCAGGCCACCGGCACGGCGGCCACCAGCGCGATAAACGGCACCCCGACGAACAACGCGATCGCCACGCGCTCCTTGGCGGTCTGGCGCAGGCCGGTCAGCGTGCCGGCGCTGCCCTCCTCGCCGGTATCGGGTCCGGTGGCGGGGCGCGCCGCGGCCGCGGCGGGAACGGCGGGGGACATGGTCATCGGCGTATCGGATCCTTCTGTCGGACGGCGGGGGATTCTGGGATTGTTACGACACAACGGGGCCCTACGCTTCCGTAAGTTACGGTCGCGTAGGTGATCCGGCAAGTGCCGTATACCCCGTGCGGACGCCCCGACGCACGGTGGCGTTCCCCGTTCGGGGACCACGTGGGGTGAATGTACGGCTCCGCCCTTACGTACGGCACGGTTGGAGCGATTTCGCGGTTCAGCGCACGATTTCCCGCCGAAGCATCCGCTACAGCAGCGCCCAAGGCGCCTACGAGAGAGCCAAAGCGCCGTGCAGCGTAGCGGCCAGTCGTGGCGGCTCGACCGTCTCCACGCGCACCGCGTCGCAGCCGACCCACGCCGACGCTTCGAGCAGTGCCCGCGCCATCGGCTCCACCGCTGCCGCTGTGGCGAGAGTGACCTGACGGGCTATCAGTGTCTTGCCCTCGCGCGCCGGATCGGCCCGGCCGACCAGCTTTCCGCCGCTGAGCAACGGCATCGAGAAGTAGCCGTGCACCCGCTTGGCCTTCGGCACGTACGCCTCGAGCCGGTGGGTGAATCCGAACATCCGCTCGGTGCGCGCCCGAAACCAGATCAGCGAGTCGAAGGGGGACAGCAGCGTCGTGCGATGGCGCCCGCCGAGCCCGGCCTCGAGGGCTGCCAGCGCCTCGGGATCGGCCCACGCCTTCTGGTCCCAGCCGGTCACCTCCACCGGCACCAGCCCGGCCTCCTCCGCCAGGCCGGCGAACTGTGCCACGCTCTGCTGGGTCTTCAGCCGGTAGTAGTCGAGCAGGTCCGCCTTCGTCCCGACGCCGAGGGCCTTACCCGCCAGCGCGACCATCCGCACCCGGCAGGCGTGATCGTCCATGTCGTCGTGCAGCAGATGCCCCGGTATCGCCCGCTCCGGCAGATCGTAGACCCGCCGCCAGCCGCGCCGCTCGACGCACACCACCTCCCCGCTCGCCAGCAGGTGCTCCACGGCCACCTTCGCTTCGGACCAGTCCCACCAGCCCGGCGTCCGGCGAGCACCCCCGAGTTCGGTCGTGGTCAACGGTCCTTCGTCGGCCAACCGCCCCAGGATCTCGGCCTTCGCCTGGACGCCGGCGCTGTGGTTCCACGCCCCGTCCCGGTCCCGATACTTTCGCCTGCGCACGGCCATCATCGGCCACTCCTCGACCGGGAGGACGCAGGCCGCGTGGGACCAGTACTCGAAGGTGCGTGCCGCGCCCGGCTCGTGCGACCAGTAGGCGGAGTGCACCGCGTCCCGGCCGATCGATCCAAGGCGGGCGAACGGGACCAGTTCCTGGGACCGGGCCAGCACCGAGATGGTGTCCAGTTGTACCGCCCCGAGCTTGCGCAGCACCCCCGGCACACCGGAGCGCCGGTCCGCGGCTCCCAGCAGGCCCTGCGCGCGCAGCGCTGCGCTCCTCGCCTCATCCGCGGACAGAGTGGTTCCCATGGTCTGGACATTAGCTGGACGTTCCGACAGAACTGCGGCCCGCGATCATGTCCGTCGGCGGTGCGGTCCGCGGACGGCACGTAAGTGCCGCGTCACCTTGCTGTGATTGAGGAGCCAGCCATCGCAACGATATGACTACAACCTGACCGCAGCCCGGGCAGACCTGGCACCCGATTTTGCATTCGGCGCAACCGCCGGACAGGCATCTCACCAGCGGTGTCACCGCTCATCCAGCCTGCCGACGCTCAGAGCCGAGCGACCGCCGGTTGACAGGCTGTGTCGTTCGACGGCCCGTCAGGTACACAGCGCCAGAGGACCCCGGCCGCGAGCGCTGTGGCTCGCGTCATATAATCGTCAGGTAAACGAGCGACAGATATCTCGTGGGAAGCGATTGTGACACTTCCCACCCCGCGACCTGGTGCCCCATCGCCGTGGCTATGCGTCGAGGACCGCAGGCAAGCCACACCACTCAGCTAAGCGATGGATGAGTCAATAGGACGCGTCGAAGGAACGTGAGTGAGCCCACATGACTAATGCGCTTACCCCTGCCCCCACAGCCTCCAACATCCCCCCGCGGATCCTCGTCGTGGGCGGCGGCTACGTCGGGATGTACACGGCCCAGCGGATCCTGAAGAACCTCAAGCGCGGAGAGGCGACCGTCACCGTGGTCGACCCCCGCCCCTACATGACTTACCAGCCGTTCCTGCCTGAGGCAGCGGCCGGTTCCATAGCCCCTCGCAACATCGTCGCCCCGCTGCGGCGTGTGCTGAAGGGCCGCAACGCCGAGGTGATCACCGGCCGGGTCGTCTCGGTCGACCACGCGCGCAAGGCGGCGACGATCGCCCCGAACATCGGCGACGCGTACGAGCTGTCCTTCGACGAACTCGTCGTCGCTGTCGGCTCCGTGCCGCGCACCCTGCCGATCCCCGGCCTGGCCGAGCACGGCATCGGCTTCAAGCAGGTCGAAGAGGCCATCAGCCTGCGCAACCACGTGATCGGGCAGATCGACCTGGCCGACTCCATCAAGGACCCGGCGCTCCGCCGCAAGGCCCTGACGTTCGTCTTCGTCGGCGGCGGGTTCGCCGGCGTCGAGGCGATCGCCGAGATGGAGGACATGGCCCGGGACGTGTGCAAGTGGTACACCAACGTCGAGCCCGAGGACATGCGCTGGCTGCTGGTCGAGGCGGCCGACCGGATCCTGCCCGAGGTCGGTCCCGAGCTCGGCGTGTGGACCGCGGAGGAGCTGCGCAAGCGCGGCATCCAGGTCAAGATGCAGACCTTCCTGAACTCCTGCGTCGACAACCACGTCGTGCTGTCCGACGGCACCGAGCTGGACGCCTCCACCGTCGTGTGGACCGCCGGCGTCAAGCCGAACCCGGTCGTCGAGCATCTCGGCGTGCCGCTCGGTCCGAAGGGCCACGTGGACGCGCAGGCCAACCTCCGGGTGACCGGCCTGCAGCACGCATGGGCTGCGGGCGACTGTGCACAGGTGCCGGACCTGACCAAGGGCGCCGGTAACTGGTGCTCCCCGTCCGCGCAGCACGCCGTGCGCCAGGCCAAGCGCCTCGCCGAGAACATCGTCGCGGCGCTGCGCGGCAAGGCTGTCGAAGACTACGTGCACAAGCACGTGGGCTCCGTCGCCGGCCTCGGCATCGGCAAGGGCGTAGCCAATGTTTATGGCATGAAGTTGCGCGGCTGGCCGGCCTGGCTGATGCACCGCGCCTACCACGTGAGCCGGGTGCCTACGTTCAACCGCAAGGTTCGCGTGTGCATGGACTGGGCACTGGCCGGCTTCTTCCGCCGCGAGGCGGTCTCGCTGACGTCCTTCGAGAACCCGCGTGAGAAGTTCACCGAGGTGGCCGTTCCGAGAGCGCTGCCGGCTCAGGCGCCGAGCACTGCCTCTGAGGCGTTCGCTGCTTCTGGGACGAACACTCACGTGAAGGCGCCGGAGAAGGAAACGGCCGCCGCCTGAACCTAGGCCAGGGCACCGGCCACAACCACAACCGGTGCGGCGACGATCACTCAGCGCTGCCCGGCCTCTCCCGCATGAGCCGAACGAGTGTGCGGCGATCCGAAGTTCGCGTGGTTTTTACTGCGTGATCCCACCGGTCGCCGCAGAATAGGTCTCATGAGTGTTGTGGAGGCCGGGCAGTCGCTCGTCGTGGACCCGCTTCGCTGGCCGGACCTGGTGCGGGTGCCGCCCGCCGGGATCAAGGCGAGGATGGCGCGGCGTTTCTTCGCCCGCATCGTGGCGCGGCTGCCGCTGCGCGTCGTCGGCCCGTCCGGGCGTCGGCTCGGCGGGGGCGGCGGCCCGGACTCGCCGGTCATGCAGCTGCTGCGGCCGGCTGAGTTCTTCGCCCGGCTCGGCACCGACGGCCTGATCGGCTTCGGCGAGGCGTATCAGTGCGGCGCTTGGGACACCGAGGACCTGGCCGGGGTGCTCAGGGTGTTCGCGCAGCGGCTGATCGAGCTCGCCCCGCACCGGATCCCGCGCAAGATCCGCTCGCTCTACAACGCGCGGGTGCCCACGGCGGAGGATGCCGACCTCCCCGGCGCCGTGCGCAACGTCGAGCGGCACTACGACCTGTCCAATGATTTGTTCGAACTCTTCCTCGACGAGTCGATGACGTACTCCTCGGCGCTGTTCGGTCCGCAACTGGCGGCCACCGGATACCCCGACCCCGAACCCGACGCGGACCCGGAGCACCCGGACGAGTTGCGCGGCGTCGCCCTGCGCGACGCCCAGATGCGCAAGGTCGACTCGATCCTCGACGCGGCCGGGGTGCACGAGGGCTCGCGAGTCCTGGAGATCGGCTCCGGCTGGGGCGCACTGGCGATGCGCGCGGCCGGGCAGCGGGGCGCGACCGTCACGACGCTGACCCTCTCCCGCGAGCAGAAGGCCCTGGCAGAGGCGCGCATCGCCGCGGCGGGCCTGAGCGACCGGATCGAGGTGCGGTTCGCCGACTACCGTGAGGCCGGACCGCCGGCGGACGGCCTCTGCTACGACGCGGTGGTGTCGGTGGAGATGATCGAGGCGGTCGGGGAGAAGTACCTGCCCGACTACTTCCAGTCGATCGACCGGCTGCTGGCTCCCGGCGGCCGCGCGGCGATCCAGGCGATCACCATGGCCCATCAGCGGATGCTGGCCGTGCGCACGTCGTACACCTGGCTGCAGAAGTACATCTTCCCCGGAGGGCTGATCCTCTCCGTGCAGGCGATGGAGCAGGCCGCCCGCGCCCGCACCCGGCTGCGACTGGTGCGCCGGCTCGACTTCGGCGAGGACTACGCGCAGACCCTGCGGACCTGGCGCGAACGGTTCGACGCCCGCTGGCCCGCCGCCCGCGCCCTCGGGTTCGACGACGTCTTCCGCCGCACCTGGCGCTACTACCTCGCGTCCTGCGAGGCCGCGTTCGGGACCGGGTACCTCGGGGTCTCCCAGCTCACCTTCGCCCGCTGACCACGGATCACGCGGCCGTCTCGCACACCTCCTCGGCCGCCGGTGCGGCCGGGGCGACCTCGGCGACATTCCCGCCGGCCGGCTTCCTCGTCGACAACCAGCACCCCGCGACGATCAACGGGAAGCCGACCGCGATCCCCGCGGTGAACGGCTCGCCGAGCACGATCATGCCCAGCACCACCGCGACCGCCGGGTTGACGAAGGTGATGATCGTCGAGCGGACCGGCCCGACCTCCGCGATCAGCAGGAAGAACAGCAGGAACGCCGCCGCCGTGCACACCACGCCGAGCACCGCGATCGCGCTGAGCGACGCGGCCGACGGCACGGTGTGCGGGTGGGTGAAAATGGCCGCGGGCAGGTAGGCCACGGCGACCGTGGTCAGCGCGAGCGAGAGCACTGCCAGGCTCGGCACGCCGGACAGATAGCGGTCGGCGATGATCGGAGCGGTGGCATAGCCGACCGCGACCAGCAGCACCTCGCCCATGCGCGGCGCCGATGCCGAGCCGAGATCCAAGCCCATGACCGCGACGACCCCGCCGACGCCGACGAGCAGCCCGAGCAGCCGGGTGCGGTCCAGCGCGGAGCGGTCGCCGAGCCGCCATACGATGATCGTGCTGATCAGCGGGACCGCGGCGATGAGCAGGCCGGACAGGCTGCTGCTGATGTGCTCCTCGGCATCGTTGAGGAACAGCCAGGGCAGCCCGATCTCCAGCACGGTGAACGCCAGCAAGGGCCGCCACAAATGCAGCGTCGGCCGCACCAGCCCGCGGCGCAGCGCGATCGGCAGCAGGATCGACGCGGCGATCGCGGTCCGGCAGAACACCAGGAACGGCGCGCTGACGCCCTCGAGCGCCACCTTGATGAACAGGTATGGAATACCCCAGATCACCGACATCGTGCTGAAAAGCAGCCAGCCCCGCTTCGACACGTAACTCCCCTCCAATCTCTGTGCATGTTACTTCGCGGCGCCGACAGCAAACAGCCGTGCAACCTCCGGACGCCCGCCATGAGACCCTCGCTGCAAGGAGGGAGCCGCCACCCCATGACCGACCCCATCCATTCTGATCACGCCCACCCCCACTTCACCTACCCCGAACTCGCCGCCACCCGCGATCCCTCCGCCCTCCCACCCGGCTACAACCACCTCCACCACCGCGCCGCAATCGGCACCGGTCGCCGCGCTTTCACAGTCGCCGGTTCCGCTGTCGTCGAATGGCGCATGCACGAGGGGATGCACGTCCGCCCGAAAGCCGACGCCCCTCGCGCGGAGCCCGGAGTCAGCCTCACCCTCACCCTCGGTGCGTGGCCGCTGAGCGTCACCGCTCCGTGCCGCGTCGTCTGGACTGTCGACACCGACCGCGCCATCGGGTTCGCATACGGCACCCTGCCCGGCCACCCCGAGCGAGGCGAGGAAGCCTTCCTGGTCGAACTCGCCGATGACGGCACGGTCCACTTCACCATCACAGCGTTCAGCAGGCCGGGCGCCTGGTACACCCAAGCGGCAGGTCCCGTTGTGCCGGTGCTCCAACGCGCTTATGCACGCGCATGCGCCAAGGTCCTTCGCCGCGTCGTCTCTCGCGCTTAAGCGCGACCGGAACCGCTACGGGAACCACTCACCCCATCCCCGCGTCCTTGCCCGCGTGACGACTAGCGCCGCGACGACGACAAGCCGCCTCCGCTCCTCGCTCTCGACCGTTGAGCGACACCCGCTGAGCAAGGTCCCAGAAGTCACCCTGTACTTCTGGATCACCAAAGTGCTTACGACCGGCATGGGCGAGACGGCGTCGGACTTCCTCACCCGCGTCTTCGGGAACATCCCAGCCGTCGGTCTTGGCGCCATCCTGTTCGCGGCGTCCCTCGTCCTCCAGTTCCGCGCGCGCCGTTACGTGGCGTGGATCTACTGGACGACGGTCGTCATGGTCAGCGTGTTCGGCACGATGTGCGCCGACGTGCTGCATGTGGGCCTCGGCATCCCGTACGCCGTGTCCACCACCTTCTTCGCAGCGGCCCTGACCGTGGTCTTCGTGGTCTGGTACCGGGTCGAGGGGACGCTGTCGATCCACAGCATCCACACCCCCCGCCGCGAGCTCTTCTACTGGCTGACCGTGGTGACGACCTTCGCCCTGGGCACCGCCGCGGGAGACCTGACCGCGACGACCCTCGGCCTCGGCTACTTCTCCTCCGGCGTGATGTTCGCCGTCGTGATCGCGGTCCCGGCGCTCGCGCACTGGAAGCTCGGCCTCGGCTCGATCGCAGCATTCTGGTTCGCGTACGTCGTCACCCGCCCCCTCGGTGCGTCCTTCGCCGACTGGATGGCGGTGTCCAAGGCCCGCGGCGGCCTCAACATGGGCCTCGGCCCGACGACCCTGGCCTGGAGCGTCCTGATCCTCGCCTTCGTCGTCTACCTCGGCGTCACGCGCACCGACGTCGAAGGCGCCCAACGCCCGGCCCACGCCCGCTGACCGCACCACCTTCGCGCACGCCACCCCGTCCGATAGCCCGCGCCCTCTCCCGCTCTGCTGTACCCGTGAAGCTGGCCTTGGAAATCCGGCTGGCGGCGGCTGACGAGGACAACCCGGCTCTTGGCGTGTCGATCTCGGGGACTGGCGGATTGACCCTCGAAGCGACCTACAACACGCCACCCGCGACCCCGACGGACTTGTACGCGGACTATCTATCCTGTGAGAGGACACCTGAGAAGGCGTCGTACCTCGGAGACCCGTCACCCACGCTCGTCGCAAAGCTCTCTGACGCGGATCCGGGCGACGTCTTGCTCACCGGGGATTTCGCCATCTGGCCGGCCGACCACCCGGACCAGCGGTTCGAATTCCGGCAGCACTATCTCCTGAACGGCAGATTCGGAGGCGGCCCGGTCCCCGAGAGGCTCGCCGACGGCGTCACCTATGGGTGGCAAGTGCGTGCCGACGACGGGACGGACACGTCAGCCTGGTCGAAGACTTGCTGTTTCACGGTCGACGTGACGCAACCGGCGGCCCCTGTGGTGGCTTCGTCGAACTACCCGCCGAACGTGCTCAACCCGGGCGGTGTTCCGGTGGACTTCACTTTCACGCCCAACGGCTCGACCGATGTGATCGGATACCAGTTCTCCTGGAACAACGGCGGTGGAAACGTGATCGTTTGGGGCCATGGCCCCGACGGCACCCCGATCCCGCCGAATCCCTTCGCAGACACGCAGACAACTGTGAAGGCTAAGCGCAACGGCACGGTGACCGTGAGCCTTATCCCGCCACCGACAGGGTTCGACACGATTTACGTCCAGAGCATCGACCACGCATTCAACACGTCACCGATTACGCAGTACGCGTTCTACTTCGCCGACACGGCCCCGACCATCACGCCCTTGTCGACCTCGCAGTTCGACACCCCGGTAACGTTGAAGCTGGCCCCGAACCCGGCGGTCGGCAAGGTCCTCAGCTACACGGTTGAAGACAACGGCGGCACGCCTCAGACAATCGCCGCCGGAACAGGCGGAACCGCCACCGTCACTGTCACGCTCAACGCAATCTACGGTAACGACATCACTGTGGCGAGCAACAGTGCGAACGGCTGGGTAAGCTCCGACGCCGACTTCCGCCAGTACTTCGACACGACGCCAACGGTGACTTCCGCCGACTATCCAGAAGGGGCGACAAGTGGCGGCGTCGGTATCCCAGGCACGTTCAATTTCGCGGAAAGCATCCCGCACACGGCGTCGTTCACGTACCAATTCGACGGAGAACCCGCGGTCACCATCCCGGCCGCCACGGACGGCACAGCCCAAGTGACCTGGGCACCGACGTTCAGCGGCTTCCACGTCCTCAACGTGTACGGAACCACGGCTGATGGCATCAACATGCAGCCGTACTACTTTATCTTCTTCGTGAACTGACCGCCCGACAACAGAAGACAAGAGACAGCAAACAGCAATCGAGCCGCCCCGCGTCTAGTGACACTCCGTCCGGACGCGGGGCGGCTCATGTCTGTGGAGGCGACGCGCCGACTCTCAGCGCAATCACCCGCGCCGCGCCTGTGCACCTTCAGGTCTCCCGGAACCGCTGGCGAGCCACCGATCCACACGCGATCGTCCGGCCGCCTAGTCGTCCGCGTCCGCTGCGGACATCCGTGTATCGGGGCTGAATGACACTGAACATGGGGCCAAAGATCATCGGTGGGCGCATTGATTCCACGTGCGTCGACGTTCGATCTGTTGCGGTCTGGACTTCGTGACCGCAATCCGCGGAGCGGTCAACACACGGCGTCGCGGGATGCCCGTCGCCGCGGCGCCAGATCACAACAAAACATCTCAAACTCACCTAGCGCCGCAGCAGCGCAAGGCACTCGCGCGGATCAGGCGTAGAGGTGCGCCTATACCCCTTGACCCGCCGCCAGGTGAACGCTACGTTTCCCCATCGCAAAGCAATTTCACAGGCATGACTTTACTTCATATACGTGAACAAGC
>NZ_DASZGI010000292.1:0-34363 GCF_035938995.1 Actinocrinis sp.
GACACGGGGGCGGCCGTGGCGACGCGCCGCCGGTACCACCACGGCGACCTCGCCAACGCGCTCACCCAGGAGGCGACGGCGCTGGCCCGCGAAGGCGGCCCGGAAGCCGTCGTGCTGCGCGAGGCGGCGCGGCGGGTCGGAGTCTCGCCCACGGCCGCGTACCGGCACTTCGCCGCGCACGAAGACCTGCTCTACACGGTCAAGGTCAAGGCCCAGGACGAGCTGGCCTCGGCGATGGAGCAGGCGCTGGAGCAGATGCCGCTGTCGGGGTCAGCGGCCGAGGACGCCATGATGCGCAGCTACGTGATCGGCGAGGCTTACGTGAACTTCGCGCTGGCCGAACCGGGACTCTTCCGCACCGCATTCGTGCACATCGACGGCGTTCACCTGCCGCAGCCCTGCAGCCAGGTCACAGAGGGCGGGTCGGAGCCGATACAGCCGCCGCCGGGTGTCGAGGGGTTCCGCTCGTTCCAGCTCCTCGGCGGCGTGCTGGACGACCTGGTCGCGAACGGTCTGCTGCCGGCTGCGCGGCGGCCCAACGCCGAGTTCGCCCCGTGGTCGGCCGTGCACGGCCTCGCCACACTCTTCCTGGACGGTCCGCTCGACATCCTGCCTAAGGAACAGCGCGAGCAGGTGCTGCGCTCCACCCTCGACACGATCGTCAAGGGCCTGGTCGACGGCACAAGCTGAGCACTGCGGCAGCGACAACGGCGAGCAGCGCGGTGGCGAGCTGACGACCGGCGCCGTGGCCGAGGTGCAGCGCCAGGGCGACGGCGGCGACGCCGAGCGCCGTGCCCAAGCCGCGGGCCATGTTGACCAGCGCTCCCCCGGTCCCGGCGGTACCGGCCGGGATCTCGGCCATCACCTGCGCGTTGTTGGCCGGGGTGAAGGTGCCGAGGCCGAGGCCGAGCAGCAGCAGGAGCGGTGCGAGCACGGCGGCGTGAGCGGGCGCCGGGATCATCGCCACGAGGACGACGAGCGCGACCGCGGCGCCGAGCGCGGCCCGCCGTCGATCGCTCCATCCGGCGGGCAGGACCCTCTCGGCGGCGAGGGCCGACACGGCGAAGCCTCCGGGCAGCGCGGTAAGGACGAGCCCGGCGCTTTCCAGGCTCCCGCCCGCGCGGGTGAGGACCAGCGGGACCAGCACGAGCGGGCCGAACAGGATGAGGTATCCGCCCAATGCGGCGGCGAGCGCGGGGAGGATCCGGCGCCCGGGCGAGTCGGCCGGGTCGAGGAGGGACGGGTCGACCAGCGGCGCGGCGGCGGTGCGTATGCGGCGGACGAAGCCGTATCCCGCGGCGAGCGAGACCGCCGCGAGCCCGAGGACCGCCGCCGGAGACAGTCCGAGTCCGGAAGCGGCCGACACCGCGAGCAGTCCGGCCGTCGTCGCGACGGCCAGCAGTGCGAGACCGGGCCAGTCGAAGCGGTCCGTCGAAGAGTGCGTCCGGGTGCGCGGGAGGAGGTAGTGCCCCGCGACGATCCCGATCACCCCGACCGGCACGTTGACGAAGAACACCCAGCGCCAGCCGAGTCCCACGACGATCAGTCCGCCGAGAGTCGGTCCAAGGGCGAGCCCGAGCGCCTGGGCGCCCGCCTGCACGCCGAGCGCGGCGCGCATGCGGTGCCTCGGCGCGCTCGTGGTGACTAGCGCCACGCTGTTGGCCTGCATCAACGCCGCGCCGACGGCTTGGACCGCGCGGCAGGCGATGAGCACCGTGAGGTTCGGCGCGAACCCGCAGCCCGCCGACGAAGCGCTGAACGCCAGGAAGCCGTAGAGGTACATCAGCTTCCTGCCACGCGCGTCTGACAGCCGTCCGGCCGGGACGAGCAGCGCCACGAGCGCGAGGAGGTAAGCCAGGGACACCCACTCGACGACGGCGAGCGGGGCGTGGAACTGGGCCTCTAGCGCCGGATAGGTGAGGGTGGCTATGGATGAGTCGAGCTGCCCCATGAACGCGCCGAGACAGACGGTCGCGACGGCAAGCCGCCAGCCGCGGTGAGACTCACGGATCCAGGACGGGCGAGGCCGTTCGGTGAGCAACAGCGAGGCGAGCGGAGAGGCGGACGCGGGCACGGCGGCGGACCGGACGGTGTCCGGCCTTCCGGAATCACGGATGGGATCTCGGCGCTCCCGCATAGTCACTATGGTAACCGATACTTTCGGCTACCGAACTAATCTGTCATCGACAGTTCACCATCAGCGCACGGAACGGCATTAGGCCAGGTGAACGGCACTGCGCGGACACGCAGACTGGAGACGCGCCGTCAGCCCAAAAGTCCCGCACTGTATACCCGACGTTCACCTTGCCCGGCTCATCGATTCACTTGGACTGCCTACGTTCGCAAGGTCAGCACACGTCAGGCTCAAGACCGGCCGGTGCCGTACCCAGCTCAGGGACGCAGCGCCGGGATCACAACGAAGGGACTTCTCCGTGAAGGTCCAGCGGTACGCCGCCGTCGCGGGCGCCGGCCTCATCGCCGCCGCCACGCTCTCCGCTTGCGGTTCGAACAACAACAGCCCGTCGTCCTCGGGCACCACCGCCGCCGGCTCGTCCTCGGCGACCGCCGCGGCGATCAGCTGCGGCTCGGGCACCCTGACCCTGGCCGGCTCCACGGCGCAGTCGAACGCCATCTCCAAGTGGACCAAGGACTACCAGGCCGCGTGCTCGGGCGCCACGATCAACTACAACCCGAACGGCTCCGGCGCGGGCCTGACCGCGTTCGAGCAGAACCAGGTCGACTTCGCGGGCTCTGACTACCCGATGGCCGCCACGGACGTGCCGAAGGCCGACGCGCGCTGCGGCACGGGCAACAACGCGGTCAACATCCCGCTGGTGCCGGGCGCCATCGCGGTGATGTACAACGTCTCGGGCGTCACCTCGTCGCTGAACCTGTCGGCGCAGACCCTGGCGAAGATCTTCAACGGCAAGATCACCACCTGGAACGACCCGGCGATCGCGGGCGAGAACTCGGGTGTCACCCTGCCGAGCACGAAGATCACCACCTTCCACCGCTCGGACAAGTCCGGCACCTCGTTCAACTTCTCGAACTACCTGAACAAGACGGACGCGGCGGACTTCCCGACGGCGGCGAACAAGCAGTGGCCGGGCACCGGCGGCCAGGGCGAGAACGGCTCCTCGGGCGTGGCGCAGGCGGTCAAGACCACCGACGGCGGCATCGGCTACGCGGAGATCTCCTACGCCTCGTCGAACAACCTGCAGACCGCGAAGGTCGGCAACGCCCAGGGCCAGTACGTGGCGGCGACCACCGCGAACGCCTCGGCGTTCATCGCCAAGGCCAACGTCCAGACCAGTGCCAACGGCATCCAGCTGGCCTTCGACTACACCTACTCGGACCCCAGCGCCTACCCGGCGGTGCTGGTGACCTACGAGATCGCGTGCGGGTCGGGCAACACCTCCGCGCAGCTGCCGCTGATCAAGGGCTTCCTGGACTACGGGGTGAGCAACACCGCGCAGACCGAGCTGCCGACGGCCGGTTATGTGCAGCTGCCCACCAGCATCCAGACCCAGGTCAAGACGCTGATCGACTCGATCAAGTAATTCCGGCCCGGTGCCTGCCGGCCACGGCCGGCAGGCACCGGGGGAGCCCGGCTGGACGGGCGGCCCTGTTCCGGCCGCCCGCGTGAAGCCACGTTTTTTCCATTTCCCCCGTACGGCACCGTCTGGAGAACGATGAGCGGCGAGTCGCCTGCCATGGCCGACCAGCCCGACGTGGCCCGTCCCGGCCCGGAACCGCGCAAGCCCCCGGCACCGCGCCCCCGGCGGGCGCACCGCGGCGAGACGGTCGGCCTGACCGGCCACTCCCGGCGCGGGGACGCCGCGTTCGGCGGCCTGGCCCGCGGCGCGGCCTGGTTCCTGCTGCTGTTGATGGGCGCGATCGTGGTCTTCCTGATCACGCAGGCCCTGCACGCGATCACTTCGGACTCGGTCAACTTCCTGACCGCGTTCGAGTGGAACCCGGACGACGACCCGTCGGTGTGGGGCGTGGCGCTGGTGGCCTGGGGCACCCTGGTCACGTCGCTGTTCGCCCTGGCGATCGGCGCTCCCGTGGCGGTGGGCGCGGCACTGTTCATCACCCAGTACGCGCCGAGACGGCTGGCTCACACGCTGGGCTACGTCGTCGACCTGCTGGCCGCGGTGCCCTCGGTGGTCTACGGCCTGTGGGGCATCATCTTCCTGGTCCCGCACATGGGCGGGGTCTCGCAGGTCGTCTCCGACATCCTCGGCTGGATCCCGATCTTCCACTACGACGGGGCCCCGGCGCCGCGCTCGGTCTTCACCGCGGGCATCGTGCTGGCGATCATGATCCTGCCGATCATCGCGGCCATCTCGCGGGAGGTGTTCCTGCAGACCCCGCGGGAGAACATCGAGGCGGCCTACGCGCTGGGCGCGACCAAGTGGGAGATGATCCGCCTGGCCGTGCTGCCGTACGGCCGCTCCGGGGTGATCAGCGGCATCGTGCTCGGCTTCGGACGCGCGCTCGGCGAGACGATCGCGGTCGCGATGGTGCTGTCGACCACCAGCGGCTTCTTCTACAAGTTCCTCGAGCCGGGCGGCAACACGATCGCGGCGAACATCGCCCTGCAGTTCAAGAACGCCTTCACCAACGGCCGCGGCGCGCTGATCGCCTCCGGTCTGGTGCTGTTCGTGATGACGCTGATCGTCAACTACCTGGCCCGGTGGATCGCCCGGCGCGGCGTGGTCACCGATGACAGCGGCAAGGGACGCAGCCGGCGCGCCACCTCGCCGGAGGCCGCGCCGACGCCCGCGGCCAGCCCGGTCGACGCCTTCACCCCGCACCAGATCAGCCACGTGCAGACCCCCGTGGACGTGCGGCCCGGGACGAGCCCGCTCGCACACACCTCCCCGCTGCGCCGCGCCGCCGACTGGGCGGCGCGCGGCGGCGTCGGGATCGCGTTCCTGCTCGCGCTGCTGCCGCTGGCCTCCATTCTGGTCCTGGTGATCAGCAACGGCACGCACCGCTTCGACATCACGTTCCTGAACAACTCGATGCGCAACGTGGCCGAGTCGGACCCGGGCGGCGGCGCCTTCCACGCGATCCAGGGCACACTCGAGCAGGCGGGGCTCGCCACGCTGATCGCGGTCCCGATCGGGGTGATGGTCGCGGTCTACCTGGTCGAGTACGGCCGCGGGATCGTCGCCCGGTCGGTGACCTTCATCGTCGACGTCATGATGGGCCTGCCCTCGATCGTGGCCGGCCTGTTCATCCTGTCGCTGTGGATCCTGAGCTTCGGCTTCAAGGCTTCCGGGTTCGCCGGCTCGCTGGCGCTGATGATCCTGATGCTGCCGCTGGTGATCCGTTCCAGCGAGGAGATGATCAAGCTGGTGCCGCACGGGCTGCGCGAGGCCTCGTACGCGCTCGGCATGCCCAAGTGGCGCACGATCATGCGGGTCGTGATCCCGACTGCGCTGCCCGGGATCGTGACCGGCGTCATGCTGGGCGTCGCCCGGGTGATGGGCGAGACCGCCCCCGTGCTGCTCGTGGTCGGGTTCACCTCCTCGATCAACCCGAATCCGTTCAACGGGGCGCAGGGCTCGCTGCCCGCGTTCATCTTCAACGAGGCGACCCAGCCCTACCAGCCCGCGGTCGATCGGGCCTGGGCGGGGGCGCTGACCCTGATCCTGATCATCATGCTGCTGAACCTGATCGCCCGGCTGGTGGCCTGGTGGAAGCAGCCCGGACGGGCCTGACCGGCACCGCCGACCGCACCCGAATGACCGCACCCGAACCCCCCGATAGCCCGGCACAGAACCAAGGAGGCACGATGGCGACGACGAGGACGGACGTGCCGCGTTCCCTTGCCGATCGCAGCCCCTACGTGTCCGTGGCGCCGAGCACGGTCGGCCAGCTGCGGCTGCTCACGGTCGGCCCGGTGGAGCTCAACCTCGACGGCATGGCGGCGCGGGTGGGCGGCCGAGCGGTGCACATGGCGCCGAAGGAGTTCGAGCTGCTGGCCACGCTCATGGAGAACGCCGGGCGGCTGCTGACCCGGCGCGAACTGCTGGACGCGGTGTGGGGCGAGGGTTATCCGGACCGCAACAAGACGCTCGACGTGCACATCCGGCGGCTGCGCCGGCATCTTGAGTCCGACCCGGACGCGTACGCGAGAATGCGTACAGTGCGCGGGCTCGGCTATGTGTTCGACATCGGTGACTGAGCGGCCGTTCCCGCCCGACCCAAGACCCCACCTGGAATCAACCCGAAGGAAGAAGAACCACGATGGCCAAGCGGATCGACGTCTCCGGGATGTCCGCGTACTACGGCGGGTTCCGTGCGGTGGAGGACATCAGCCTGACGGTTGAGCCGCGCACGGTCACCGCGTTCATCGGCCCGTCCGGCTGCGGTAAATCAACCGTGCTGCGCACCCTGAACCGTATGCACGAGGTGATCCCGGGCGCGCGGGTCGAGGGCAAGGTGCTGCTCGACGACGTGGACCTGTACGGCACCTCGATCGACCCGGTCTCGGTGCGCCGCTCGGTCGGCATGGTGTTCCAGAAGCCGAACCCGTTCCCGACCATGTCCATCTACGACAACGTGGCGGCGGGCCTGAAGCTCAACGGGGTCAAGGGCAAGGGCGACCTGGACTCGCTCGTGGAGAACTCGCTGCGCGGCGCGAACCTGTGGGAAGAGGTCAAGGACCGGCTGAACAAGCCGGGCTCGGGCCTGTCCGGCGGCCAGCAGCAGCGCCTGTGCATCGCCCGGGCGATCGCGGTCTCGCCGGAGGTGCTGCTCATGGACGAGCCGTGCTCCGCCCTCGACCCGATCTCAACTCTCGCCATCGAGGACCTGATCGCGCAGCTGAAGGCCGAGTACACGATCGTGATCGTGACGCACAACATGCAACAGGCGGCGCGGGTCTCGGACCGCACGGCGTTCTTCAACATCGCCGGGACCGGGCAGCCGGGCAAGCTGATCGAGATCGACGACACGGCGCGCATCTTCGCCAACCCGACCCAGCGGGCCACCGAGGACTACATCACCGGTCGTTTCGGCTGATCCACGGCCGCGGAGCCGGTATCGTGACGGCATGGCCAGGAGCGATACCGTCAGCGCCGTGGACACTGCGAACGCGGACGGCGCGCGATCCGTCGACCCGGACGGGGCCTACGCGCTGACGGACGTCGTCGCGCGGCTGCGCCGGGTGCTGCGCTCAAGCATCCGCAGCGAATATCCGTGGGAATCGCTGCCTATGGCGCAGGTCGAGCTCCTTCAGTCGTTGGCGGAGCACTCGCCCGCGCGGGTCGGGGACTTGGCCGTGCGGCTCAGGCTCGCGCCGTCGACGGTCAGTGGGCTGATCGGGCAGATGATGGCGGCGGGCCTGGTGGAGCGGGGCACCGATCCGTCCGACCGCCGTGCCGCCGTGGTGGATCTGAGCCCGGACGGCCGTCGGCAGCTCGCTGACTGGCACGCCGCACACCGGCGGCGCATCGCCAGCGCCCTCGGCGACCTTGAATCCGGTGAGCGGGCGGCCATCGACGCCGCACTGCCCGCGCTGTCGCACCTGGTCGACCGCCTCGCCGCGCAGCGCGACGAATCTCAGGACTGATCACGACTGGGCGCGCACGCCTGCGCGCCTGCGCTTCACCCTGCGAGGTTAGGGCGTGTCTAAAAAGCAGCGTCAGGCCCGCCAGCCCGGCCCCACGCCGCAAGCGGCGTGGGCGAAGGACCCCGCGGCGGCGCCAGGCACCTAGGGTTCACAGCTCCCCGCTATGAGGCAGCTCCGTCGCCTTGCGAATCGCACGCGCCAGACGCCGCGAGCTTATCCGACGCTCCTTCTTAGACGCGCCCTGGCGGAGGCGACGACCTAACCGATATCCGCGACCGCGTCCGGCTGCTCGAGGAGTACTTCACCCTGCGCCCGGCCGGGCAGCGTCGCGGTGGCCAGAAAGCGCGCGACCGGCAGCGTCGCGGCGCCTCGGGCAACCGCGTCCGGGCCGAGTCGGCCGAGCACGATCTCCGAGTGCGCATACGCGTGCCGCAGCGAGTACTGGCCGGCGATTTCACGCACCCGCGGCAGCAGCCGAGCGCCGAGCGCGAGGCCGGCCCAGCCACCGAGGATGATGCGCTCCGGGTTGAACAGGTTGATGAGGTTGGCGATGCCGGCGCCGAGGTAGAGCGCGGTGCGCGCGAGCACCTCTTGGGCCGCGGGCTCGCCGCGGTCGGCTGCGGCCAGGATCCGGCCCAGCGCCGCTTCCTCGTCGAGCCCTGGCAGGTCCTGCACGAGGCCGTCGCGGGTTCCGGCCAGCTCCCGGTACCCGGCTATCACGCCTTCTGCGCCGACGTACGCCTCAAGGCAGCCGCGCGACCCACAGCGGCAGAGCTGCCCGTCGACTTGGACCGTCGTGTGGCCCCACTCCCCCGCGCTGCGCCCTGTGCCGCGATAGGGCGCACCGCCGGTCACTACGCATGCTCCGACGCCTGAACCGATCAGCGCGATGACGGCGTCGCGGGCCCCACGTCCGGCACCGAACCACATCTCGGCCTGGCCGAGCGTGGTCGCGCCGTTGTCCACGTAGAGCGGCAGATCCGTGCCCTGCCGCAGGAGGTGTTCGAGCGGGACGCCGTCCCAGCCGATGCTCTGGCCGTAGACCGCGCCGTCGAGTCCGTGCTCGACGACGCCGGGCACGCCGACGCCCACGCCGATGATCGAGTCGGCGCGGACACCGCTTTCCGCGATCACCGTCCGCAGACCGTTGTGGATGTGCTTCACCACGAGGTCGACGTCACCGCAGCCGTCCGGGAGCGGGTACATCGCGCGCGCCGCGACCGAGAGGTCGAGGGTGAACAGCTCGACGAGGACACGCGTCTCGCCGACGTCGACGCCGATCGCGTGCCAGGCGGCGCTGTTCACGCGCAGCAGGATGCGTGGACGGCCGCCCTCCGACTCGACCGCGCCCGCCTCGATCACGAGGCCGTCCTCAAGCAGGCCGCCCACGACATTGCTGACCGAGGCTGCGCTCAGGCTTGTGGTGTCGATAAGATCCTGACGGCTCAGCGGCCCGCTGAAATAAAGCCGCTTGAGCAGGAGCGAACGATTCGAGCGACGCAGGTCGCGCACGGTACGCATGGCGCGCTCCGCCATCCGGCCTCCCTCCAGTAGCCGCCGACTCTTGACGCTACCACGCATCACGAGTTAAATCACAGCGCGAAGTAAGTAGTCGCGCCAAACAAATTTCCGGGCGCGGCCACGGCTTTCGACGTTTGAAAACCCAATATGGCAGCGGCGCCCTGCCCTCGATCCCCCCGGAAGTGACAACGATGTCAACTCCCTTCCTTCCGCGCGCCAATCCCACGAAACACCGCCGCGCGTTCGTCTTGGGCACCGCCGGGCTCGGCGCGGTCCTCGTCGCCGGCACCACCTTCTTCGCCGCTCCCGCCCAGGCGGCCGGCGAGTCCGTGAACATCTGGCTCACCACCACCAACGACTCCGGCGGCCGCAACGTCGTGCGCGGCCTGCAACAGCAAAGCCCCGTCTCCTTCAGCTCCGGGAACGCCAACAACGGCACCACCGTGACGGTGAACGAAGGCACCAAGTACCAGCAGTTCGTCGGCGCAGGCGCCTCGATGACCGACACCGCCGGGTATCTGCTCGGCAGCAGCGGCTCCATCTCGACCTCTACCCGCAACTCGGTCATGACAGCCCTCTTCGACCCGAACAACGGTATCGGGCTGGACTTCCTGCGCAACCCGATGGGCGCCTCCGACCTCGCCCGGTACAACTACTCGTACGACGACATGCCGGCCGGGCAGACCGACCCGAACCTGAACAACTTCTCGATCAGCCACGACCTGACCGACATCCTGCCGCTGACCAAGCAGGCTGAACAGCTCAACCCGAACCTCAAGCTCATGATGAACCCGTGGAGCGCGCCAGCCTGGATGAAGTCCGACGACAACTTCACCAGCCACAGCTACCTCCAGTCGCAGTACTACGCCGCCTACGCGCAGTACTACGTCAAGACGCTTCAGGCCTACCAGGCGCAGGGCGTGCACGTCGACTACATCTCGGCGCAGAACGAGCCGGGCTGCTGCGACGGCTCGACCTACCCGACGATGAACTGGAACGGCAACGGCCTGGACTTCTTCACCGCGAACGACCTGCTGCCCGCGCTGCACTCGGCGGGCATCACGAACACGAAGGTCCTCGCGCTGGACTGGAACTGGAGCACCTATGCCAGCTACGGCCAGCAGGAGGTCGACGACGCGACGGTGCGCAACGACCCGCTGTTCGGCGGGGTCGCGTGGCACGGCTATGACGAGGGCAGCGCCGGCGAGCAGACCACCGTGCACAACCAGTACCCGAACATCGGTCAGTTCGACACCGAGCACTCCGGCGGCACCTGGATCTCGAACCAGCAGAACGAGGACATGAGCAACATCATCGACTACACCCGCAACTGGGGTCAGTCGGTGGTGAAGTGGAGCCTGGCGGTGGACCAGAACATGGGTCCGCACAACGGCGGCTGCGGCACCTGCACCGGCCTGATCACGGTCCACGACGACGGCAGCGGGCAGGTCGACTACACGATCGAGTACTACGACATGGGCCAGCTGACCAAGTTCGTCAAGCCCGGCGCGTACCGGATCGACTCGAACGACACCAGCAGCACCGTTCCCAACGTCGCGTGGATCAACCCGGACGGTTCGAAGGCGCTCGTCGCGTACAACGGCACCGGCAGCAGCCAGCAGTTCACCGTGAACTGGGGCAACGAGCACTTCACCTACTCGCTGCCGGCGGCGACCTCGGCGACGTTCACCTGGAGCGGAACCCCGGGCTCGGGCGGTGGCGGCGGCGGTTCGACCGGCCCGGTCACCGGATATCAGGGCCTGTGCCTGGACGTGCGCGGGGCCAACAGCGCGGACGGCACGCCGGTCCAAGTCTACACCTGCAACGGCACCGGCGCGCAGCAATGGACGCTGACCTCCAGCAACCAACTCCAGGCCCTGGGCAAGTGCCTGGACGTGACCGGCGCCGGAACCGCTAACGGCACAAAGGTGCAGCTGTACACCTGCAACGGCACCGGAGCACAGGTCTGGCAACACCAGTCCAACAACGAATACATCAACCCCAACTCCGGCAAGTGCCTCGACGACACCGGATTCGGCGGCTCCGGCACCCAAGCCCAGATCTGGGCCTGCGGAGACGGCAGCAACCAACAGTGGTCTCTGCCGTAGCCCAGGAGTAGACAAGCACAGCACGAGAGCTGCTCCTCGGCGTTGACCGGGGCGGCGGCGAGGAGCAATACAACACAGCCGGGCGGGTGCCCCCGCGCACCCGCCCGGCCCTTGTTCCCCCGGTCTAGAACGGCGTCAGTCGACCTCTACGACCGCCTGGGCGAACTGCGCCGCGTAGAGCCGCGCGTACGCGCCTTCCTTGAGCAGCAGTTCGTCGTGCGTGCCCTGCTCGACGATCTGCCCGGACTCCATCACCAGGATCAGGTCGGCGTCCCGGATGGTGGAGAGCCGGTGCGCGATGACGAAGCTGGTGCGGCCGGCGCGCAGCTTGTTCATCGCCCGCTGGATCAGCACCTCAGTGCGGGTGTCGACCGAGCTGGTGGCCTCGTCCAGGATCAGGATGGCCGGCTCGGCGAGGAACGCCCGCGCGATGGTGATCAGCTGCTTCTGCCCGGCGCTGACGTTCGACGCCTCGTCGTCGAGCACGGTCTCGTAGCCGTCGGGCAGGGTGCACACGAAGCGGTCCACGTGGGTAGCCTTCGCCGCCGCGATGATCCGCTCGCGCGAGGCGCCGTCCGCGCCGTACGCGATGTTCTGCGCGATGGTGCCGCCGAACAGCCAGGCGTCCTGCAGCACCATGCCGGTGCGCGAGCGCAGCTCCTGCCGGGACATGGTGGCGATGTCCACCCCGTCGAGGGTGATCCGGCCGCCGGTCACCTCATAGAACCGCATCAGCAGGTTGACCAGAGTGGTCTTGCCCGCGCCGGTCGGCCCGACGATGGCGACCGTCTGTCCCGGCTCGACGCTGAGCGAGAGGTCCTCGATCAGCGGCGTGTCCGGCTCGTAGCGGAACGCGACGTGCTGGAACTCCACCTTGCCGCGCACCTGCGCCGGCGTGGGCGAGGTCTGCGGCTCAGGGCTCTGCTCGTCCGCGTCGAGGAGGGCGAACACCCGCTCGGCCGAGGCGACCCCCGACTGCATCAGGTTCGCCATGCTGGCCACCTGAGTCAGCGGCTGGGTGAACTGGCGGGAGTACTGGATGAACGCCTGCACGTCGCCGATGGAAAGCCGCCCGGTGGCCACGAACAGCGCGCCCACGACCGCGATCGCGACGTAGTTGATGTTGCCGATGAACATCATGGCCGGCTGGATGAGCCCGGAGACGAACTGCGCGCGGAAGCTCGACTGGAACAGCTCCTCGTTGTGCTCGCGGAACCGCTCCTCCGCCTCCTGCCGCCGCCCGAAGACCTTGACCAGGCTGTGGCCGGTGTACATCTCCTCGATGTGGCCGTTGAGCTGGCCGGTGGTCTTCCACTGCTTGATGAACTGCGGCTGGGCGCGCTTGCCGAGCCGGGCCGCGACGAACACCGAGATCGGCACGGTGACCAGCGCGATCAGCGCCAGCCAGGGCGAGATGATGAACATCAGGGTGAGCACGCCGACGATGGACAGCAGCGAGATGGTCAGCTGGCTGAGCGTCTGCTGCATGCTCTGCTGGATGTTGTCGATGTCGTTGGTCACCCGGCTGAGCACCTCGCCGCGCGGCTGCCGGTCGAAGTAGCTCAGCGGCAGCCGGGACAGCTTCTGCTCGGCCTGCTCGCGCAGCCGGTAGACCGAGCGCTGCACGACGACCGTGGTCAGCAGGCCCTGGACCCACATGAGCAGCGACGCGCCCAGGTAGAGCACGGCCAGCCAGCCGAGCACGACGCCGATCTGGCCGAAGTCGATCCCGGTGCCGGGCACCACGTTCAGCGAGCTGACCAGGTCGGCGATGTTGCCGTGGCCCTGCGCCCGCAGCCGGGCGAGGTACTCGGCCTTGGTCACGTCGGCCGGGATCTGCCGCCCGATGATGCCGGCGAAGATCAGGTCCGTGGCGTGGCCGAGGATCTTCGGGCCGAGCACGCTGAGCGAGACCGAGCAGGCGGCGACGATCAGCGCGAGCACGACGAGGGGGCGCTCCGGCGCCATCGTGCTCAGCAGCCGCCTGCTCGAGCCCTTGAAGTCGAGCGACTTCTCGGTGGACCGGCCGCCCATGAAGGCCATCGGCCCCGGTCCGCGCCCGGCGCCGGGCGCCGGTCCGATCCCCCGCTTCGGTACGACGCGCTCGCCAGCGACGCCGTTGCCGTTCCCGTTCTGGGGCCCGCCGGCGCCGGCCTGGTTCGCGCCGTCCCGTGGTCCTGGCGCGGTAGTCACGCCGCCTCCTGCTCGGTGAGCTGGGAGAGCACGATCTCCCGGTATGTGGTGTTGTCTTCCATCAGTTCGCGGTGGGTGCCGCGGCCGACCACCCGGCCCTCGTCGAGCACGAGGATGCGGTCCGCGCCCCGGATGGTGCTGACCCGCTGCGCCACGATGACCACCGTGGCGTCCGCGGTCTCCCGGGCCAGCGCGGCCCGCAGCGCGGCGTCCGTGGCGTAGTCGAGTGCTGAGAACGAGTCGTCGAACAGGTAGATGTCCGGGCGGCGCACCAGGGCGCGGGCGATGGCCAGGCGCTGGCGCTGGCCGCCGGACACGTTGGTGCCGCCCTGCGCGATCGGTGCGTCCAGCCCTTCCGGCATCGCCTCGACGAAGTCCCTGGCCTGGGCGACTTCGAGCGCGTGCCAGAGGTCTTCGTCGGTCGCGTCGGGGTTGCCGTAGCGCAGGTTGGAGGCGATGGTTCCGCTGAATAGATAAGGCCTCTGCGGAATGTAGCCGACCGCCTCCGAGAGCGCGGCCGGGTCGAGTTCGCGCACGTCCTCGCCGTCGACGCGGACGGTGCCGCCGGTCGCGTCGGACAGCCGCGGGATGAGGTTGAGCAGGGTGCTCTTGCCGCTCCCGGTGCCGCCGATCACCGCGGTGGTCTCGCCGGGGTGGGCGTCGAGGTCGATGCCGCGCAGCACCGGTTCCTCGGCGCCGGGGTAGCGGAACTCGACGTCGCGCAGCTCGAGGCGGCCGCGGCCCTCGATGATCGGGATCGGGACCTGCGGCAGGACGACACTGCTTTCGGTGCCCAGCACCTCCTGGATGCGTTCGGCGGAGACCTCCGCGCGCGGCACCATCATGAACATGAAGGTGGCCATCATCACGGACATCAGGATCTGCATCAGGTAGCTGAGGAAGGCGGTCAGCGAGCCGATCTGCATGCCGCCGCTGGCGATCCGGTGGCCGCCGAACCAGAGCACGGCGACGCTGGACAGGTTCATCACGAGCATGACCGTCGGGAACATCATGGACATCAGGCGGCCGGCCGACATGGCGACGTCGCGCAGTTCGCCGCTCGAGGTCTCGAAGCGGTCCTGCTCCCAGCCGTCCTTGACGAACGCCCGCACCACGCGCACGCCGGTGATCTGCTCGCGCAGGATGCGGTTGAGCCCGTCGATGCGCTCCTGCATCGAGCGGAACAGCGGCCGCATCCGGGAGATGATCAGGGTGACCGCGATACCGAGGACCGGCACGATGACCAGCAGCAGCCCGGACAGCTTCACGTCCTGGTTCAGCGCCAGGATGATGCCGCCGAAGCACATGATCGGCGCGGACACCATCAGGGTGAAGGTGAGCAGGGCGAGCATCTGGACCTGCTGCACGTCGTTCGTCGTGCGGGTGATCAGCGACGGGGCGCCGAACTTGCCGACCTCCCGGCTGGAGAAGTCCTGGACCCGGTGGAACACCGCGGCGCGCAGGTCGCGGCCGACCGCCATCGAGGTGCGCGCGCTGAAGTAGGTCGCGCCGATCGCGCAGACGATCTGGGCGAGCGAGACGGCGAGCATGATCGCGCCGATCTGCACGATGTAGCCGGTGTCGCCCTTGACCACGCCGTTGTCGATGATGTCGGCGTTGAGAGTGGGCAGGTAGAGGACGGCGAGGGTCGAGACCAGCTGGAGCGCGATGATCAGCGCCAGCGGTCGTCTGTACGGGCGCAGGAAGCTGCGCAGTGTCTTGATCAGCACGCTGAGCTCTTTCGGGATCGTGCTCTCGGATCGTGGATGTTCCGGCCGCGGTGCGCCCGAGGACGCGGATCGGTCCCATCGTGGCCGGGGGTGCTGACACGTCGCTGACGCGCAGCTGACGTCTGGCCCCGGTCGGCGATCGCCGAACTTAGCCGCTGGCGACGCGCTTGACGACCGGTTTTCGGCTGTGCGGTGGTGAGCGTAGGTTCTGTCCGTGTGAAGTTTGACGAGGGCCGCTTGTCAGGCGGCGTGTTTCGGCTCGATCGTCGGGGGGTCTCTGGGTTCTGTCGTGTCCGCCTCCGCCCCGTCAGCCGGCGCGGCCTCCCGTGGCGGACACTCCCATCCCTCGGGGTGCGAATAGTGCAAGATCACTCGAGTGAGGAAGCGGCGCACGACGAGTTCCTCGTCCCGCGGCAGCGCGTCCAGGACGGGCGCCGCGAATTCGCGCAGGTCGCCGCCGATCTGATGGACCCGCTCCCAGCCGGCCTCGGTCAGGACGAGCCAGACCACCCGGCGGTCGGTCTCGTCCCGCTCCCGCCGCACATAGCCGGCTTTGACCAGGGTGTTCACCACGCCGGTGAGCGTGGCCGGGGTGATCATGCAGCGGCGCGCCAGGTCGGCGTGGGTGGCCCGGCCCGCGATCCCCAGCTCCAGGCCGCGGCCGCCGCCGAAGCCGAGGGCCACGAGCACCGCCCCGCTGCCGGAGGTCAGGCCGTCCCGGCCGCCGAGCGTGCGGCCGAACCGCAGGCCCACGGCGTGGCCGGCCAGCGGGACCAGCCGCATGAGCGGCATGGCCTCCAGCAGGCGGCGCAGGTCGTCCTTCTCCTCCATGCCGAGAAGCTTAGCATCCAAACAGTTAGGATGCTAAGCATTTTCCGCAAACGGTGAACGCACTGCTCAGCGCGGTCCCTACGCGGCCGAGATGACGCGATAACGGTGGGGCGAGGTCGGCCAATCAAAGTGAGACGACCGGCCATCTTGGCACGGCACGCTCGAGTGGTGAGGTGGGCAAGGTGGGCGGGCAGTCAAGACGACCGGCCATCTTAGCGGCGACATGCGCGGGCGGGGTAAACAGCGAAACGCGCGGGTTCCGCGAGGCCCCCTGCTGCCTCGCGGAACCCGTCGATGTGCCTGGAGCGCTTCGCCTAGATCACTCGGTGCGGAGGGCTGAAGCGGTGCGCACCTTCGCGGCCCACCCCGCCGGAAGAGCGGCACCGAGCATGGCGATCACGATGCCGCCGAGAGCCAGGAGGACGAACTCCGCGGCGCTGTAGACGGAGACGTCCTGGGGCGGGATGTTCGTCCCGGCGCCGTGCGCCATGACCGGCAGGATGTAGTCGTGCAGTTTGACCCCGACGGGCACGCCCACGATTCCCGCCGCCAGTCCGATCGCCGCGACGGATGCGAGGACCATGGCGATGGTCTGCCGCGGAGTCATCCCGATCGCCTTGTAGACCCCGAGGTCGTGTACGCGGTCGCGGGTGTCCAGGACCGTCGAGTTGAGCACGCCGAGCCCCGCGACGGTCACCAGCATCAGGGTCAGGATCGTGATCATCGCCTCCATGAGGGCGATCGTCTGGTTGTCGTCGTGCTGGTTGGGTCGCGCCCCGGCGCCGAGCGGGTTGATCGTCGCACTCAGCGCATGGGCGTACGCCTCAGGGCTGGTGCCCGAGGTGACATTGATCGAATACGTGTCCACTTGGGTTCCGGGCACGGTCGCGACGTCCGTGATGAGGCTCATCCCGTCGTTCCGGGTGGAGAAGACCTCGCCGACGATCCGCACGGGATAGTTCTTTCCGTGGTCCACCACGGTGATCTGGTCGCCGAGGTGCGTGCCGGTGGCCTGGAGGAAGCGCGTGGGCGCCAGCGCCTGGCCCGGACCGGTGTACCAGCTGCCTGAGATCATCTGGTAGCTGCCCGGCGTCGTCTTGCCCTGATAGAACTCGACGACGACCGACCCGGACAGCCCGGCGACGGTCAGCTGGTCCTGGGTCGAGCCGACGTAGCCCGCGGTGCCCGGCTGCTTGGCGATCGCGGCCGAGATCGCGGCCGGGTCCGCGGCGACCGGCGGGACCAGTCCGCCCTTGGGGATGGCGACGGACTGGCCGGGGCCGCCGGCGTCGCCGGGTTGGAACAAGTCGACCTCCACGTCTCCCGCGCGATCGGCCTGAATCCCTTTCTGCACGTCGGTGAGCGACGCGGCGAGTCCGACACCGAAGGTCACCGCGAGCGCGCCGAACAGGATCGCCGCGGCGACCGAGAATGAGCGCAGCGGGCGGGCGAAGGGGTTCGCCAGGCCGAGGCTGACCGCGCGGGGCAGCGGGAGGCGGTTCAGGACGCGGCGCGCCAGCCGTCCCCGGTCCGCCTTCGGTGTGCGTCCGACGGCGATCGCCTCGACTGCGGACAGTCGGCCCGCGCGCAGGGCAGGCACCAGGGCGGCGAGGGCAACCACAGCGAGCGCCGCGACGGGCACCGCGACGTTGACCCAGGCCGCGACGGAGAGCGCGGCCGTTCCATAGACCCGCTCGGTGTCGCTGAGCAGTGGTCTCGCAGCTATGTTGCCGAGCAACACCCCGAGGACGATGCCAACGGCCGCCGGGATGACGGCCTGGGCGACGTAAGCACGCACGACCTGGGCCGGGGTGAAACCCAGAGCCTTGAGGATCCCGATGCGCCGCACCCCCGCCCCGACGGAGCCGCTGACCACGTTGCCGACCACGATCACGGACATGATCAGGCCGAGCACCCCGAACGCGACGACGAACGGCACGATCGGCTTCGTGCTGCCGTCGGCGTCGAGCTTCGCGTTGAGGTAGGAGGCCGTACCGACGAGGGCGCCTGCCGGAAGGCGCCCGGCGATCTCCGCGCGGTCGGCGGCGATCTGCGCGTCGGTCGCGACGTCGGTGAAGCGGTAGAGCATCTGGAACGAGGGGGTCGCGCCCGGCGTCGCGATCTTCGAGATCTGCGAGGGCAGCACCCAGGCGTCCGCGGTACGGGTCACCGACTGGGCTGTTCCGACGATCGTGAAGACCGGGCTGCCCGGGGCGCTGGTGAAGGTCACGGTCGCCCCCTCGAGCCCGCCGGGAGCGGAGTCGGTGGACAGGACGATCTCGTTCGGAGCCTCAGGCCATCTGCCGTCCAGGAGCGTGAGGTCGTCGACCGGGCCGCCCGCCGTGGGCCGGCCGACGATGGTCATCGAGGGCATCGGTCCGGCGAACTGGTCGGCCGGCTGGCCGCCCAGCGTCGCCCCGTCGACGGTCGCGGCGGCGAACGGGCCGGCCGCCGCGGTGACTCCAGGGGCCTGCGCCGTCGCCGCGAGCTGCGCCTGCGTGACCTTGGTGGCGTCGAAGCCGGCGGACAGGTGCGCGCCGCGCTGCTGGGCGAAGGCGTGGTCGAACGGCGCCTGCGAGACCACGATCAGTGTTCCGGCCAGCACCGACGCGGCCACCGCAATGAGCGCGGCCAGGCCGATGACGAGCGTGGGCACCCGGCGCCGGCCGACCCCGGAGCGCACGACGCGGCTCAGCGCGCCACCGCGCCCGACGCTCATCGGGTGGCCGCCGCGGGCTGATCCTGCGCGATCCGGCCGTCGACCAGACTCACCGTGCGGGTCGCGCAGCTCGCGGCCAGCGTCAGGTCATGGGTGACCAGCACGATCGTCTGGCCGTCCTCGTTGAGCTCTGACAGCAGTTGCCTGACATCCTCGCCGGAGGCGGTGTCCAGCGCCCCGGTCGGCTCGTCGGCCAGCAGCAACGCGGGCCGGTTGATCAGGGCCCTGGCCACCGCGACCCGCTGCCGTTCGCCGCCGGACAGCCGGCCCGGGTAGGCGCGCGCGTGCCGGTCCACGCCGAGGGTCTCGAGCAGCTCGGCGGCTCGCGCGCGGGCGGCGTTGCGCGGCATCCCGGACAGCTGCGCGGGCAGCATGACGTTGTCGGCGACGGTCAGGTCGTCGAGCAGGTTGAAGAACTGGAACACCATGCCGATCCGGGCCCGGCGGTACCGCGCGGCGCCGGTCTCCCCCAGCCGGTCGACCCGCACGCCGTCCACGGTCACCGACCCGTCGGTCGGCCGGTCGAGCCCGGCGATGAGGTTGAGCAGCGTGGACTTCCCGCTGCCGGACGGCCCGAGCACGGCCACCGCCTCGCCGGGCCGCACCGTCAGCGTGATGCCGTCCACAGCCGGCGGGCCGTCGTCATAGCGCTTGGTGACCTGCTGCAATTCGATAACGGGTGCTGACATGTTCCCCTCCGTCGGCGGATTCGTCCGCGGTCGGAGGTGAACGTACGGCGGGACGCGGGGCGTGGCGTCGGCCGTCCGGCCCAAATCGCGTACCGTGCCGGGACTAGGGGGCGCGGCGTCATCCTCGGGATGTACGCGCGCGATGTACTCGGATCGGTCACCGGGACGGATGTGCGGACCGGCCCGCGTTGCGACAATGGCGCGGTGAGGGCGGTGAACCCGGCAGAGCTGACGCGACGCACCGCGGACCGGCTGCTGCGCGCCGACGGCCCGGCGCCGCAGCTGAGCGCGGCCGCGTGGCGGTTCGACGTCGCCCTCGGCACCGCCATGACGCTCCTGGCGGTCGGCTCCGCGTGGAATTACGCGCGCAATTTCCGGTCGATCGCGGTCAGTCCGGGCTACCTCCCGGTGATCGTGCGGCCCGGGCCGACCGACGTGATCCCGTATCTGATCCTCGCCCTGGTCGCCTCGGTTCCGTTGGTGTGGCGGCGCCGCTACCCGCTCACCGTCTTCTGGCTCGTGGTCGCGGCCGACCTCAGCATCGCCGGCAATCTGGGCAGGCTCGGGTTCGTCTACGCGATCATCGCGGCCTACAGCGCGGTGGTGTACAGCCCGTTCCGCACGGCCGCGCTCGGCAGCATGCTGGTCGGCGCCGCGCTGGTGTCCGGGGTGTTGAACTCGGCGCTGCCCAACATCCCCAACTGGGCCGGGGCCTTCGTGGTGCTGATCCCGATCATGATCGGGGGCAACGCGATCCGCCGCTGGAAACGCCGGGCGGACGAGAGCGTGCGGCGTATGCAGGTCATGGAGCTTGAGGCGGAGGAAGCCACCCGGCGGGCGGTGGAGTCCGAACGCTCGCGCATCGCCCGCGAGCTGCACGACGTGGTCACGCACAACGTGAGCGTGATGGTCGTCCAGGCGGGGGCGGCGCGCAAGGTCATGGGGTCGTCGCCGGAGCAGGCGACCGAGGCGCTGCTGGCCGTGGAGGCGAGCGGCCGGGCGGCCATGGCCGAGCTGCGCCAGGTGATGGGCCTGCTGACCGCGCGCACCGACGGCCGCGGACCGGACCGCACCGACGCCGCGGCGAACGATCTCGATCAGGCCGACCTCGCACCGCAGCCCGGCTTGGACCAACTCGGCGCCCTCGTCGGCCGGGTGCGCGACACTGGTGTGCCCGTCACGCTGACGGTGACCGGCAATCCGCGTCCGTTGCCGCCCGGCATCGGCCTCGCCGCGTACCGCACCGTGCAGGAGGCGCTCACGAATACGGTCAAGCACGCGGTCGGGGCGTCGGCGGAGATCATCGTCGGCTACGAGCCGCAGGCGCTACGGCTGGAGATCGCCGACTCCGGCGGCACGGCGGGACCGTCCGCCGCGACCGGGAACGGACGCGGCCTGATCGGGCTGCGCGAGCGGCTCGCGGTGTACGGCGGGAGCCTGGACGCCGGGCGGCGGCCGACCGGGGGCTTCCGGGTGCGCGCCGTGATCCCGCTGGCCGGGATGGCGGGCGGGCCGCAGGACTTCGTCGGCAGCGCTACACAGCCGGAGGCCCGGTGAGCGCCCAGCCTGGAAAGACACAGCCTGAGAAAACACAGCCCGGGGAGGCACACGTGGCGGCCGAGCCGCCCAGAGTCGTCATCGCCGACGACCAGGCACTGGTGCGAACCGGATTCCGGATGATCCTCAGCGCGGACGGGATCGAGGTCACGGCAGAAGCGGCGACCGGGGCCGAGGCGGTCGACGCGGTGCGGCGGACCCGGCCGGACGTGGTGCTCATGGACATCCGGATGCCGGAGTTGGACGGTCTGGAGGCGACCCGGCGCATCCTGGGCGGCCATGATCCCGGGGTGGCGCCGCGCATCATCATCCTGACGACGTTCGACCTGGACCGGTACGTCTACGCGGCGTTGTCGGCCGGAGCGAGCGGCTTCCTGCTCAAGGACGTCACCCCGGAACACCTGGTCGGCGCGGTGCGGTTGGTGCGGTCCGGCGACGCGTTGCTCGCTCCCGTGATAACCCGGCGGCTGGTCGAGCGGTATGCCCGGCGCGAAGGGGACGCCCGCTCGGTGCACCGCGACCTGTCCGCGCTCACCCCGCGCGAGCTCGACGTCCTGCGCCTGCTCGCACGGGGCCTGAGCAACGCCGAGCTGGCAAGCCGGTTCCAGCTGAGCGAGGCGACCGTCAAAACGCACGTGGCCCGCATTCTGGCCAAGCTTCAGGTGCGAGACCGGGTCCAGGCCGTGGTCGCCGCCTACGAGACCGGGCTGGTACGTCCCGGCGAGGAAGAGACCACGGACTGACACGCGTGCGGACGGGCGGCCTTAACCGCCCGTCCGCTCCCCTCCGAACGCGTGCGCCACGTCGTGGCGCCCCATCCACTGCCAGCCCAGCCAAGTGCTGTGCGCGGCAGTGGCAGCTGATCGGATCAGTACCAGGTACGTCATCTGGCGGGAGACGACCTGCTGGAGCGGCAGGCTCCAGGGAATGCGGCGCGGCTCGCCCTCGAGGTCGCAGGCGTAGCAGAACGCGGCGAGCTGCACGCCGAGGAAGCCGAGCCACGCCAGAGCCGCCTTGGCCAGGCCGCCGAACAGCAGACCGTAGAGCGCGTAGATGTCCACCAAGGGCGCGAGCAGCGGGAGCAGGACCTGGAACAGCAGCAGGTAAGGCAGCCCGCGGCGGCCGAGCTGCCCGGCGCCGCCCGACATCCAGACGGCGCGCCGGTGCTTCCAGATGGCCTGCACCAAGCCGTGAGACGAGCGGGAGCGCTGCCGCAACAGCTGCCCGAGGCTGGACGGGGGCTCGGACCAGGCGACCGCATCCTGCTCGTGGACGATCCGCCAGCCCGCGCGCAGCAGCGCCATCGTCAGGTCGGTGTCCTCGGCTAGGGCGTCCGTGCTGACGCCACCGACGTCCGCCAGCGCCTCACGACGGAACGCGCCGAGTGCCACCGGCACCGTCGGGATGCATCCGGACAGGTCGAACAGTCGGCGGTCGAGGCCGGACCAGGCCTTGTCCTCGGAGTGCGGCCAACGGCTGAGCACCTCGCCGCCGTCGCCTGCCTTCAGCGTGCCGCAGACTGCGCCGACGTCGGGCTGCGCGAACGGCTGAGCCAGAAGACCGATCGTGTCGGGCCCGAACACGGTGTCGCCGTCGGTGGTGACGATCAGGTTGCCGCGGGCCAGTGCGATCCCGGTGTTCAGCGCCGCCGCGGTGCCCGCGCCGGGCTGCCGGACCAACCGCACGCCGAGCAGCGTGTATCGCTCCACGAGGGCCACGGTGCCGTCGGTCGAGCCGTCGTCGATGACGATGATCTCCATCGGATAGCTCGTGCGCAGAAGGGACTGGAGCGCCGCCTCGATGCCGGCCACCTTGTTCCGGACCGGGACGATCACCGACACCGGCTCGTACGCGGGCGGGCCCCACTCGGGACGGCCCCGGCCGGCGCGGGTGCGGACGGTGACCGCCACCAGGGCGAGCCGCAGTACGCTGAGGACGCTCGCGGCGAGGACGGCCCATCCCAGAAGGCCGCCGAGGAATACGGCACCGGATCCCTGCATCAGCGTTCGGATCCCCGCGCCGGGACGGACGGGGTCGCATGCGTGCGCTGAATCTCCTGATCGGCCACTGATCCTCGCCGTCCGTCCACCGATACCGATGAGATGAACGGGCCTGCGGCGCCCAGGGGATGGGGGTCGTGGCGCCGCAGGCCCTCAAGGAGACGCATCGCGCGGGTGCTCGGGCGAAGTCCCCGCGCGATGCCGTCTCGCGGGAAGAGGCGTCGAGCGCGTAGAACGCGTTACACCCGTCAGTCCTGGCTGCTGTCCGAGCCGGAAGACTGGCCGTTTTTGCCGCCGCCTTGCTTCTTCGACGTGGTGGGACTGGGCGTGGCGCTGGGCGTCGCGGGGGTCGAGTTCGTGCCGTTAGCCGGGCTGCCGTTCAGCAGGCCGTTGCAGTACGGCAGTACCTTCGGTGGCGCTCCGGCCGCTTTCACGAGGATCATGCGCTGCGCTTTGTCGACTTGGGATTGCCAGCCCTTGCCGGTCTGCACGACGATGCGGCAGAGCGTCACCAGCTCGTTCGACGCAGCGCTCGGGGACGGTGAAGGTGAGGCAGACGGCGATGAGGACGCGGTGAGTGAGGCAGCCGCCGAACTGCTTGCGTCCGGAGCCGCGGAGAACGTGGCCGACGGCGTCCGGCTCCGGCTCGGGGACGCACTCGCCCCCGCGCTCGGCGACACGCTCGCCCTGGGCGGCGCCGGAACGCCGACCCCGCCGAGATAGTCGTGGGCGATGCGCTGGATCGGATCAGGCAGCGCGCCGACACTCGCGGCCGTCACGCCGCCGGCCACGAACAGCATGACCGCCGCCGCGAACTTCAGGAGCAGTCCGCCGGGCATTGGCCGGCGACGGGGCGACGGACTGGCCGAGGGCGCGTGGTCGGGCCCGGCGAAGGGCGCCGCTCGATACGCGACGAGCACCGCCTCCAGACCCCGCTCGTCCGGGTTGGGCTCGGGAGCGGCGGCCGCGGCGAGCAGCGCCGCCAGATCCGGGTTCTTGATCTCCTTCACTCCGCCACCTCCTTCGCAGTCCCCGCCGATGATGAGGCGTTCCCCGCGGCGCCAGCGTTACCGGCCTCTAGATGTGCGGCGAGTCGCCGCAGGCCGCGCATGGTCGCGATGCGGACCGCGCCGGGCCGCTTGCCCAGCACGGAGGCCGTCTGCGCGACGTCCATTCCGGCCACCACGCGCAGCATCACGGCCTCGGCCTGATCCGGCGGCAGGCCGGCGATCATGCCGAGGGCGCGCTGGGTGGTGAAGCGCTCGAGCGCCTCGGCGGCCGGATCGTCTCGGGCCACCCGCTCGTCGGCGGCGTCGAGACCGGCCGGGTCCTCGCGGCGGCGCCCCACGCGGCGCAGTTCGTCCAGGGCGCGATGCCGGGCGACCCGGAAGAGCCAGACCCGGAAGCCGGTCGCGTCGCCGCGGAACTGGCGTATCTCGCGGGCCGCGTGCAGCCAGGTCTCGGAGGCCACGTCCTCCGCGGATTCCCCGACCACGACCCGCAGATAGCGCAGGATCGGCGGGTTGAGCGCACGCCAGAGTTCCGCGATGCCGGACTCGGACCCAGCCCGAGCCGCGTCGAGCGCGGGGTCGAGGGAGCCGGTGCGGTCCGTGGCGTCGAGCACTGCGATCAGCCGCCCGTGATGGCGGAGGCGGCGCGGGCGGCGAGCTGGTCCACGGCGCCCGCGACGGCGGCCGGGCTGCTGATCGGCGTCAGGTGGCGGGCCGACGGTATGAGCGTGGGAGCGGGCGCGCCGATGCGGGCGGCGGTCTGGGCGGCGGCGCCCGGGTCGTACTCGGGGTCGTCGGCGCCGAAGACGACGGACTTCGGGACGCCGCGAAGCATGTCCAGCGCGGCGAGCCGGTCGGTGGAGAGGGACGGGATGCCGGCGCCGAAGACCTGCCAGACCGAGGCCTCCGCGCCGGGCGTCTGGAACGGGCGGCGCCACTGCTCGACGCCCGCGGCGTCCAGGTTCGGGCAGGTCGGTCCGCAGGTGAACGTGTATATGAGGCGGATCGCGGTGTCCGACCGCAGGACCAGGCGCAGGATGGTGGTGCCGAAGGGCGCCGGGATCGTGGGCGGGTGGCCGCCGCCGGACAGCGGGAGGCCGTCGCCGTCGAGGAACATCACGCCGCCGACGGCTGTGGGGTCGAGCAGCGCAGCGTCGGCGACCACCGCGGCGCCGCTGGAGTGGCCAACGAGGATCGGCCGCACCAGGTGCAGGGCGCCGATGAAGTCGAGCAGTTGTGCGGTGTCGTGCGCGGTGGAGTACGGGGCGACGCGCTGGGTGTAGCCGAAGCCGTCGACGTCGATCGCGTAGACGCGGTGGTCGGCGGCGAGCACGCGTGCGGTCGGGGCCCAGGTGTCGGCAGACTCGATGAAGCCGTGCACCAGGACGATCGGACGTCCAGAACTCCCCCACTCGATGTATCGAGTCCTGATATCGCCGGTCTGCACATACCGGAGTCCCGGTGGCGGCGCCACGGTTCCCTGGGTGGCGAGGTTGTAGGCGAACGAGAATCCGGTCAGCGCCGCGAGGGCGAGCGCCGCCGTGATCGCCCACTGCCGTGCCCACCGGCGAAGCAATCTCACAACGCCGGATGATGCCACATGCGGCGGCGGGGCGGACTCATCGGCCGTCTTTGTTTTCTCTTCTTGTTCTATGACTTGACTGTCAGATGACGCCAGACGCGACGAGCCCGCCGATGACCACGAGAGTGGCCGCGGTGAGCAGGTTCGCCCGGCGGTCGATTCCCCGTTCGAGGCGGGGGCCGGTGAGCAGCCGCGCGCCGGCGGCGGTGAGCACGGTCAACCCGACGATCGTGACGACCGTCACGGCGGCGAAGACGGCGAGGGATCCGGCGGCCGGTCCGCCGCCGAGCGCGCTGGCGGCCAGGAAGACCGGCAGGATCGTGAGGTCGGGCGAGGCGGCGGCGCCGAACGGGACGATGAACGCGAGCCGGTCCCGAGGCGCTCGAGACGTGCCAGTGTGTTGGTGGTCGTGGCCATGGCTGTGGTCGTGGTCGCGGTGGTCGTCCGCGTGATCGTGATCGTGGGCATGCCCGTGACCGTGGCCGTGCGCATGTCCATCGCCGTGCCGGTGCCCGCGTCCCAGGAGTTCGAGCACAAGCAGGGCCAAACCGGTGGCGAGCAGAATCCCCCCGACGACGAGGTCCTCGTGCCGCTGCACCGTGGCCCGGAAGCGCAGACCGATCAGGATGAGCAGTCCGCCGAGCAGCACCGAGAGCAGGACGTGTGTCACCGCGGCGAGCGAGGACTGGCGCAGGACGCGCCCCAGAGGGGTGCGCCGGGTCCTGGCCAGCACGGCGAGCGGCACCCAGTGGTCGGGCAGGATCGCGTGCCCGAAGCCGACGCCGGCCGACGCGAGCAGGAGAACGGGAACCGTGGTCACCCCTCGACCATAGCATCTCATCTTCACTGATGCGAATATGAATTGATAACGCCGCGGCATCGCTCCTGCGAAGCCTGCGCAGGTGACAAGATGTCTCCGTGACCCCCGGCACGAAAGAGTCAGCCCCGACCCATCACCACGTATCGGACGCGCCGTCCGACGCGCACGTCGAGACGGCGGTCAACCACCTCGCGATGATGGCCGAGCCGACCCGGCTGCGCCTGCTGTGGGCCCTGCGCAATGGCGAGTTGGGAGTGACCGCGCTGGCCGCCGCGGCAAAGTGCACCCCGACGGCGGCGAGCCAGCATCTGGCCAAGCTGCGGCTGGCGGGCCTCGTGGACCAGCGCGCCGACGGGCGGGCGAGGCTATACCGGCTGCGCGGCACGCACATCAGGCGCCTGCTCGACGAGGCGCTGGGCCAGGCGGAGCACGACGTAGAGGGCATCCCGCACGACGCGTAACCGTCGATCGACACACTGACCGCTCCAGACGAACTGCGCCCCGCGCACCACAGCAGTCCGCCTACATCGGCCCGCCCGCCCCGCACCACAACACTCCGCCCACGTCGATCCGCGCGCCCCGCAGCGCCAGCCGCCGCCAACGGCGGTAGCGCCGAACAGCCGGCTGGCTGCCGCGCGACACACCTATCGCCGCACCCACGCACGACACGGCGCACCCACAAACGCTCGCTCCCAGTTGAGCCCATTGTCCGGATATGTGATGGTCGTTTCATCCCCTGGGCGTGCTGAGCGGGACGTGGGCAGGAGGGTCGGCGGTTGGAAGGCGAGCAGATCCCGGTGCGCGCCGTGCTGACCGCGGACGAGGCGCGCGAGCTGGTGGCGGCGCTGAGCGGCGAGCTGGAGCCGGCCGACGTCGTCGCCGCCGACGGCCGCACCGGCGGCAGCGACCGCACTGCCCACACCGATCAGCTCCTCGCGCTGCTCACCGACTACACCCTGACCCGCGAGATCTTGGATGGTACCGGCGCGGGCATCGGGGTGGTCGATCCCGACCTGCGCTTCCTCTACGTCAACGACGCGCTCGCCAAGCTCAACGGCGTCCCGGCCGCCGCGCACTCCGGCAAGTCCGTCCGCGAGCTGCTGCCCGAGCTGGACCACGAGCCCATGGAGGCGGCGCTTCGGTCCGTGCTGGCCACCGGTAGTCCGACATTCATCACGGTCTCCGGGCGAACTCCGGCCGATCCGTCGCTCGAGTCCAGGTGGTGGGTCAACGCCTACCACCGCCTCGAGGACTCGGCGGGCAGGGTGCTCGGCGTCGTGGGCGTCGCGCTGGAGGTCACCGAAACGTACCGGGTCCGACAACTGCTCGATCGCGCGCGCACCCGGCTCGCCCTGCTCGACGAGGCCGCGACCCGCATCGGCACGACCCTCGACGTCGAGCAGACCTGCCGCGAGCTCGCCCGGCTGCTGGTCCCCCGGCTCGCCGACATCGCCGCGGTCGAGGTGCTCGACGTCGACAGCGCGCCCGGGACGCTGCCCGCCCACGGATCGCTGCGGCTGCGCCGGGTCGCGTTGGTCACTACGCCCCCGCTGAGCAAGGCTGCCAAGTACTTCGGCGCCGTAGGCACGGTCATGACGCCTCAAGCGTCTTCCGCCGTGGCGCGCTGCATCACCGAGCAGCGACCCGTCATTTCCAACCTGCCCTCGGACCAGGAGCTCGCCGCCGATGCGCCGCTCCAGGATCGAGTCGAGCGTTACCGCAAGCTCACGATGCACTCCGCGATCTTCGTGCCGCTCACCGCGCGACGCGACCTGGTCGGTGCGGTCATCCTGATCCGGGCCGGGTCCTCGCGCGCGTTCAACCAGGACGACGTCGACCTGGTCACCGATCTCGCCCGGCGCGCCGCGACCAGCATCAACAACGCCACGCGGTACACCCGAGAACACCAGACCGCGCTGGCGCTCCAGCAGGCGCTGCTGACCGAGCCGCGGCCCCCGCACGCCGACGTGGAGTGCGCCGTCCGCTATCTGCCCACCGGCGCGGACGTCGAGATCGGCGGGGACTGGTACGACACCGTGGCGCTGCCCGGCGGAAAGACGCTGCTCGTGGTCGGCGACGTGATGGGCCACGGCTTCGACGCGGCTGCCGCGATGAGCGAGTACCGGTCGCTGCTGCGCACCCTCGCCCTGCAGAGCGACCGGCCAGAGGCAATCCTGGCCGAGGCGCAGCGGATCGTCGACGTGCTCGGCTTCGAACGGGTCGCCACGTGCGTCGTCGTGGTCATGGACCCGGCGGCCGGCATCTGCTCGTTCGCCACCGCGGGACACATGCCGCCGCTCCTGCTGCGCCCGGACGGCACGCGCGCACTGTTGGACCTGCCGGTCGGTCCGCCGCTCGGGGTGTGCGGCTGGCACGGCTACCGCGATACGGCGATCGAGTTCGAATCCGGCTCGGTGCTGATCTGCTACACCGACGGCCTGGTCGAGCGGCGCGGCGAAGACATCGAGGACGGTCTCGCCCGGCTGACCGATGTCGAGCTGGACCCGGCCAAGCCGTTGCCACAGCTGATCGACACGCTCCTCGGCCGCTTCGATCCGGTCGCGGGCGAAGACGACGTGGCGATCCTGGCGGCCCGGCTGCTGCCGCCGCAGGTCCCGTCACCCGATCGGATCAGCGCGCGCGTCTAACGCCTCATCAGGCGCAGCCGGGCGGGCGCGCCCTCCCTCACCGTGCCGGCTCTGCGCAGCAGGTCGGAGATTCGCTCAGCGCTCGGCGATCATCGGAGGTCATCAGGCCCCGATCAACGTCGAAGAGTCCGGAGACATCGCATCCGAGACGGCCGCGATCGTCATTGCGTGATGATGCGAAGTTATCGGTCGCAACCGCGCGAACTAAATGTTCGTATCAATATTCACCCATGGAGCCCAACCGCACGTGACTGCGCCTGGTCGCACGGCGTTTCGCCTGGAAGGCGGGCCTCCTAACCCGCTCCCCTCTACTGATCAGAAGAGGTCCTCCATGTACGACATGGCCAAGCGCAGCCTGGCCTTCACGGTCGCCACGGGTGGGCTGTTGCTGACCGGAACGGGATATGCCCCGGCCGAAACGGCCGGCACCGCCACACTCCCTGGGCAGGCGCAAGCCCAAGAGAGCGGCGGTGCTATCCAGGCATCTCCATCCAGCGTCTCGACACCTATCAGCGTCCGCGAAGACCCGCAGGCGCAGCCTAAAGCGGTCGCCCAAGCGCCTCAGGCGCAGGCGTCGCAGCAGCCGCGTACCGCGGGTTCAGGCGGCGGTGCGAACGCGACGGCAGTAGTCGACCACTCCAAGGGCGTGCTGTCCGGCAACACCATCCAGATCCCGATCAACCTGGGCCTAAACCTCTGTGGCAACCAGGTGGACGCGGTCGCCGTGCAGAACAAGGTGGCCGGCTCGAACTGCTCCTACTCGAACGGCGCCACAGCGACGAGTTCGACGAACTACTCGGGCGGCCTCGGCTCCGGAAACACCGTCCAGGTGCCGGTCGACATTCCGCTGAACGTGTGCGGCAACCAGGGCATCGTCGTCGGGATCGCCAACAAGGTCGTCGGCGGCGCCTGCTCAACCACCGGTGCTCCGGACGCGAACGGCTCGGGCTCCGGATCGTCCGGCGGTGCGAACGCGACGGCGTCGACCAGCCACTCCGGCGGCATCCTGTCCGGCAACATCATCCAGGCGCCGGTGAACGTCCCGATCAACGCTTGTGGCAACCAGGCCATCCTGGGCGGCTTCGAGAACAAGGACGGCAGCAGCACCTGCGACAACGGCGGGTCCAACGGTCCGAACGGGTCAGGCGCGACCGCGATGGGGTCGGTCAGCGACTCCCGGGGCGTGCTGTCCGGCAACATCGTGCAGACGCCGATCAATGTGCCGGTCAACGCCTGCGACAACCAGGCGAACGGCGTCGCCGTCTACAACACGGTCGGCGGGACGCAGTGCACGACGACCGAGGGCAGCGGGCCCGGTGGATCGTCCGCCACCTCGGCGGTCGTGAACTCCGGCGGCCTCGGCTCCGGCAACACCGCCCAGGCGCCGATCAGCGTGCCGGTCAACGCCTGTGGAAACTCGGTCAACGGGGTTGCGTTCGAGAACACCAACACCGGCGGGACGTGCACCACCGGAGGGAGTACCAGCGCGACGAGCGCCACGGTCAACTCCGGCGGCATCGCGTCCGGGAACAGTGGTCAGACCCCGATCATCGTGCCGGTCAACGCGTGCGGCAACACCGGGGCCGTCGGCGGCGTCGAGAACAACACCGGCGGCGCCGTGTGCACGATCACCTCGCCGACCACCAGCAGCAACAGCGTGGTGATCAACTCCGGCGGGGTCGGCTCGGGCAACCAGCCAACGGTGCCGATCATCGTGCCGGTGAACGTGTGCGGTAACGCCGCGGCAGTCGGCGGCGTCGGAAACAACACCGGCGGCGCCGAGTGTTCGATGACGAAGCCGTCCTCCTCGCCGTCGCCGAGCGCTTCGGCCTCGTCGAGCCCGTCGTCATCCCCCTCGAGTTCGGCCAGCGGTTCACCGAGCGCGTCGCCCTCGGGTAGCCCCTCAGGTAGCCCGTCGGGCTCTCCCTCGGGTTCGCCATCAGGTAGCCCGTCAGGTTCGCCGTCGGGCTCTCCCTCGGGTTCGCCGTCGCCGAGCGTGCCGGCCCCGCCGAGCAGCCCGGCGTCGTCGGTGCCGCCCGGTCCGCCGGTCCCGCCGCCGGGCCACGGCACCGGACCGGGTGGCCTGCTGGCGCACACCGGTACCGATGAGGTGCTGGTCATCGGAGCAGCCGGGGCCGCGCTACTCGCCGGTCTGGGCGTCCGGACGGCGTCGCGGCGCCGGCGGGCCGGCGGCCGGTAGGCCACCTCACTCGCGCAGAGCCGTTAAGGCACGCGAAGCGCGAGTAAGGCAGAAGTAAGTAGTAAGGAAGGGCGGATCCGGGAGTCCGGGTCCGCCCTTCCGCATGTATGACGGGTGATCAGTAATCAGCAGACCTCAACCGAACCGGTTGTGCGTTCGGAGACGAGTTCCCCGAAGACGGCCATCCTGCGATAGGCGTTGTAGACCGGGTCGCAGGTGGTCAGGGTGATGTAGGTACCCGGCTGGCTCAGGCCCGAGTGCGCCGGGATCGGGTCGAGCACTTCGACGGCAGTGGGCGGCACGTACACGGGGTTCTGGACGATCCGGTAGGTGTATACGGTGTTGCCCTCGCGCACGACCACCGTGTCCCCGGCGCGGACCTCGTTGAGGTAGCGGAAGATGTCGCCCCACGTGCGGCGGTGCGCGGCGACCGCGAAGTTGCCCGGCTGGCCGGGCAGTTGGGTGCCCGGATACCAGCCGACACCCTGCTTGAGCTCGGTTTGCGCGACGCCGTCGAGAACGGGCCAGGTCTCCGGGTTCCGGATCTGCGGGATCTCGAGGGTCGCGAAGGGCTGGGCGTCGCGCGGCTGGACCGGGATCGACCTGGCCCACTCGCGCCCCAGCGTGCACATGTCGCCCTGTGCGGCCTGGTGCGCGACCACGTCGGTCCACCACAGCAGATAGACGATGTAGAGCAGGATGACGACGCCGGCTGTGATCAGCAGATCACCGGCGACACGGGCCATAGAGCGCATCACGGAACCTGACATACTGCCAGATATTGTCACGATCTTGCTCATCGGACCCGTTCAACACCCCAACGAGTGATATGGCGCCAAAAGGTCGGGCCGGGTTCGCACCCTGACGACAGGGTGCGAACCCGGCCCGGTGAGTTGATCAGGCGGCTTCAGCTGTCAGGAGATGTTGAGTGTGGTGTCGTCGATGACGAAGCTGGTGGTGCCGCCGTGGGTGTCGGTTTCGGTGCCGGTGAATTTCAGGGTGATGGTTTGTCCGAGGTAGGTGGATAGGTCTGCGGTGTGTTGGTGGTAGCCGGTGGCGGCGTTGAGGTTGCTGTAGGTGGCGAGGGTGGTCAGCACGGCGCCGGCGGGGTTGAGGAGTTGCACGGTCAGGGTGTCGTCGGGGGTGCTGGTGGTGGATTCGGTGGTGTCGATGTGCAGCCAGTAGCCCAGGGTCGCGGTGGTGCAGCCGGCGGGCAGGGTGAGGGTTTGGGTGAGAGTGTCGGTGTCGGGGGAGCCGTCGCCGTTGAGCCACGCGTCCCAGGATCCGGAGTGGGCCGGCTCGTCCGCGGTGTCGTTGTTGACGGGGTTGGAGCCCAGGGTGGAGCTTTGGGTCCAGGGGGCGGGGTTGGCGCCGTTTTCGAACCCGGGGTTGCCCAGCAGTTGCGCCGCGGTGCACCCGCCGCCGGTGCTGTTGGTGACGGTCAGGGTGTAGGTGGCGGTGTGGGTCGCGTTCGGGCCGGTGGCGGTGAGGGTGACCGGGTAGGTGCCGGCCGGGGTGGCGGTGCTGGTGGTGATACTCAGCGACGCGCTGCCCCCGGCGGTCAGGCTGGCCGGGGTGAAGGCCGCGGTGGCGCCGGTGGGCAACCCGGTCGCGGACAGGGTGACGCTCTGCGCGGACCCGGAGGTCACCGCCGTGGACACCGACGCCGATACCGGGGACCCGGCCACCACCGAACCCGAGGCCGGAGACACCGACACCGAGAAGTCATTGGCAGCCGGAGCCGAAGCCGGGCTCCAGTAGTCGCCGGCCATCACGATGTACACGAGCATCTTGATAGTCTCGCCGTAGTAGCCGTCACCGAACGGATTTGTCGCGAGGTAGTTCCAGATCGTGTTGGTCCACGCCTGGTCGCCCGCCGCCATCGCTGACGGGCCGATCGAGTCCGCGGCCTCCTCGGCTTGGTCGCTTGTGCTATAGCCCGTGCAGTTCAGCTTCAGGTGCGGATACACGTTCTGCGGATTGCCGCCGGAGACCTTCTTCGAGCAGGTCTCCCACTTCTGGGCTTCGCTGTACGCGAACGCCGCGGTCGTGGAGCCGTTGAGCAGGGCGTCGGTGCCCATGTGCCACGGAACGCGGATGGAGTTGTAGCCGACGATGTTGTCCGGCTGGTTCTCCATGTAGTTGGCCGGAGCCGGCTGCGGGCTGCTGGTGTTCGCGTTCACCACGAAGTCGGACAACAGGCCGTAGGTCGGCGAGTAGTTCGAGACCAGCGATGAGTCGACCGCTTCAGTGCGCTGAATCACCTTGTTCCAGTCGTGCGCGGTGTCGTAGGCCGCGAACGCCCGCAGGTGGTCGAGCATGTGGTCACTCGGCCGGGTGTCGGTGTTAGGGCCGTCGTCCTCACACTTCAGGTGCCCATCCGGGGCGACGTCGTGCGCGTAGATACTGCCCAGCCACGACAAGGCGTCCGCGGTGTACCCGCCCCACTGTTCGTCGGCCAAGACCAGGCCGTAGCCGATGTCCAGGTCACCGTCGGTGGCGGCGTCCGGGGTCCCCGAGCTGTAGTACTTGCAGCTCTTGCCGTCCAACTGCCATTCCATCAGCCCGTACTGGTCCTCGTGATCCTTGACCAACTGCCACAGCCCGTTGAACTCGGTCTGCGCGTTGGCGTCGTACCCGGCCATCAGCGGCACGATGTTCATTCCATAGCCCTGGCCCTCGGACACCGGGCCGTTGTTCGTCGCGTCGCCGTCACCCTTGGTGGAGACGTAGTACTCGTTCGACGCGCACCCGTGGACCAGGTAATTCGACTTCCACGAGTTGTACTGCTTCTCCACGGCGGCGTCGCGGGCCGACTGGGAGGCCGACGGCATCACGCCAACCTGGTAAGTGACGTGAGTGGGGAACGGGTGGCTCGCGGTGGCGGCGGTGGCCGGGCTACCTGCGATCGCGACCAGGCCGAGTGCCAGCATGCTGAGCGTCACGCCGAATGGCAACGCTCGTGGTGAACGAAGTGCCACGGATGCTCCTTGTGTGGGAAACAGAGCAACAGATGGGGAAAGGCGGGACTGGCCCCGGGAGAGCCCCGCCACCGGAGGCATGGGCGCGCCACCTCCGGCAATCAAGTTAGACAACTTTCCTAATTTGAATCGAGGCACAGCATGTTCCCGCACGGGTGGACTGTCAAGGGGCCGAGTTAGAAATCC
>NZ_DASZGI010000293.1:0-7436 GCF_035938995.1 Actinocrinis sp.
GCGGCGGAAGCCCAGCTCGGCGATGGCCCGGTGGACCAGGGAGGCGGTGCTGGGCAGCACGCCGGGCTCGCCGTTGACCACCCGGGAGACGGTCTTGATGCCCACCCCGGCGCGCGCCGCCACATCCTTCATCGTCGGCCGGATCCCTTGGGCGGACACCGCCGCCGCCTCATCCATGGGTAGAGTTCCGCATGATTCTGTACAGCGCTTTCCTGATCAACGCGCCGAGTGAGTGCGCGGGCGCGCACAGTCAGACCGCCCGCGCACGGCTGCTCTTTCACGCGATCGTCGCACCATGGCGGACTCCCTTCGGCGCCGGAAGCAAGGGGTTGTCAGGGAGCGAACTCAACTGAGCTGGCCCATGTCTTTTGGCGAGTGTGTGGACCTGCGTCAGGCCCTGTCAACGCACAAGATCCGCGGCCGCACGCGTGGGGGCCGCGCATCTTGACAGCCGAAAGCTTTCGCAGTCTGCTGCCCTTGCAGCCTACCTGACAACGTTGTCAGAGCGGAAGGACGGAAACATGCGCCCCGTACCCACCGCACCACCGCTCCGCATCCGCCTCAGCAGACACCTGACGTACCTGGTCGTTACCGGCGCGACGGCGCTCGCCGGATTCACGGCCCCAGGCGCGTCTGCCGCGACGGCGGCGGGGCTGGTCAGCGATCCGGCATCGCTGGTCAATCCCTTCATCGGCACGTCCAATTCGGCCGACGACTTCCCCGGAGCCGACTCACCGTTCGGAATGATCCAATGGTCACCGGACACCCCGTCGCGCCCGGACGGCGGCGGCTACAGCTATGGCGACTCCTCGATCACCGGGTTCAGCCTCACCCACCTGTCAGGACCCGGATGCGGCGGAGAGGGCGACGTCCCGATCCTGCCGACCACCGGCGCGGTCAACACCTCCGCGACCGAGGGCTTCTCGCACGCGAACGAGTCCGCAAACGCCGGCTACTACTCGGTCACGGGCAATGACGGGATCAAGACCGAGCTGACCACCACCATGCGCACCGGCATGGCCCGGTTCACCTTCCCCGCCACCACCCAGGCCAACCTGATCTTCAAGCTCACCGGCAGCCAGAACGGCGACAGCAACACCCAGTTCAACGTCGTCTCGAGCAGCGAGGTGTCCGGCCAGATCACCAGCGGCCACTTCTGCGGAGCGGGCGTCACCTACACGCTCTACTTCGACGTGCAGTTCGACCACTCGTTCAGCACCAACGGCACCGCGGCGGTCCCGGCCACCCTCGCCGGCCCTTCCACCAGCGCCGCCTCGCCCAACACCGCTGAGGCGAAGAACCACCCCACCCTGCACGGCAAACTGCCTGCCACCAGCTCCGGCAAGACCAACACCGCCAAACCCAACGCGGCCACCCCTAACGCCAGTGCCAACAACGGCTACGTGACCTTCAACACGACGAGCAACCAGGTCGTCCAGGCGAAGGTCGGCGTTTCGTTCGTGTCGATCGCGAACGCCCAGGCGAACATCGCCGCGGAGAACCCGAACTTCAACTTCTCCGCCACTCAGTCGGCCGCGCACAGTGCGTGGAACTCGGTGCTCGGCAAGATCGACGTGGCCGGCGGCACCGCGAGCCAGCAGACCGTCTTCTACACAGCGCTCTATCACGCGCTGATCCACCCGAACGTGATCAGCGACTCCAACGGCCAGTACATGGGCGTGAACGGGGCGGTGCACTCGGTCGGATCGGGCCACTCCGCGGAGTACTCGAACTTCTCCGGCTGGGACATCTACCGCAGTCAGGCGCAGCTGTCCGCGCTGGTCGATCCGTCGGTGGCCTCGGACATCGGGCAGTCGATGGTCGACGACTACGCGGCCGGCGGCATGTTCCCCAAATGGATGAACAACAACGGCGAGACGTATGTGATGGTCGGTGATCCGGCCGACTCGATCATCGCCAACTACTACTCCTTCGGCGCCCGGAACTTCGACACCTCGACCGCGCTGCACGACCTGCTCACCGAGGCGAACAGCACTAATAACATCCGGCCGGGAAACAACTACGTGGCGAACCTCGGGTACGTGCCCTCCAACGGTTCGGAAGGGTGCTGCAACTTCTACGGCCCCGCCTCGACCAGCCTTGAATACGACAGCGCCAACTTCGCGCTGTCGGCCTTCGCGGGCGCGCTCGGCGACACCACGGACCAGACCGCCCTGGCCAACCGCGCGCAGAACTGGCGCAACCTGCTCAACCCCTCCAGCGGATTCATCCAGCCGCGCGACTCCAACGGCCAGTGGACCGGCGGGTTCAACGCGACCAGCGGGACGAACTTCGTCGAGGGCGACTCCTGGCAATACACGCCGATGGTGCCGTTCAACCTGGCCGGGCTGATCGCGGCCAAGGGCGGCGACGCGGCGATGAACTCGTACCTGAACACCGACCTGTCCCAGTTGACCGGCGGCAACGGCTACACGGACCTGACCAATGAGCCGAGCCTGGACATCCCGTGGGAGTACGACTACTCCGGTCAGCCGTACAACACCCAGAAGATCGTGCGGCAGGTGCAGGACCAGATCTGGACCGACGCGCCCAACGGCCTGGCCGGAAACGACGACCTCGGCACGATGAGCGCGTGGTACGTGTGGTCGGCGATCGGCATGTACCCAGAGACCCCGGGCACCGCCGACCTGGCCCTCGGCTCGCCGATGTTCACCCAGGTCGTGCTCGCCCTCCCCAGCGGCAACACCCTGACGATCAACGCTCCCGCGGCGGCGGACAACGCGCCCTACGTGCAGTCCGCGACCTGGAACGGCGCGGCCTGGAACAACGCCTACCTGCCGTCCGGCGCGATCTCCAGCGGCGGCACGTTCGCGTATACGCTCGGCACGTCCGCCAACACCGGCTGGGCGTCCGGGGCGAGCTCGGCGCCCGCCTCGTACAGCGGTTCCGGCCCGCAGTACACTGACATCGGCGTTTCCAACGACAACGCGATGACGGGCGCGGACTTCGACGGGGTCGGATATTCGTACTCGGCGACCGCGCTCTCGAACGCGGGCGTGACCCCGGGTTCGACGGTCACCGCCGGCGGATCCACCTTCACCTGGCCGAACGTGACCCCGGCCGCGCTGTACAGCGCCAAGCCGGACAACTACGAGGCAGTCGGCCAGACCATCCCGGCCACCGGCTCCGGTTCGATCGCGTTCCTCGGCTCGGCGACCAACGGCCCGTCGAGCGGCACCGCGACCGTCACCTACACCGACGGCTCGACCTCATCGGTCTCGCTCGGGTTCTCCGACTGGACCCTCAACGGCGGCAGCGTGTCGGTCGAGTCGGGCAACACGACCGCCATCACCACGGCGTACCGTAACGCCGCGAGCGGGACGGCCGACCAGACGAAGGCGTACGTCTTCGCCACCACGCCGGTCAGCCTGACGTCCGGCAAGACCGTCGCAAGCGTGACCCTGCCCGCGACGGCCAACCAGGGCGGCCTGCACGTGTTCGCGATCGCGTTCGGCGGGAGCGGCGGCACCGGCGCGCCCACCGGCCCGATCGTCTCCGGCGTCTCGTCGGGCCTGTGCGTCGACGACAACCACAGCGGCACCTCCAACGGGACCGCCATCCAGATCTGGACCTGCAACAACACCGGGGCCCAGAGCTGGACCGTCGAACCGAACGGCTCGCTGCAGGTCCTCGGCGGCTGCATGGACGTGACCAACGGTGGCACAACCAGCGGCACCAAGGTCCAGTACTACACGTGCAACGGCACCGGGGCCCAGGTGTGGCAGCCGCAATCCAACGGCTCGCTGCTGAACCCGCAGTCCGGACTGTGCCTGGATGACCCCGGGTCCAGTACGACGAGCGGAACACAGTTGCAGATCTACACCTGCAACGGCACGAACGCTCAGAAGTGGACGCTCCCGTAGGGACACGCCCGCGGAACGACCCCGGGTCCCGGCAGCCGCCGCATCGGCTGCCGGGACCCGGCCGCGTGAGCGGCGTGTCACCCCTTGACAGCCCTGCCGACTCCTGGATTAACTGACCGCGCCGCTACAGACCGAATGTTCGGTCGGTTGATCTCGGCTCGGAGGATCCGCGCATGCCACGCTCCACGGATGCCCCTGCACCTGCAGCTACGCCCGCGTCGCCGGCGCAGGCGATGTTCGACGCCGACACCGCGTCGCGGGCGCTCGGCATCGAGCTGCTCAAGGCCGCCGACGGCTCAGCGACCGCACGGATGACGGTCACCGCGGCGATGGTCAACGGCCACGGCATCGCGCACGGCGGCTACATCTTCCTGCTCGCCGACACCGCGTTCGCCTGCGCGTGCAACAGCCACGGTCCGGTCACGCTCGCCGCGGCGGCGGACATCGCCTTTATCGCCCCAGCGCGGGAGGGCGACGTGCTGGACGCGGTCGCGCACGAACGGACGCGCTTCGGCCGCAGCGGCATCTATGACGTCACCGTGCTGCGCGGAACCCAAGTCATCGCGGAGTTCCGCGGACACAGCCGCACGATCCGGGAGGCTGATCGGACATGATGACCGGTGAGAAGGCCGGCGAGGACAGCCGACCGGATACGCCAGGCCGCCGAGTGGGTGCGCCGCCGCCCCCGGACCTGCTGGACGACGCGGAGCGGATGAGCCCGGACGAGTTGCGCGAGCGCCAGCTGGCCCGTCTTCAGCGCACGCTGCGCCATGCGTACGAGAACGTGGACCTGTACCGCCGGAAATTCGACGCGGCCGGTGTAACGCCGCAGGACTGTCGCAGCCTCGAGGATCTGGCCCGGTTCCCCTTCACCACGAAGGCCGACCTGCGCGAGAGCTACCCGTTCGGCATGTTCGCCGTGCCGATGTCCGAGGTGCGGCGCATCCACGCCTCCAGCGGCACCACCGGCCGCCCGACCGTTGTCGGTTACACCGACAACGACATCTCCATGTGGGCCGACGTGGTGGCCCGCTCGATCCGCGCGACTGGCGGACGCCCGGGCCACCTGGTCCATGTCTCCTACGGCTACGGCTTGTTCACCGGCGGACTCGGCGCGCACTACGGCGCCGAGCGGGCCGGCTGCACGGTGATCCCGGCCTCCGGGGGCATGACGGCACGTCAGGTGCAGATCATCCAGGACTTCCGCCCCGAGATCATCATGGTCACCCCGTCGTACATGCTGACGCTGCTCGACGAGTTCGAACGCCAGGGCATCGACCCGCGCACCTCGTCGCTGCAGGTCGGCATCTTCGGCGCGGAGCCGTGGACCGAGCAGATGAGGCTGGAGATCGAGGAACGCGCGGACCTGCACGCCGTGGACATCTACGGACTGTCCGAGGTGATCGGCCCCGGCGTCGCGCAGGAGTGCGTCGAGACCAAGGACGGCCTGCACATATGGGAGGACCACTTCTACCCCGAGGTCGTCGACCCCGCCACTGACGCGGTCCTGCCGCAGGGCGAGACCGGCGAACTCGTCTTCACGTCGCTGACCAAGGAGGCGCTGCCGATCATCCGCTACCGGACACGGGATCTGACCCGGCTGCTGCCCGGCACGGCACGGCCCGCCTTCCGCCGGATGGAGAAGGTCACCGGCCGCTGCGACGACATGATCATCCTACGGGGCGTCAACCTCTTCCCGACCCAGGTCGAGGAGATCGTCCTACGCACGCCCGACGTCGCCCCGCACTTCCAACTGGAGCTGACCCGCAACGGGCGGATGGACCACCTGACCGTCCGCGCCGAAGCCAGGCCGGACGCGGACAAGGCACGGCGCGCGGCGGCCGCCGACGCGATCGCCCGGGCGGTCAAGGACGGCATCGGAGTGAGCGTCGGCGTGGAGATCGTCGAACCGGAGACCCTGGCCCGCTCCACCGGCAAGCTCAATCGGGTGGTCGACCTACGCGAGGGATAAGACTGCTGCTCATGGTCCGCCCGGCGGCTCCATCGGCGCCGCCGGACCGGCCTCGGCCAGAAACCTAAAGCCGCGCTCGCGACGCGATGAACAAGCACACGTCGCGCTCCGCAACACCGCCCGCCGTCGACCCGAAGCCCAAAGCCACGCTCACGGTGCCACGAACAAGCACGTATCGCGCTCCACGTGCCCGCTGCACCGGCCTCGGCCAGAAACCTAAAGCCGCCCTCGCGGCGCGACGAACGAGCACACGTCGCCTTCCGCAACGCCGCCCGCAGTCGGCCCAAAGCCGAAGTCACACTCACGGTGCCACGAACGAGCACGTGTCATGCTCCACGCGGCCACTCCGTCACCACTGCCCCACCCGCTGCGTCATCAGGCGGAATCCGCTTCTCACTCTTAGACGGGCCTCGTCTTTCCCTTAAACCACCCTGGATCGGCTCGCGCACTCTTGACAGCGGCACGCCGCGCGAGCACTCTCTCGGAGAGCGCTCTCCGAACCATACAGTACCCTCACGCCCCGGGATGCTCGCCGCTACCCGGGGCGGGTGAGGCACGAAGGCAGCCCACGCCTTTTTTCCCGCCCCGCTGCGGGCCGGTTCGACCGGTCGGCGGCTTCCTCGCCGTTTCCTCGGAGAGAGTCATGCGCCTGGTTCTACCTAGATCGGGAAGACAGCGACGTCCGTCCCGAATCCGCGCCCTCGTGGCGGCATCCGCGGTTCTGGCGGTGACCGCCGGTCTCCTGACCGCCGTGTCCCTCCAGGCCAACGCCGCGGGGACGCTGTTGTCGCAGGGCAAGCCCGCGACGGCGTCGTCGTTGGAGAACGCCTCCTTCCCCGCGTCCAACGCGGTCGACGGCAACACCGGCACCCGCTGGTCCAGCCAGTTCAGCGACCCCCAGTGGCTCAAGGTGGACCTCGGCGCCACGGCCACGGTCGATCAGGTGGTGCTCAACTGGGAGACCGCCTACGCCACCGCGTTCCAGATCCAGACCTCGAACGACAACGCGAACTGGACCTCGATCTACTCCACCACCACCGGCACCGGCGGAATCCAGACCCTGAACATCACCGGCTCCGGCCGGTACGTCCGGATGTACGGCACGACCCGGGCCACCCAGTGGGGCTACTCCCTGTGGGAGTTCCAGGTCTACGGCACCATCGGCGGCGGCGGCTGCTCGACGACGAACGCGGCGCTCAACCAGCCCGCGACCGCCTCCTCCACCGAGAACGCCGGAACGCCCGCGAGCGCCGCGGTGGACGGCAACACCGGCACCCGCTGGTCCTCGGCGTTCTCCGACCCGCAGTGGCTGCAGGTGGACCTCGGCAGCACCCAGAGCATCTGCCAGGTCGGCCTGAACTGGGAGACCGCGTACGCCACCGCGTTCCAGATCCAGACCTCGAACGACAACGCGACCTGGACCTCCATCTACTCCACCACCACCGGCACCGGCGGCGTGCAGACGCTCAACGTGACCGGATCAGGCCGCTACATCCGCATGTACGGCACCACCCGCGCGACGCAGTGGGGTTACTCACTCTGGGAGTTCAGCGTGTACACCCTCGGCGGCTCGAGCACCT
>NZ_DASZGI010000294.1:0-10438 GCF_035938995.1 Actinocrinis sp.
GCGGGCAGCGGCCCGGCCCGGTTCATCTTCTCCGCGGAGGCCGGGCAGATCACCGCCTGGAACCCGGCGGCCGACCCGACCACCGCGGGCGTGTCCACCGCGACGGTCGAGTACTCCTCGCCGACCGCGGTGTACAAGGGCCTGACGATCGCGACCAACGACTCCGGCACCTTCCTGTACGCCTCCAACTTCCACGACGGCACCGTCGACGTCTTCGACACCTCGTTCCACCTGGTGCACCTCGCCGGCAACTTCATGGACGAGGACATCCCGTCGAACTACGCGCCGTTCGGCATCCAGAACGTGAACGGTCTGATCTATGTCACCTACGCTGAGCAGAACTCCCTTAAGCACGACGACGTCGCGGGCCACGGCCACGGATTCATCGACGTCTACACGTCCAACGGGTTCCTGATCGAGCGCCTCGCCTCGCACGGCTCGCTCAACTCGCCGTGGGGCATGGCGCTGGCGCCCGCCGGTTTCGGCGAGCTCGGCGGCGCGCTGCTGGTCGGCGACTTCGGTGACGGGCGGATCAACGCCTTCAACCCGTTCAACGGCCGCTTCCTCGGACAGCTGGGCAACGAGGACAACAAGCCGCTGACCATCGACGGGCTGTGGGGCCTGGCCTTCGGCACCGCGTCCACCGGGGGCACCGGCACGCTGCTGTTCAGCGCCGGGATCAACGGCGAGCAGGACGGCCTGCTCGGGGCGATCAACCCGACCTCCTGAGCGAATCGCTCCTCGAAGTCGACTGGGCGGCGGCGATCTACAGCCGCCGTGAAGCCCGGTCGCCTTCGAGGGGCAAAGAGAACGAGGAGCAAAGAGAACACCGCGCCCGGCCGTGCACGTGGGTCTCTCGGAGCCGCGACGAGAGCTCACGGTTCACGTCCGGGCGCGGTGTCAAGGAGGATCCACGAGGCGGCCCCCCGTTTCGGGCCGGAGCCCTCACAAGCCGCCTTGCGGATCCCAGGCCTTTTACGGCACCGGCACGCCTCATCGCGTCCCGCCCGCCTCGTCGCGCGGCGGTTGCGCCCATGAGTCAGAGGCGAAACCGCAGGTCGGGTGGTACCCGGCCGGCGCACGATCCGCCCACGCATGAGTGTGGCCGCCGGCCGCGGCCATCACCAGGAATCCGACCGGCAACTTCCCGGCAACTTTCGGCGGGTAGCCCCACCGTGAAATCATCGCGCTGAGTGTCGCGCGGCCACACGGAGGGTGCTGATGTCCGTCGAACCTGATGGGAGCTTCGGCCAACTGCTATTGCGGGAGCGGGTGAGCGCGGGGCTGACCCAGGAGCAGCTGGCCGAGCGCGCCGGACTGAGCGTCCGGACGATCCGCAACCTGGAGCGGGGAACTGGGGTGCGCCCACGGGAAGCCTCGGCGCGGTTGCTCGCCGACGCGCTCGGGCTGCGCGGCGCCGCCCGCACGCGGCTGCTGTCGACGGGGCGCAGCGCGCGACTGCCGGAGGGCGACGCGTCGGCCGGTACCGCCCGGGTGCCGCGTCAGCTTCCCGCCGTCGTGCGCAGCTTCACCGGCCGGGCCGCGGAGCTCGAGGCGCTCACCGACCTGCTGCGCCGGTCCGGTGAAGCGGACGGGAGCACGGCGATCGCGACGATCGACGGGATGGCCGGGATCGGCAAGACCACGCTCGCCGTGCACTGGGCGCACCAGGCCGCCGACAGCTTCCCGGACGGCCAGCTCTACGTGAACCTGCGCGGATTCGACCCGGACGGCAAGCCGCTGACGTCGGCCGAGGCGATCCGCGGCTTCCTCGACGCCCTCTCCGACCCCGGACGCATCCCGGCCCGCGCCGAGGCCCAGACCGCCCTATATCGCAGCCTGCTGGCCGGCACCCGCACGCTCGTCGTGCTGGACAACGCCCGGGACGCCGACCAGGTGCGGCCGCTGCTGCCCGGCAGTGCCGGCTGCATGGTGCTGGTGACCAGCCGCAGAAAGCTGACCAGCCTCACCGCGATCGAGGGCGCCCACCAGGTCAGCCTGGATCTGCTCGCGCACGGTGAGGCGTACGAGGTGCTCGCCCGCCGCCTCGGCGCCGCGCGGGCCGCGGCCGAGCGCGAAGCGGTGGACGAGCTGATCGGGTTGTGCGCGCGGCTGCCGCTGGCATTGGGCGTCGCCGCGGCCCGTGTCGCCGCGCAGCCGTCGTCGGAGCTGGCGGAGCTGACCGCGCAGCTGCGCGAGACCCAGCGGCTGGACATGCTGGACGCGGGCGACCCGGCGTCCGACGTGCGCGCGGTGTTCTCCTGGTCGTATCGGGTGCTGAGCGCTCCGGCGGCGCGGATGTTCCGGCTGCTGAGCCTGCACCCGGGCCCCGACGTCTCGGCGGCGGCCGCGGCCAGCCTGGCGGGTGTGCCCCGGGACGAGGCAATCAGGCACCTCGCCGAGCTAACCCGGGCGCACCTGCTCGCGGAACCCGTCCCGAAGAGATTCGCGTTTCACGATCTCCTGCGTGCCTACGCCGCGGAACAGGCCCACGCGCAAGAGACGCCCGCGGATCTCCACGCCGCGACGGAGCGGATGCTGGACCACTACACGCACACCGGCCACGCCGCGGCGCTCCTCGTGCTTCCGACCCGGGAGGCGCTTGTGCTCGGGGAGCCCAGGGAGGGCACGACTCTGGACCGGTTCCCCGACGACCGGGCGGCACTGGCCTGGTTCAAGAGGGAACACGCCGCGTTGACGGGAGTCAGCCAGTACGCGGCGGAGGCCGGGCTCGACGGTTACGCGTGGAAGCTGCCTTGGATCATGACGGACTACCTGGCGAGGCAGGGCCATTGGCGTGAGCTGCGGGCGGCGCACTGTGACGCTCTGGCCGCAGCCCGGCGCCTGGGCGACGCCGCGTCGGAGGCCCGCGCGCACGGCGGCGTCGCCCGCGCCGCCGCCCGTCTCAACTCGCTTGACGAGGCGCACCGCCACCTGTCGCGTGCGCTGGAGATTCATACCCGGCTCGGCAACCGGGCGGGCATGGCCCGCACCCACCGCGCCATCGGCAACATCTATGAACTGCAGGAGAACCTGCCCGAAGCGCTCGACCACGCCAAACAGGGCCTTGAGCTGTTCCGCGCCGTCGGGGACACGGGCGGCGAGGCCAGCGGCCTGAATCAGGTGGGCTGGTACCTCTCCCTCGCCGGCGATCACGAGCAGGCACTGGCGTACTGCGAGCAGGCCCTCAATACATATGACGGCTTGGGCGACCGCCACGCGGAAGCGGGAACCTGGGACAGCATCGGCTACGCGCACCACCATCTCGGCAACTACCTCGAAGCGGTCGCCTGCCACGAGAAGTCCGTCAGCCTTCTGCGCGAGGTCGGCGACCGCTACTACGAGAGCGATGCCCTCACCCATCTGGGGGACAGCCACCTCGCCGCCGACGCCCCTGAGGCGGCCCGCGACGCGTGGCTTCAGGCCCTGGAAATCCTCACCGATCTAGACCACCCGGACGCGGACCGCGTTCGCGAGCGGTTGCGCGCGCTGCCGACAGCCGGCTGAGGCGGACGGGAAACAGACGGAGAAACTGACCGGCCCCGTCGAGCGCTTGCTCGGCGGGGCCGGACGGTCATGTCTGGTGGGTGTCCGATCGACTTCGGAAAGCTCTCATGCGCTCCCCGGGTAGATCGGGACCCGAGATAGGTGGGTTGGTGGGTGGTGGACAGGTGGGTCAGGCGGCGAGGCTGTTGGTCATGGACGCGGGCACCGCGGTGTCGGTGCGGACGTCCAGCTGGTGCACCACGCGCTCGGTGGTGAGCTCGTGCGCGGTCAGGTCGGCGAGGGCGAACAGCACGATGCCGAGCGCGTCCGCGAAGACCAGCCAGGTGAGCGCGGTGCCGGAGAAGACCAGCGCGGCGATCAGGGACCACAGGCCCACCAGGGCGAGCAGGCCGTGCCCGGCCTTCTGTCCGGTGCGGTGGGCGAACACGGCGCCGGTGGCGGCGAGGACGGCCACGCCGGTGGAGACGCCGAACCCGAGCCAGCCGGCGATCGGGGCGGAGAACGCCATCGCGGAGACGGCGAGGAAGCCGCCCGCCAGGACGGCGGTGGTGTCGAGTGCGTAACGAGAGCTCAGAGCCATTTCAAAACACCTCCCGGGCATCGCGGAATCGCGGTGCCGCCTTTGAAAGCCAGGAAGTGAGTCGTAGCGGGGCGCAGGATTACACTCCGGAGCGGCTCGCTTGCCTCCGAATCTTTGGTAGCGGAGACATCCTGTGCAACCCGCGCGGGACGCCCGGCATGCCCGCCCGGACCGGAGCATTCAAGTGATCTGCGTCACAGTGCCCGTATCGCGGCGCCGAATCGGCGCCGCCGCGCCGTCCACAGCGTCATCCACAATATGTGGACCGCTGTGGAAAACTCGCCCCTACACCTAGAACGAAGATCCCTCAGCGCGAGCAGAACCCGAGGCGGGTTCCCCTCAGGACAAGCAGCCGACGTGCGCGAGCGCCTGCTTGAGCAGCACGCCCTGACCACCCGGCATCTCCTGCTGGACCAAGGGTGACGAGGCTTCCTGAGGCGTGAACCAGACCAGGTCCAAGGCGTCCTGGCGAGGGCGGCAGTCGCCGGTCACCGGCACGATGTAGGCCAACGACACGGCATGCTGGCGCGGGTCGTGGTACGGCGTGATCCCCGGCGTCGGGAAGTACTCCGCGACGGCGAACGGCTGGAGGGAGGCCGGGATCCGGGGCAGGGCCACTGGGCCGAGGTCCTTCTCCAGGTGTCGCAGCAAGGCGTCGCGGACCCGTTCGTGGTGCAGGACCCGGCCGGAGACGAGCATGCGGCTGACCGCGCCGTCCAGCGCGATGCGCAGCAGGAGTCCGATGCGGGTGACCTCCCCGCTGTCGTCGACCCGCACGGGAACGGCCTCCACGTACAGGATCGGCATCTGGGCGCGCGCCTGCTCCAGCTCGCCGGGGGCGAGCCAGCCGGCCATAGTCTCGATCACATCAGACACTCACCGATGGTAACGTCAGGAGCCCTCCGGGCGGCAGTGCAGTCGGTACTAGCGGTCCGTTGCGGACTCAATGCGCCTGGTGAGCGTGGGGCGCCAGAGCCACTTGCGACAAGGCATTGTCGCGTTATTACCGCACGGACAGTGACGTCGGACGACGAGTGATCGGACGTGGCGCACTTGCACGTGCCCGTTGCACCTTGCACGCCTTGACACGCAACCGTGCGCCGAATGTAAGGGGTGTGCCAGAGCCCTGATCATGTGCATGATGTCCGAGTGAACGATCGAGCACCCCTGGTAACTGCGGCACGCAAGCCCCGCCCCGCGCGGCTGTCCTGCGGCTTTGCCACATTACCCCTGTTCACCGGGGATGTGAAGGCCTGCCGCGGACGCGGCGGGGCCGAGGACATCAGGGAACTGCTCCACGCGTTGTAGAGTCCTGCGACACTTCGGGCGTCCGAATCGTGACACCGGTCACGGACCCGAGGAATTTGACGCAGGGGTATTCAATACACACCGACCGCTCACTAGGGTGTGCCCCCGGGTAACCATTGGCGCACATCTACCGGACGGAATGGCAGATGACTGATCAAGGACTCCGCGGGGCTCGCACGTCGGTCGGCCAGGCGATGCGCCCGGCCGTCGGCGGATCCGCCGGGGTGGGGATCGAGGCCAAGGCAGCCGCCCACACGCTGCGCGACGGAAAGCAGGTGCTGCGCCCGGTCTCGCTGGCCATCCGTCCCGGCTCCCTGGTCGCGATCATCGGGCCGAGCGGCGCGGGCAAGACGCTCCTGCTCGACGCGCTGGCCGGAGTCGCGCTCCCGACGGAGGGCGCCATCCTCCACGACGGCGACACCTGCCGCCCGCACGACGACCTCGCGCTGGCGTCCATCGGCTACGTGCCCCAGGACGACATCATCCACCAGGCGCTTCCGCTCGACCGCACCCTGCGCTACGCGGCGCGGCTGCGGCTGCCCGCCCGCATGTCCGCCGCCCAGATCGACCGCGAAGTGGCCGACGTGCTCGGCGCGCTCGGCCTCACCGCCCACGCGCAGACCCGAGTCGGCCTGCTCAGCGGCGGCGAGCGCAAGCGGGCGAGCATAGCCGTCGAGCTGCTCTCGCGGCCCTCGGCGCTCTTCCTGGACGAGCCTACGTCGGGCCTGGACCCGGCCATCGCGGCGGACCTGGTCGAGCTGCTCGGGCAGATCGCCGCGGGCGGCACCACGGTCGTGTTCACCAGCCACAACCCGGCCGACGTCGGGGTCTGCGACGGTGTCGTGGTGCTCGCCGCCGAGGGCCAGCTCGCCTTCAGCGGCACGCCCGAGGACGCGCTCCAGTACTTCAGCGCCGATACGTTCGACCTGATCTACCGCAGGCTCGCGGCCGAGCCCGACCCGGCGGTCTGGGCCTCCCGGCTGCCCTCGGCGCGGCCGGTCGCCGGCCCGGCCCGGGGCGCCACGCAAGCGGCCCGGTCGATGGCGCACTCGGCCGACACCGGGCGCCGGATCGGCCCGTTCGGCCAGTGGCTGCTGATGAGCCGCCGCGGAATCGACCTGCTGACCCGCAGCCGACTGACGCTGGCGATCCTGGTCGGCTCGCCGGTGCTGATCACCCTCATGTTCCTGATGATGTTCCGGCCCGGCGCCTTCGACTTCGCGCATCCGAGCCCGAACACCTCGATGATGATCCTGTTCTGGATCGCCTTCGGCGGCTTCTTCTTCGGCCTGACCTACGGGCTGTCCCAGATCTGCGACGAGTTCGCGATCGTGCGGCGGGAGCGGATCGTGGGCTTGAGGATCGTGCCCTATCTCGCCGCGAAGGTCGCGGTGCTGCTGCCGATTCTCGCCGTGGTCGACGTGCTGCTGCTGGCCACGCTCAGCGCGACCCACCGGCTGCCGGCCCTGGACTTGGCCAACTGGTCGAGGCTGCTGGTGACCCTGCTGCTGACCTCGACCAGCGCGCTCGCCCTGGGCCTGCTCGCGGCGGCCGCGGTCTCCTCGCCGGCGCAGGCGACGCTGATGCTGCCGATGCTGTGCTTCCCGCAGGTGTTGTTCGTCGGGGCCTTCCTCCCGGTCCCGGTGATGGCGCTGCCCGGCCGGATTCTCAGCTACGCGATGTCGAACCGGTGGGCCTTCGACGCGCTCGGCGCCACGGCCGGCCTGCCGCACCTGTGGCGGGACGGCGGCTCGCCGCTCGGTCCGCCGCTTCTGGACTCCTACGGCGACACCTTCAACGGCTCGGTCCCGATGAAGTGGATCCTGCTGGCAGCGTTCACCTTCGTGTTCCTCGTCGCGGCGGCCCTCGTGCTCACCCGCAAGACCCCGAGGAGGCGCCGCACCAGCCGCTGACCGGCCGCGCCGCCCCGACGCGCCGCGGCCCAGCTACGGAAAATCAAGCAGACCGACGACTCACGACGCACTCCCGGGGCGATGATGACGACCGATACGCTCATTCCTGCGCCGACCAGCCCGCTGCGCATGCGCGAGCCGGCACGATTCCTGAACGAGTATCCGGAGTACGAGAGCACCAGGGCCCTCGACGAGGTGCGCCGTGCCGAGTACGCCCACTTGGACCGGGATCGGCACGTGTACCTCGACTACACCGGCGCGAGCCTGGCCGCGGGCGTCCAGTACCGGGCGCACGCCGAGCGGCTGTCCGAGCGCGGCTTCGGCAACCCGCACTCGCAGAACCCCGCGTCGGTGGCCTCGACCGAGCTGGTCGAGCAGGCCCGCGCGGCGGTGCTCGAGCACTTCAACGCCTCGCCGCGGGAGTACACCGCCGTCTTCACCGCGAACGCCACCGCCGCGTGCCGCCTGGTCGGCGAGTCGTATCCGTTCGCTTACGACAACCGGTACGTGCTGACCTTCGACAACCACAACTCGGTCAATGGCATCCGCGAGTTCGCGCGGTCCAAGCGGGCCGAGATCAGCTACGTCCCCGGCAAGGGCGACGACATGCGCGTGGACGAGGAGGCGCTGGAGGGCGCGCTCGCGAAGCGCCGGCCGGGCCTGCGCGGTTCGGCGGGGCTGTTTGCCTATCCCGCGCAGAGCAACTTCTCCGGGGTGCGCCACTCGCTCGGCTGGGTCGAGAAGGCGCAGCAGCAGGGCTTCGACGTCCTGCTCGACGCCGCCGCCTATGTGCCGACGCAGCCGCTGGATCTGTCGCAGGTCCGGCCGGAGTTCGTGACGGTCAGCTGGTACAAGCTGTTCGGCTACCCCACCGGGGTCGGCTGCCTGGTCGCCCGTCGGGAGGCGCTGGAGCGGCTGAAGCGGCCGTGGTTCTCCGGCGGCACGATCCAGGCCGTCAGCGTGCAGGGCGACTGGCACGCGATGGCCGCGGGCGAGACGGCCTTCGAGGACGGCACCGTCAACTTCCTGTCGATCCCCGACGTCGAGTTCGGCCTGCGCTGGCTGCGCGGCCTCGACGTAAGAGTGATCGGCGAGCGGGTACGCTGCCTGACCGGCTGGCTGCTCTACCGGCTCAGCAACCTGACCCACAGCAACGGCGCGCCCTTGGCTCGTATATACGGACCGCGAGACACGGTCGCACGCGGCGGGAACGTGGCGTTCAACTTCATCGATCCGTCCGGCCGGGTGGTCGACGAGCGGCTGGTCGAACGCGAGGCCGCGGCCGAGAACATCAGCCTGCGCACCGGCTGCTTCTGCAACCCGGGCGCGGGAGAGCTCGCGTTCAACATCGGCCGCGCCGCGTTGCGCGGCCGGATCGGGCGCCGGGTGCGCAGCATCGACGACTATCTGCGGATGCTGAAACTGCCCACCGGAGGCGCGGTGCGGGCCTCGCTCGGGGTGGCGTCGAACGTGCTCGACGTGGAGCGCTTCATCGACTTCGCCGAGCGCACCTACCGCGACCAGCCGGCCGACCGGGCCGACCTGCCGCCCCGCGACCACTGCTGATCCAGCCGTTCCTGGTCGCGGGACCGCTCCTGACCTCCGAGACGCCGCTGGCCCGGGAACACTCCTGACCCCGGGTCAGCGCCTCACCCTGGGCTGGTCGCCCAGGTCAGCCCGCGCGCTTGTCGTGCGAGCGCAGGTACTTGTTGGCGACGATGCGGGAGACGCGTCCGCGTTCCCAGCACAGCCGACAGCTGACCTGGGCGAGCGAGCCGGGAGGAATCACCCGGCCGTCGCCTTCGCAGGCCGGGCAAAGAACGATGTACCTCTCCGGCGGTGCCCTGTCGGCGACCTCGCTGAACTCGTCCGAATTCGCGCTCACGAGCTGGCCCCCTTTCCTCGTGGGCAGGCTGGACTGTAAAACCGGTCAGTGCTGTGGATGGGACCGCGACGCTGTCGGCGCTGCCCCGGACGGGTGAAGAACCCATAACGAAATCGATCTCCGCTGTGGCGCGGGGTTCGATAGTGCTAAGGTCTCTCCCGAATGTACCTTTGGCAAGTACCATTGGCTATTGCTTTCAGAACGTACACGAGGCATATACCCAAGCTTCGCGCCCGCTACCGCCCCACAGCCCGGCATTCGGAGGCAGCCGTGTCTGATGCTGCGACGCCGACCTTACAGCGGCTCATGCTCGGTGCCGAGCTGCGCCACATCCGGGAGGACCGAGGCAAGACCATCGAGCAGGTCTCTCAGGAGCTGTCGGAGCGTCTCGGCTCCGGGTTCTCGACGGCGAAGATCAGCCGCCTGGAGACGGCGAAGCGCGGCATCACCCTGCGCGACGTGCGCGACCTGTGCGACTACTACGACCTCGGCTCCGCGGACCGGGAGCGCCTGATCGCGATGGCGAAGGCCAGCCGCGGCAACCGCCTTCAGGGGATCAACGAAGCCCTCTCGGAATACGTGGCGCTCGAATCGATCGCGAGCGCTGTCCACGCGTACGAGTCGATGCTGGTACCCGGCCTGCTGCAGACTCGCGACTACTCGCGCGCGATCGCCGAGGGAATCGCGGGACTCCACGCGGGCGGCATAACCCCGGACGCGGTCGCACTTGAAGAGCAGGCTGACGTGCGCGCGACGCGGCAGGACCGCTTGCGCGGCCCCGACGCCATGCGTTTCGTCGCGATCATGGATGAGAACGTGGTACGCCGCCGCGTGGGGCAGCGCGGGGTCATGGCCGCGCAGCTGCGGCACGTCGCACAGGTCTCCGAGTACCCGAACGTGACGATCCAGGTGGTACCGATCGAGGCGGGGGTCTATCCGGGCTTCGAATCGGCGGGGTTCTCGGTGCTGGAGTTCCCCGAGGAGCTGCGACGTTCGCCGGTCTGCTTCGTCGAGGGCACCGTCGGCGCGCTGTGGGCCGAGCGCGAGTCCGACCGGCAGCGCATCATTCGCACGATTAGCTACATGCAGGAAATCGCGCTGAGCCCAGAGCGGACGCAGGCTCTCCTGGACCAGGTGGCGCGAGCTCTGGACGAGTGAACCTTTAGATGTCCGCCGACGTCTCTCGGCGGAGACAATCGGGGTCACCTCACCATCCGGGCGGCCCCACGAGTGAAAGGAGCCGCC
>NZ_DASZGI010000295.1:0-17705 GCF_035938995.1 Actinocrinis sp.
CCGACTGAACGGCTCCATGCGCCCCCGACTGAACCCACCCGGAGCGAAAGCCACCCGAACGCCTTTTCGACGCTCTACCCTCATTGGCATGCATTTTGCGGGGGAGCCCTTCTGGTGGCAGGCGAGCGAGGGCATGCCCCAACCGCTGATGACCGCCTTGTACCTGCGCGACGCCGCCGGGCTCGACGTGCGCGTCGACACGGTCGTGCCGCCGCTGGAACCGACCGTGGACCTCGACGCAGGCCTGGCCATGTACGCGACCGAGCAGGCCGCGCACGACTGGGCGGCGTGGTGGGAGACGTTCTTCGACACCTCCGCCGAGTTGCTCGGGCCGCCGATGGTCGTGCTCGATCCGATGCTCGCGTCGGAGGTCGGAGTCGATCTGCTGCGCCTGATCGAAGCCGGCTACGAAGACTCCCAGCGCTGGTTGAGTGACCAGGCCCGCGCCTACGCCCAGGAGCGCGTCCGCGAGCCGCACAGCGACAGGGTCCTGATCACCGATATCACCCGCGAGGCCGAACGGCGGCTCGGCCACCGCGCCGCGCCGTTCCGCCTGCGTATCAGCATCCTGCCGGTCGAGGGCGTGTGGGGCCGCCGGGTGCGGCCCGAGCACGTCCTGGCGAGCCGACACCTGCGCGCTAACGCCGAGGCGTTCCGCGCCTTCATCGAACCGGTGATCGACGAATTGGCCGACGGCTGACCGCTCCGACTCCCGTCAGGTCTCGGCGCGCGCGGTGACCGCGGGCAGCGGGCTCTCGGCGTCGGCTGCGGTATGCCAGTGCACCGTGTGGATGCCCGGCTCGAGCGACAAGCGGGCGACCAGGTGTTCGAGGCGGGTGGGTGCGCAGCCCGGCCATCTGGGCGCGCCACTGGCGCTCGACGCCGATGACGGCGCCGCAGCCCAGGCCCACCGCCAGGCGGGTGATGAACTCGAGTGTGGTCAGGGTGTGCACGATGTCACCCGCCTTTCCGCAGAAGACGACGGCGCCGTCAGTGGCCCAGCGCCACCTCGACGATCTTGATGATTACCATAATCATCGCAACGAGCAGGTAGAGCCGCAGCGCGCCCATGCCGATCCGGCGGCCGAGCGAGAAGCGGACCCGGCCCAGCTCCGCCAGCGGCGGCATCCGCCAGTTCTCCCGGCCGGTGCGGTCGATCGGGACGCTCGGGCCGCGGCGACGGGCGGCTGAGACCGCGAAGGCGGCCACGGCGATCCCGAGCAGGCCGCAGACGATCATGATGTCCAGGATCTGGTGCGCGCCGATGGTCGGGAACAGCACCGAGGCGGTCAGGATCACCGACAGCGTCACCAAAACGCCGACGATCGCGCTCGTGAACGCGTTGAGCTTTGCGCCGTTGACCCAGGGGCCGAGGACGTCTCGGTCGTTGCACAGCAGCAGCAGGAACACCGACGCGGACGGCAGCAGCACTCCGGCCAGGACCTGTACGCCCTGGGTGAGCAGGCCCAGCGGCGAGCCGGGGATCAGCACGAGCGTCGCGGCGCCGCCGATCAGCAGTGCGTAGACCGCGTAGAAGCCCTTGGCCTGCTTGAACCCGCGGTGCAGCGAGTGGTTGAGGCCGAGCACGTCGCCCAGCGCGTAGGAGGTGGACAGGGAGACCGCGAACGCGCCGATGATCGAGGCGTCCAGCAGCGCGATCGCGAACAGCACACCGGCGGCCTTGCCCGCGTAGGCGGCGATCCCGGTGGCCAGGCCCGCGGCGTCGGTGAAGTTGCCGACGCCCTTGGTGCCCGCGAAGGCCGCGGCGGTGGCGCCCATGATGGCGGCGCCGCCGACTACGACGATGACCATGCCGATCACCAGGTCGGCCTTCTCGTACTTCATGAATCGGGGGTGATCCGCTTGTCGATGATGTACGACTGCTGGAAGAACAGCTGCCAGGGCGCGACGGTCGTCCCGACGATCCCGATGACCAGCAGCATCACCGTGGCCAGCTGGCTCGAACCGCCTGGCATGGTCGGGATCAGGAAGCCGTGAGCCATCTGCGAAGCGTGCGGATGGGCCAGGAAGTAGATCGGCACCAGCAGCAGCGAGCCGAGGCAGAAAGCGACCGCGACCCGCTCGAACCGGCGGAACGAGCCCGTGGACGCCGCCGCGATGATGACGCCCGCGGCCAGGACGACGGAGGGGATCTTCGGCAGGCCGAGGTATCCGGTCGCCAGCGTGATGCCGATGAACTCGGTGACGATCGTCAGAGCATTGAGAATGAAGAGGTCGATGACGCTGAACGCGCCCCAGAACTTGCCGAAGCGCTCGAGAATGAGCCGGGCGTGCCCGACCCCGGTCACCGCGCCGAGCCGGACGACCATCTCCTGGTTGACGTACAGCACCGGCACCAGGAGCAGCAGCGTCCATAGCAGCGAGGTGCCGTAGTTCTGCCCGGCCTGCCCGTAGGTCGCGAACGCGCCCGCGTCGTTGTCGCCGACCAGCACGATCAGCCCGGGGCCGACGATCGCCAACAGGGTCTTGAGCTTGGCGGACAGGCCGCGGCGGGGCGCCGTGTCGTCGAGCCGGATGGTGCCGAGCGCCCCGCGGATGTCGCCGACGTGCATGTCGTCGAGCACTGCGGCGCGGGTGGTGGTGGTCATCGTGGTCACGGTGGATCCCTCCCTCGCCCCGAGCGGGGCCGGTCACGTTGGGGAGGCGCGCGGCGCTGGTCACTCCTGCGGGCGGGCACGCGAAAGGCGCGCGTCACCGCGGGTTGTGGCGCAGAAAGTGAAAGTGGGCTACCGCGAGCCGGTGGAAAGCGGGAACACGTGGATGTGGGGCCGTAGTCGGCCCGGTCTACTAGAGCTGGGATCCATCGGTCTCGCCTCCCTCCGGTCGGGCGCACCTAACGCAGCTGGCTGACACTGGGTCGATTGACGCTGAGTCGGTTGACACTGTGAGGGAAGACCGGCCACGACGCCGGAACACCCCTGACTCGTAAGAGCTTTGGCACTGCCCGGCGTATCCCCGCGGATCGCGGGAAGCCACTTGGCCTCACCCCTTAAGTCGGGGAGAGGTGTCCTGAACCTGGGCGTCTCTCGACGTCGTAGGGTCAGTGGCCTGTGTCCGAACAGACGCCTCACCTAACGAGGTGCCTTAGTAACCTCCGCAAGGGTACCCCGCGGCTGACAGATCGGCAAAACGCGCCGAGTTGATGTCGTGCCAGCACCCTCGCGCCGAGTCCGGCCCGGCCCTACCGTACCTACATGACTGCGGCAGACCTGACCCCGGCCGAGATCGCTGCGGCGCTGGCCGCCCGGCGGGAGCTCGGACCCGAGTACGAGGACGCGATCGCCGCCTCGCTGGCGGAGCGCGTCGAACGAGAGATCGCCCGGCGCGTCGACGCGGCGCCGGTCGCCCCCGCGCAACCCGCCCGCGCGCGTCAGGAACCATCCGGGAACGACGGGCGCTGGATCGGCGTCGCCTCGCTGATCGCGGGCATCCCGGTGACCGGCATCGTCGCGGGCACCAGCCATGGCAACGTGCTCGCGATCGCGGTCGCCTGGGGTGGCATCGCGCTGGTGAACATGGCACACGCGCTCGGCCGCCGGCACGGCTGAGGCCGGCGGCGGGGATTTCTCTCCCACTTCTCATGATGCTCTTACCTCCCGTCCAGGGCCTCGCTCATCGGCAGGGCAGATTGTTGAAAGCGTCAGCAATCAAGCGGCCCACGGACGGAGGCCTCAGCCATGCCCGATCAGCCCGACCAGGCACGCCGCCTTAGCAGGAACCGAGTCAACACGGTCACTTCCGCGGTTGGCATCTCCGGAGTCGCCGGCGCCTTCGCGCTCGCGTTCGCGCTGCCGGGATCGAGTCACGGCTCGTCGGGCGGCGCGACCACGACGACGAACGACACGACGTCCACGACGAACGGCTCCACGAACAGCGGATCCAGCACGACGACGAACTCCAACCAGGCTCCGCAGACAACGAACTCGGCCCCCCAAGCGACCTCCGGCGGCTCCTGATGGCCGCCCCGACGTCGCGCGTCGCGGCCAGTGACTGGACCGCCCTCGGGACCCGTATCCGCCTCCTGGTCACCGACCCCGCCGCACTCCCCGCCGCCCGTGCTCTGCTCGAATCAGACCTCGACGGCCTCGACCGCGCCTGCAGCCGGTTCCGGCCGGACTCCGAGCTGGTCGCGCTCGACCGCGCCGACGGACGCTGGACCCCGCTGTCGCCGCTGCTCGCCGAGGCCGTCGCGGTCGCGCTCGAGGCCGCCCGGGAGACTGACGGCGACCTGGACCCGACCATCGGCGACGCCGTCGCCGCGCTGGGCTACGACCGCGACTTCGCGCAGGTCCCCGCCACCGGCCCGGCCATCACCGTGCACGTCCACCCGGCCCTGGGCTGGCGCCGGGTGGAACTGGACCGCTCGACCCGCAGCCTGCGGATGCCTCAGGGCACCCGGCTCGACCTCGGCGCCACCGCGAAGGCTTGGGCCGCCGACCGGGCCGCGCACCGCATCACGGAGCGGATGCACTGCGGCGTCCTTGTCTCGCTCGGCGGCGACATCGCCACCGCCGGACCCGCGCCCGAGGGCGGCTGGCGGGTCCGCGTCCAGGACGTCACGGGCGACCCGGACGACCCACCGACCGGCCCGACGCAGACGATCGCCCTGAGCAGCGGCGCGCTGGCCACGTCGAGCACCACCGCCCGCCGATGGGAGCGCGGCGGCGCCGTGCTGCACCACATCATCGATCCGCGCAGCGGCCTTCCCGCGCCGACGGTGTGGCGGACCGTCTCCGTCGCCGCGCCCACCTGCGTCGCCGCGAACACGGCCAGCACCGCCGCGATCATCCGTGGCCGCTCCGCCGTCAGCGCCCTGAGCCGCGACCGCGTCCCGGCCAGGCTCGTCGGCCTGGACGGCGCGGTGGCGACGACCGGCGGCTGGCCCGACGAGGAGGGCGTCGCATGAACGGCATCACCGCGAGCACCGCGCTCTGGTACTCGAGCCGGGCCACCGGAATCGTCGCGCTGGTCATGCTGACGGCGGTGGTCGTGCTCGGTGTCGCCGTCAACCGCCAGAGCAGGCTGCCCGGCCTTCCCCGGTTCGGCGTCGTCGGGCTACACCGCAGCGTCTCGCTGCTCTCCGTCGTCTTCCTTGCGATCCACGTGGTGACCGCCGTCGTCGACCCCTACGTCACGCTGCGCCTGACCGACGCCGTACTGCCCTTCGGGGCCTCGTACGAGCCGCTGTGGATCGGGCTCGGCGCCGTCTCATTCGACCTGATGGCCGCCGTCATCGTGACCAGCCTGCTGCGGGTGCGCCTCGGCCGGCCGATCTGGCGGGCGGTGCACTGGCTGGCCTATGTCTCGTGGCCGGTGGCGATCGCGCACGGCATGGGCAGCAGCACGGACATGCAGAGCGGCTGGCTGCTCGCGCTGGCGATCGGCTGCATCGTCGCGGTCGTGGCAGCCGTGGCCTGGCGGATCGCGGGCAAGGCAAACGCCGCGCCACGTCCCGCCCGCGTCGCGCAGGTATTCACGCAGATCCGCCGACACGAGTCCGTCCGCGCGGGCGGTAGATAGCGATGGCCACCATGACTGCTCAAGCACAGGTCTCCCACCCCGGCTCCGCGTCGGGTCTCGCGCCCGGACGGCGCCTCCTCCCGCCTGCGGGTCTGACCTTGGATCAGCACCTCGTGTTGCACGGCCCGCCTGCATACCGGGGGCGCCTGGGTGCGCTCGTCGACGAGCTTCGCGCGGCCGGCCTGACCGGACGCGGCGGCGCAGCGTTCCCCGTGCACCGGAAGATGTCGGCGGTGCTCAGCGCCGGGGGCCGCCCGGTCGTGGCGGCGAACGGCGCCGAGGGCGAACCTGCCGCGCACAAGGACAAGACGCTGCTCGCCCTCGCCCCGCATCTCGTGCTCGACGGGCTCCAGCTCGCCGCGGAGGCGGTCGGCGCGCGCGATGCTTATCTCTATATCCACCGAGCCGGCCGCGTGTCGCAGTACCTGGACGCCGTATTGGCACAGCGCCATGCCGCGCAAGTGGACCGCGTCCCGGTGTCCGTCGTCTATGCTCCGCCGCGCTTCCTGGCCGGGCAGGAATCAGCACTCGTGCATCGAATCGAGGGCGGCCCGGCCGTGCCGCGCTACGCACCGCGCCTGGTCGCCGAGTGCGGAATCGCCGGCGCTCCTACACTGGTGCAGAACGTGGAGACCCTCGCGCACATCGCCCTGATCGCCCGGTACGGAGCGCCCTGGTTTCGCGAAGCAGGCACACCCGAAGAACCCGGCACGATGCTGGCGACCATCTATCCCGCATCCGGCAAGGCCCGCGTCGTCGAGACAGCGCCCGGGACGCCCATCTCAGCCCTCCTCGACGTGCAGGCAGCGCAAGCAGTCCTCGTGGGCGGCTACCACGGAACCTGGCTCCCCGCCGCCCGAGCCGCCCAACTCCGACTCTCTAACACCGCGCTCAGACCCGAAGGCGCCGCCCTCGGCGCAGGAGTGCTCGCCGCACTGCCGTACGACCGATGCGGCGTGCGCGAGACCGCGAGAGTGCTGCGCTATCTCGCCGACGAATCCGCCGGCCAATGCGGCCCCTGCCTCAACGGTCTGCCCCGGGTCGCCGACACCTGGGCCACCCTCGCCGGCGCCGGACCGCACCGCGCCGCACGCGCCAACCTCGAGCGGTGGGCGCACCTCCTCGACGGGCGCGGGGCCTGCCATCACCCAGACGGCAGCATGCGCTTCGCACGCAGCGCATTCACGGTCTTCGGGGACGACCTCCGGCATCACGAGCGCGGCTACTGCAGTGGCACGAACAGCGCTCCGTTTCTGCCGCTGCCCGCACACGCGCCTCTCGCCGACGAAGACTGGAGCTAACGAAATGAACGGAACGACACGGCTGCGCGTCGACCCGACCCGCTGCACCGGCCACGGTTGCTGCGCGGAACTCCTCGCCGAGCACATCAGCCTCGACGAGTGGGGTTACCCGGTCATCGCCGAAGCGGACATCCCCGCCGTACTTCTCCGCGACGCCAAGCGCGCGGTAGCCGACTGCCCCGCCTTGGCTCTGCGGCTCAGCCGCGAAGCTTATTGAACAGCCGCTTGGCCGCGGTCGGCCCCTGCGGCTCCGGCTCCTGCGGGTGGTCGATGATCCACGGTTCGTCCGTCGAGGTCGGATCGTCCGGGGTCTTGAAGGGCTTGGCGGTGTACTTTGCGGCGAACTGCTCGATCTTCGCCGCGGTCTCGAGGGCGCCGAGCGGGACGCCGCGGCGGCCGCCGATGGCGGTCCTTCGCCCGTCGCCGACCGGCGTGAACAGACCGCCGAAACGCAGGTCTCCGGCGAACCAGAGGCTGGTGAGTAGAGGCGTCGCCCAATCCTGCTCGTCCGGCCACTTGACGGAGTACTGGCAGAGCGGCTTCTGAGTGGCGGGATCGAGAATCAACACCTGGCCCAGATCCGCCTTCCACACCCACCGGTTGGTCAGACCGTCGAGGACCGTGTGCGCGTTGAGGCTCTTCGGGTCCGCGATCTTCGACCAGCGGCCGAGCTTGACCGGATACTCCTGCCAGGCAAACCGCTCGAGGAGGTACTTGTCTCGCTCGGCCTGCTCACGCCGCCACTTGCTCTGGCTGTTGAGGCCCTCCTGAATCCGCGCGGACAGCTGCGGATCGCTGAGCGGCGGGTTCGGCGGCGTCGGCGAGGTCATGAGCCAAGTCCTCCGAGGATCTGGTTGATCGACTGTGCGGTGCTGCCGGCGTCCTCGGAACCCCGCGGGGCGGTGAAGGAGACCGAGTTCGCCATGAGCACCATCATGGTCCGGAACTGCGGCCCGTGCGACACGTACGGCGTGGAGAACTCGATGGCCACCAGCCGGGTGCCGTCCTCGGACGGCACGAGGGCCTGGAGTTGGTAGACCTCGGCGTCGCCGGCCGGGCCCGCCTCCCCGGGCAGCTGCGGACGCTGCAGGGTGACGATGCTCTCGAAGAACAGCGTCGGCCCGCTCGCGAGGTCAACCAGGTCCGCCTGCCCGTGCTCGCCGGCTTCGGCCTTGATTTCGACGAGATCCCCCAGCACGAGCCGGGGATTGCGCTTCTCGCCCAGCTCCTGCAACGAAAGGACCAGGCTGGACGAGACGATCGTGCCGTCCTCGGCCCCGTGCCAGCCGAGCCCGCAGTACACGCCGTTGCGCTGTTCGAGTTGGTCGAGCAACACGCTGAACGTGCCGATGACGGCGGACAGAAGCTCCTGCTGCTCGGGTGGCGCGAGTTCGCGCAGATTCGCCTCGGCCGTCGCCAGGACGTCGTCGGTGTCGGTGAGCGGCAGGGGGAAGTAGCCCTGCGGCATCTCGATCCAGAAGTTCAGCGCCTCGTCCGCGGATTCGGTCGCGGAGAGGATGTCCGTGATCCCGGGCATCAGCCGATCGCCTGCTTGACGTCGTGGTACAGGCTGCTGACGACGGACTTGCCCTTCCAGGCGAGCTCGACGTTCTGGCCGACCGTCTGCGCGGCCTCGTCACCGAGGCTGAATACCTTCGTCACCGCAGGCATGACGCCGTACTTGACCGGCAAGCTCAGCGAGTGCGCGCCGTACGACATGGCGTTGAAGACCCGGTTCCCGTAGGTCGCGCCGTCCTTGATGGCCTGCGCGCCGCCCTCGAACGCGTCCTCGGTGATGCCGGTGACGCCGCGGGCGATGGACGGGATGTCCGCGAGGGTACCCGTTGTCGCCTCGGCAGCGCTGCCGACGAGCTTGCCGATCACGGGTATGGACTTGGTCGCGTCCACGGCGCCTTCGACGCCGTATCCCGCCTTGCCGAGCGCGCCGACGCCGGGTATGACGCTGAGTGCGTCGAGGCCCACCGAGGAGGCGTTCTTCAGGTTCTGCAGGGTGAAGTGGCCGGTGAGCAGGCCGCCGAGCGCGTCGCGGACCTTCGGGTTGGCGAAGTCGCAGGCCAGGGCGCCGACTCCGGCACCGATGGCGACCGCGCCCGCGACCACGTCGATCGGGGGCGGCGTGCACAGCGCGATCAGGCCCGCCACGGCGGAGATCGTGGACAACACCGAGTGGATCACGTCGAGGTGGCTCGACACCCAGCTGCCAACGGCCTTCAGGCCACTGGTGAAGTCGTTCCACAGGCTCGAGAAGAAGCCGGGCTTGGCCGGGGCGAGGTTCTTGGTCGCCTGCTCGAGCTGCTGGGCGTACCGCTTCGCCGCCGCCTCGTGCTGCGACGCCAGTTCCTGCGCCCGCTTCATGATGGCGTCGAGTTCCTGGTGCGCCTGGTCGGCCGCGTTGCCCGCGCTCCGGACGGCGGACTCCGCCTCGTCAATCCGGGACTGCGCGGCCTGCAAGTCCTGCTGCGTGTTGAAGAACTGGCCGACCAGCTTGAGGTCCGGGTTGTTCTGGGCCTGCTGGAGCTCCTGGTCGGCGTGCTGCACGGCCTGCTTCGCTTCCGCAGCCTCCTGATCCAGTTTTCCGGCCACGTCCTTGAAGCCGAGCAGGTCGGTGTGCCAGTTCTTGAGCACGTCCACGGCGTTGGTCAGCGACGTGTGGGCGTTGGTCAGGTCGGTGGCGAGCTTGGAGTTGAAGTGCTCGCGGAAGGCGTCGCCCGCGGCTCCCTGCCACACTCCGCTGTTGGAATTGCGCATCTGGTCCAGCAGCGAGCCGGACTGCTGCATCGAATCCACGGCCTGCGACAGCCCCGACTCCATGGCGGAGACATCGTCCGGCACCCCCGGCACCGGGTTGAATCCGAGGTTCGGGTAGGTGGCCGCGCCGTCGGGGAAGACGCTCACTTCGCCCCCCTCGGCGTCGCCGCGGCGACCAGCGGATCGATCTGGCCCACGACCCCGTTGAGCTGGTTGGCCGCCTGGCTCACGGCGTCGTCGCATTGCTTGTACGCGTCGTGGGCTTTCTTCACGCCGTCGTTCGTTTCCTGGATCATCTGGCGAAGCTGCCCCAGACCGTATTGCCAGGTGTTCTGGAAATCGTCGGCGGCGGAATTCAGCTCGGACGTCCCCAATTGCCCCGCGTGCGACGAGCTCATCGCTTTCAGCGCCGCGTCCATCTGATCGCCCGCGTCCTGAAGCGTTTTCGTCATCTGTTGCAGGACGTCCAAATCCACCCGGAAAAATCCGCTCATCGTTGCTCCCCGGTCTGCACGATGGCCCCCGCTCGGCTGGAAGCCATGGACGACCTTAGCCGCTCCCCATGGCGCCGCGAAACAGGAAGGTCATGATCGCATCCGCCCCGGGGCGGATTCCCCAACGCCGTCAGAGGGATAAGACTGAGGGCATGGACCAGCAGACAGCGTCGCCGCTTGCGGAGCAAACAGATCCATATCAAACCGTACCGAACCAGCCGCCGCCGTTGCGCGACTACGACTCCTTCGCCGCGGACGAGGCTTTGGTGGAGGCGGTCTCCCGGCACGGCGGGCGCGGCTCGCTCGACTCCCTCTCCGCGCTCGGCCGCCTGGCCGGCTCGGCGAAGGCGCTGGCCTGGGCGGAAAAGGCGAACGCGCATCCGCCGGTTCTGCGGACCTTCGACCGCTACGGCAACCGGATCGACGAGGTCGAGTTCCACCCCGCCTGGCACCGCCTGATGGACGCCGCGGTCAGCCACGGCCTGGCCGGCGCGGCGTGGATCGGCGGGCCCGCGGCGCACGTGACGAGAGCGGCGGGGTTCATGGTGTGGAGCGGAACCGAATCAGGACACGGATGTCCGATCTCGATGACCTACGCCGGCGTCGCGGCGCTGCGCGCCGATCCGGAAGTCGACCCGACCTGGGAGCCCGGCCTCACCTCCCATATCTACGACTTCGGACTGCGCCCGGCCAGCGAGAAGGCCGGGCTGGTGTGCGGCATGGCGATGACCGAGAAGCAGGGCGGCTCCGACGTCCGGGCGAACACGACGCGAGCGGTGCCGCTCGATGCGGCCGGGGAGTACCTGCTGACCGGCCACAAGTGGTTCTGCTCGGCGCCGATGAGCGACCTGTTCCTGGTCCTGGCGCAGGCTCCGGATGGCCTGACCTGCTTTGTCGTGCCGCGCGTGCTGTCGGACGGGACGCGAAACCCGTTCCTGCTGCAACGGCTCAAGGACAAGCTCGGCAACCGGTCCAACGCGTCCGCCGAGGTGGTGTTCGACCGCACCTGGGGCCGTCGGCTAGGGCCCGAGGGCCGCGGGGTGGCGACCATCATCGAGATGGTCGGCATGACCCGGCTCGACTGCGTCAGCGGGTCCGCGGCCCTCATGCGGCGGGCGGTGGCCGAGGCGACGCACCACGCGGCCCATCGCCGGGCGTTCGGGTCGGCACTCATCGACAAACCCCTGATGCAGAACGTGCTGGCGGATCTGGCGGTGGAGTCGGAGGCCGCGACCGCGCTGGCGATCCGGCTCGCCGCCGCGTTCGACGACGACGGTGAGGGCGAGGCGGACCGGGCGCTGCACCGACTCGGCGTCGCGGTCGGCAAGTACTGGGTGACCAAACGGGCCATCGCCGTCGCGGCGGAGGCGCTCGAATGCCTTGGCGGCAACGGCTACGTAGAGGAGTCCGGCATGCCCCGGCTGCTGCGCGAGGCCCCGGTCAACTCGGTCTGGGAGGGGTCCGGCAACGTCAACGCCCTCGACGTGCTGCGCGCGCTCTCGCGCGAGGCGGAGGCGGCGCAAGCGCTGATCGGCGAGGCGGCGCTCGCGCGCGGTGCGGACAAGCGATTCGACGCGGCGCTGCTCGAACTCGAGGGCGCGCTCTCCCGGCTGCGCGAGTCGGACCAGGACGGCGCCGAGTTCCAAGCCCGCCGCCTGGTCGAGCGGTTGGCGACGGTGTTGCAGGGCTCGCTGCTGCTCCGCTTCGCCCCTTCGCCGGTCGCCGACGCCTTCTGCGCCTCCCGACTCGCGGATGGCGGCGCGACCTTCGGCACGCTGCCGCCGGGCGTGGACGCGAAGGCGATCGTGGAGAGGGCCCGGCCGCTGTTCGGCTAGGGGGCTGCGCGGCGCTTGCGGGATTGGATGCCAAGGTCACTGTGGAGAGGGCCCGGCTGCTGATCGGCTGAGTGTGCTCACCCAGGTGGACGCGGCGGGGTGCGGCCCGCCGCGTCGCCTGGGTGACTGGTTCGGGGGCCGTAACGACGAACCAGTCAAGGAGCGCGGCAATGCTTACGGAACTCCAGGCGGCGAAGCTGGACCGGCGGTTCGAACTGCTCGACGCGGACGGCGACGGCTTCATCACCGCAGCCGACTACGACCAGACCGCGGTCGCCGTGTGCGTGGCGTTCGAGTACCTCGAGGGCTCGCCGCAGCACGAACGGGTGCATGTGACGTTCCTGACCATGTGGGACAAGCTGAGCCGGAAGATGGACGGCAGGCACTCCGGACGCATCTCCCGCGACCAGTTCATCTCCTCCTGCACGGACAGCATCATCCAGCGCGAGGGCGGCTACGACCGCAACATCCGCCCGGTCGTGGACGCGGTCTTCGACATCATCGACGCCGACGGCAACGGCGTGCTGGACGTGGACGAGCTGGCGACCTGGTTCAACGCCTACGGGGTCTGCGTGGACGACGCGCAGCGCGCCTTCACCGAGCTGGACCGCAACGGCGACGGCGTGCTCAGCCGCGGCGAGATCCACCAGGCCGTCGAGGAGTACTACACCAGCGACGACCCGAAGGCCCGCGGCAACAAGATCTACGGCCCGCTGACGGTGGCCCTGCCGAAGTGATTCGCCATCAGTTCGTCGTCGGTTCGCCGTGACTCGCCGCGGGGCGATCACGCCCGCGTCAGCGCGTCGCGGCTGAGCTCGGCCGGGCCGCGATAACCCGCGAGTGCGAGCGTGAGGTCGAACTCGGCCAGCAGGCAGCGCAGGACGTGGTCGACCCCGGCCTGGCCGTCCAGACCGAGCCCATACGCGTACGGACGGCCCAGCAGGACGGCCTTCGCGCCGAGGGCTAAGGCCTTGAACACGTCGTCCCCGGTGCGGATCCCGCTGTCGAACAGCACCGTGAGCCGGTCGCCGACCGCGTCGACGACCGGCGGCAGCGCGTCGGCCGCCCCGATCGCCCCGTTGACCTGGCGGCCGCCGTGGTTCGAGACCACGACCCCGTCCATCCCGGCGTTGGCGGCGCGGCGTGCGTCGTCGGGGTGCTGGATGCCCTTGAGGAGCATCGGGCCCTTCCAGCGCTCGCGCAGGAAGGCGAGGTCTTCCCAGGTCGTGCCGGGGTTGTTGAACAGCGACACGAAGCGCAGGACCGCTGCGGTGAGGTCCTCGGCCACCGGCTTGGCCAGGCCCGCGAGGAAGGCGGGGTCGGTGAAGTAGTTCGCCGTGCCGATCCCGTGCAGGAAGGGCAGGTACGCGCGGTCCAGGTCGCGCGGTCGCCAGGCCAGCAGCCGGGTGTCGAGGGTGACGACCAGCGCCGAGTACCCCGATGCGGCGGCGCGGTCCAGGAAGCTCTCGGTGACGTCGCGGTCCCTGCCCCAGTACAGCTGGAACCAGCGCACGGCGTCCGGACCCATCGCCTCGGCCACCTGCTCCATCGGCGTACTCGACGCCGAGGACAGGATGAAGGGGATTCCGCGGCCTGCTGCGGCACGGGCGGCGGCCGGCTCCGCGCCCTCGTGCATGATCGACAGCACTCCGACCGGCGCCAACGCCACCGGAGTCGGCAGCCGCGTGCCGAACAGCTCGACGGACAGGTCGCGCCGCTCGACGTCGCGCAGCATCCTCGGCACGATCCGCCAGCGGTCGAGTGCGTCGCGGTTGGCCCGCGCCGTCTTCCCGTCGCCCGCGCTGCCCGCCACGTAGCCGACTGCTCCCGGGTCGAGCCGCTCCTCCGCCACCCGCTCGAGGGCGGTCAGGTCGGTCGGCAGGGACGGCACCGCACCGGTCGTCCCGTTGAGGTAGATCTCGTATTGGAAGGCCGACCAATCGGTGAGCGGCGCGGAGGACGGAATGGACGGGACGGAGGGGATGGACGCGGAAGACGGGGAAGAGGGGGAGGAGTCGCCGGCGGTCATGAGCGACGATGGTATTCGGAGGTGACGGCGATGAACACGGGTGAGCCGGACGTCGAGGTGCGCGTGGAGCACGACTCGATGGGAGAGGTGCTGGTACCCGCGCGCGCCAAGTGGCGGGCGCAGACGCAGCGGGCGGTGGAGAACTTCCCGATCTCCGGCGCCGGCCTGGAGCGGGCGCACATCGCCGCGCTCGGCGCGGTCAAGGCGGCCGCGGCCCGCGCCAACGCCGAGCTGGGCGTGCTGCCGGCAGACTTGGCCGAGGCGATCGGGGCGGCGGCGCGGGAGGTGGCCGAGGGGCGCTGGGACGACCAGTTCCCGATCGACGTGTTCCAGACCGGGTCCGGGACGTCGTCGAACATGAACGCCAACGAGGTGATCGCGACGCTGGCGGCGGAGCGGCTCGGCCGGCCGGTGCACCCCAACGACCACGTGAACGCGTCGCAGAGCTCGAACGACGTGTTCCCGTCGTCGATCCACGTCGCCGCGGCCGGGCTGTTGGTCGGCGAGCTGCTACCGGCGCTGGACCATCTGGAGGAGGCGCTGTCGGTGCGGGCGGCGCGGTTCGCCGAGGTGGTCAAGGCCGGGCGCACGCATCTGATGGACGCCACGCCGGTCACGCTCGGCCAGGAGTTCAGCGGCTACGCGACGCAGATTCGCCGCGCGGTCGACCGGTTGGAGTCCGGGGTGCCGCGGTTGGCGGAGTTGCCGTTGGGTGGAACGGCGGTGGGTACCGGGCTGAACGCCCCGGCCGGATTCGCCGCGAGCGCGATCGAGCATCTGGCCCGGGAGACCGGGCTGCCGTTCACCGAGGCGCGCAACCACTTCGAGGCGCAGGGCGCGCGCGACGCGCTCGCCGAGACCTCCGGGAATCTGCGGGGGTTGGCGTTGGCGTTGTTCAAGATCTGTGGCGACCTGCGGCTCATGGGCTCCGGACCGCGCGCCGGGCTCGGCGAGATCGCATTGCCCGACCTCCAGCCCGGCTCGTCGATCATGCCGGGAAAGGTCAACCCCGTCATCCCGGAAGCGGTGCGCATGGTCTGCATCCAGGTGGTGGGCAACGACGCGGCGATTGCGTTCGGCTGCGCCTCGGGCGAGTTCGAACTCAACGTCACCCTCCCGGTGCTGGCCAGGAACCTGCTGGAGTCGCTGCGGCTGTTGGCCAACGCGTCGCGGCTGCTGGCAGACCGCTGCGTCGCGGGCATCCAGGCCGACGCTGATAAGTGCCGTGCGTATGCGGAGTCCTCGCCGTCGATCGTGACGCCGCTGAATCGGTATGTCGGTTACGAGGAGGCGGCGAAGATCGCCAAGCAGGCGCTTGCGGAGGGGCGCACCATCCGCGAGGTGACTGTCGCGCGCGGGCATGTGGCGAGTGGTGCGATTTCCGAGGAAGAACTCGACCGGGTTCTCGACGTGCTCGGCATGGCACATCCGCACGTGGGGAAGTGAGTCGGGGCTGGGAGAGCTGGGCGGGGTGGTGCGGGTGCTTTGCGTGTTCTGTATGGCGCGTCCGTACGTGGGGAGTGAGCCGGGCTGGGAGAGCTGGGCGGGGTCGTGGGTGTGCTTTGCGTGTCCTGCGTGGCGCGTCGGTCCGCAGGTAAGTGACACAAGCCGTCCGGACTGTTGACTGCGGACGCGATCAGCGCCACGATTCGTCGTCATGACAACGTTGTCAATCGCGCGGACCGCTGCCTGTGCCGCAGCGGGTGGCAGCCGCAGGGAGGATGGCCATGGAACACCCCGGTAAGGCCCCGACGACCCACGTCGGGAAAATCAGGCCACGCAACCGCATCGTCGGGCTCGTGGCCGGCAACGCCCTGATTCTCGGCGCTCTGACGGCCGGACCGGCCCTCGCGGCGTCGACCACGGCGTCAACGAATGCGAAGACCAACACCGCGAAGACGAACACCGCGACCTGCGTCAAGACTGCGACGGGGCTCGCGAACTGCACCCACCACACGAACGCTGCGGTCAAGGCGCCGGCCGCGACCTCCAACCAGACCGTCATGAGCAGCACCGTCTCCAACCCCGCCCAGTTCCTCGACACCAGGACCTGGACCACCGGCGGCGGCAACACGTTCCCGGGCGCCGACGTGCCGTACGGCATGGTGCAGTGGAGCCCTGACACGATGCCGAACCGCAACGCCGGCGGCGGCTACAACTTCGGCGACTCGGCGCTGACCGGGTACAGCCTCACCCACCTGAGCGGCCCCGGCTGCGGCGCCTTGGGCGACGTTCCCATCCTGCCGCTGACCGGGGCGCTGCCCTCGGGCGACCCGAGCAACGTCACCACCTCGTTCACCAACACCGGCGAGATCGCGCAGGCCGGCTACTACTCCGCCGAGAGCAACCTGCCACAGACTGTCACGTCGGAGTTCACCGCGACCCCGCACAGCTCGATGGGCCGCTTCACCTTCCCGAAGACCACCCAGGCCGACCTGCTGGTCAAGCTGATGGACAGCCAGAACGGCGACGCGGCGACCAGCGCTCAGGTGGTCGGGACCAACGAGCTCACCGGCTCGGTGACCAGCGGCAGCTTCTGCGGCGACGGGCAGCTGTACACGCTGTACTTCGACCTCGTGTTCGACCACCCGTTCACCGCGTCGCAGGTGGTCACCATGTCCGGGCAGACGAACCCGGACGCGGTGTTCCTGACCTTCGACACCAGCGCGGTGCAGACCCTGCAGGCGAAGGTCGGCATCTCCTACGTGAGCGCCGCGAACGCCAAGCTGGACTGGCAGACCGAGAACAGCGGCTGGAACTTCACCACGACGAAGAACACCGCGCAGAGCTCCTGGAACAAGCTGCTGAACAAGATCCAGGTGTCCGGCGGAACTGTGGCCAAGACCCAGCAGTTCTACAGCAACCTGTACAAGGTCCTGGTCCAGCCCAACATCACCAGCGACGTCAACGGACAGTACTTCGGGTCCGACGACAAGGTGCACACGGTCGCCGCGCCGCAGAAGGACCAGTACGGCATGTTCTCCGGCTGGGACATCTACCACGGCACCACGCAGCTCCAGGCGATCGTCGACCCGGCCGCCGCGAGCGACCAGGCCCAGTCGCTGCTCAACTACTACGCGCAGAACCAGATACTCCAGCAGTGGGGATATCTGAACCTTGACAACTACGTCATGGTCGGCGACCCCGCCGATTCCATCATCGCCAACTACTACGCCTTCGGCGCCCACAACTTCCAGACCGCCGCCGCGCTGGCCGACATGGTCAAGCAGGCGACGACGGTCAACGGCGTGCGGCCGGAAGAGGCGCTTGAGCAGCAGTACGGCTACATCCCGGAGGACGGCACGTACGGGTGCTGCAACGCGCACGGCTTCGTCTCGTCGCTGCTCGAGTACGACACCGCGGACTTCGCCCTGTCACAGTACGCTGCCGCGCTTGGCGACACCGTCGACGCGACCATGCTGCAGAACCGGGCGAACAACTGGGTGAACGTGTTCGACAGTTCGACCGGTCTGCTCACTCCGAAGATGGAGAACGGCGCGTTCATCCCCGGCATCACGCCGACCACGACCGCGCACTACGTCGAGGGCGACGCCTACGAGTACCTCTGGCAGGTCCCGAACGACTACGCCGGACTGTTCTCGCTGCTCGGCGGCAACGCGAAGGTGGCTCCGGCACTGGAGCAGTACCTCTCGCAGCCGAACGCGCAGGGCATGTACGCGTTGATGTCCAACGAGGAGGACCTCGGCCAGCCGAACGCGCTGGACTACGCGGGCGA
>NZ_DASZGI010000296.1:0-2900 GCF_035938995.1 Actinocrinis sp.
TAGCTGCCGTGACCCGCGGCCAGTCCTGCCACACCGCGCGCGAGTGCGATGTCCCGGCGGATGTCGTGTTACTACCGCCCCGGAGCCCAGGGCAGGACGTTTCCGTTGCGGACGAGCCGGCCGTAGTGGTCGGCGTTGACGGCGTCGAAGGCGAGGTCCAGCAGGGCGACTGCGGCCTCGGCGGGGCTGGGGGCGTCGCTGACGTCCCACCACATGCCCGAGGTAGGCGTGTTCATCATGCCCGGGCAGACCGCGGCGAGCAAGATGCCGCTCGTGAGGTCCTGCTCGCGGCGCTGTTCGGCGAGGGCGCGGACAGCGGCTACCTGGCCGATCTTGGAGGGGATGTTGACGAAGCCGGGCCAGGCGCTGCCGTCCTTGACCGCGTCCCGCCACGACCTGCGTGTCCACCTCGTCCAGCGACGGCAGGCCGTCGAAGCGGTCGTGCAGCACGGGCGCCACGTAGTGCAGGGTGCCCAGCGAGCTCGCCACGACGATGAGCCGGCCGTTGTCGCGCAGCAGCGGGGCGAAGGCGCGCAGCACGCGGGTGGTGCCGAAGTTGTTGACCTCGGCGTAGGCGCCGACGATGGCGCGGGGGTCGTCGTCGGGGCCGACTCGCATGACGGCGTTGCTGAACGCAGACCGCCGCCGACCCGGCCTTCCTCGACCATGCCCACCTTGCATTGGCACATGCTGATGCCGCAGTCGACGGCGACCTCCAGGGCCACCGACTTGGTGATGACCTCGACGGCGTGCTTGCTGCCGACGTAGACCGAGGCCGCGCCCTCGATGCGGGTCAGCAGCCGGCGGACCGTGGTCTCCCAGGGCAGCGACCACCGGGGCTGGAGCGGATCGGCGTGAACGCCGCGACTTGACGGCACTGCCCCCGCACACCACTAATCCGCCAGGTGCAGTGACGTTGCGGATACCAGGACGGCCAGGGCTCGGTCCAGGGTAGAGGTAACTCAACCCCGGAAAAGTTGGAGCGACTAAGGCCATTCGCCAGCTTTCCGGGCGGCCTCACCGGCCTCGGAGGCCCGCCTCTCGGGTGGCGGCCGACGCGTGTGTGGTGGCACCGACAACCTACATCGCGATTACCTGGAGTAACGAGCATGGGCAAGTTGGAAGGGAAAGTAGCGGTCATCACCGGCGGCACTGCGGGGATCGGGCTTGCTGCGGCAAAGCTCTTCGCTGCGGAAGGCGCCTATGTGTTCATCACGGGCCGCCGCCAGAAGGAACTCGACGACGCCGTGAAGGAGATAGGTGATAACGTCGCCGGCGTTCAGGGCGATGTTGCCAATCTGGCCGACCTTGACCACCTCTACGAGACAGTCGCTGCGAACGGGAGAATCGATATCCTCTTCGCCAACGCCGGCCTAGGAGAGTTCGCTCGGCTCGAAGATGTCACGGAAGAGCACTTCGACAAGATCTTCGGAATCAACGTGAAGGGGGCGCTCTTCACGGTACAGAAGGCGCTGCCGCTCCTGAACGACGGCGGTTCCATCATCCTCACCGGTTCCGTCGCGAGCGTCAAGGGAACCCCGGCGTTCACGGTGTACGGCGCGAGTAAGGCCGCTATCCGGAATTTCGTGCGCGGCTGGACCGTCGAACTCAAAGACCGCCGGATCCGCTCCAACGTCCTCAGCCCAGGCCCGATCGCGACACCTCAATCGGTTGCGGCACCGCGAGAGACTATGCAGAGGCTCGTGTCCACGATTCCGATGGGCCGCATGGGTGAGCCCGGCGAAGTGGCCAAGGCGGCGCTTTTCCTGGCCTCAGACGACTCGAGTTTCGTCACGGGAATCGAACTGTTCGTCGACGGAGGCAGGGCCCAGATCTAATACCGTAGTCGCGGATCTGAAACACCGGGATCGGCGTTCGAGCTCTTGACCGCCTGCACAGCGAACGACCCAGGCGCGTGCAGCGTAGCCTGGGTCGTTCGCAGTCCACGGCCCGGCCTCACCGGCTGACACGGATCAATCGGCGCCACCGAAGAATCCTTCGATATTAGCTGCTTGATTGTCGCTCGCATCCGGGCTCGGAAATGCGATTCGGGATGTCCTGCGGGCAGTTGGGCAGCGACGCAATACTCATGGTCGGGTGCGGCCGCAGTACTGGATCAAAGACGAGCGGCGCGCATGGCGTACGCAGCAGGCCTCCCACGGTTTCAAGGGAACGCCACGACCCTGGTACGAGGCTGGGTACTTGATATCGGTTGTCTGGTGTCAACGTCGGCCGAATTAAGTCGTTGCTGACATGCCTCGCTCCCTTCGTAGCATCAGTCAGGGCACATCACAGCCCGTTGGTCGCCACTCAGACTGGTCGCGGACCCTCAGAACGGCGCAGCGCGTGGCCGGGTGACGGGACGGCGGGCGTCGTCGTGCTCAGGCCCGTTCCGTCTTCGGGGCGGCGTCGAGCAGCGCGGCGGCGGCGGCCCGGGCCGTGGGTGGCCGCGGAGGGATCGTGGTCCATCCGCGCGGACAGGCCCGCACCGTCGTACAGCAGGTGGAGCTGTCGGGCGAGGGCATCCGGGTCGGCCACGCCAGCATCCTGGGCCAAGGTGGTGAACAGGGTCCGCACCCACTCCCGGTAGACTCCCGCGGCAAGCTCTGCTGCACCTCCGGACGGAGCCTCCGCACTGGCCATCTCGAACGCGCAGCCCTTGAACCCCGGATCAGTGAACAACTCGCCCTGCGCGTGGAACACGCGAAGCAGTCGTTCACGCGGGGTACGGAAACGCGTCAGCGCCTGGCTGACCCGGCCACGGGTCGCGGCGTGACGGGACTCCAGATACGAGCGGACCAGCCCTTCCTTGCTGCCGAAAATGTTGTACAGAGACGCCTTGGCAACACCCGCATGACTGATGATGCGGTCAATGCCGACAGTCTGCACACCCTCCCGGT
>NZ_DASZGI010000297.1:0-26183 GCF_035938995.1 Actinocrinis sp.
ACGGGCTCGCCCGCACCATAGTGCGTCGACGTCGACCGCGATCGACCCAGCCAGCATCGACCCGACCAGCCCCGGCCACAAGCGCGACCACACGCGAACTCTCGATCACCACGACGCGGCAACGCCCGCCCAACAGCTAACATCGGCGATTCGGCCACCGAACTGCGCATCGGCACGGGGAAGCGCGGGTTAGTTCAAGCCTTGAGCGTGGCGAGGAAGCCCTCGATGAGCTCAGCCTGCTGCTCCGGAGTCACCGAGCTCAGGGTCAGCGACTTGTCCCCGACCGCGATGGTGACGGAGCGCTCGGTGCGCCGAGCCCACTGGAACAAGGCGCCGAGAACGCCGCTCAGACCGCTGAGCGCGATGCCCGTCACGCGCAGCAGGCCCTCGATCGTCTCGAGCCCCTTCGCCCCCTCCGGCACGTCGGCGGCGTCGACCGGTTCGACGTCCTCGACGTCCAGCCGCAACAACTCCGAGCGCAACGCGGCGGTGAGCTGGCGCACGTCCTGCTCGTCGTCCTCCTCGGCGCTGAGCACCTGCACGACGACCTCGTCCGCGTCCGTGTCACCCACGAGAACTCCCTCCCTCGCGGCCCGAGCGGACCGCCAACCGGGTCGCCGGACTGTCATCCGCCGGTGGCGGACAGCTCCCAAAGGCATACTCGCGCATCGGCTCCGACGGTGCAGAGCATTCGCCCTTTCGGATGGAACGCGACGGCCGACGCGCCGCCAGTGTGCGCATCCTGAGTCGCCAGGAGGTCGCCCTTAAGTGCGTCCCAGAGCCATAGCTCGCCCCGTTCGCCCGCTCCGGCGACGAGTTGGCCGTTTGGGCTCACCTGTACGGACACCGCGAGCGAGGGTGCGGGGGCGACCAGCTCGCCAACTCGGTGTGCGGCGCCGGGATCCCAGACCTCGACGATGCCCCGGCCGCCGATGAACAATCGAGTGCCGTCGCCGCCGAACGCCACGCCGAGCGTCTCATCGCCGTCCGTGGTCAGCTGCTGGAGCCGTGCGCCACTGGCTGGATTCCATATGAGCACATCGCCGTCGCCGCGCGCCGCAGCCAACGTCTGTCCGTCATGGCTGAACGCGATCGCGCTCGCCGGGCCGAAACGGGTCTCCGAAGTGCGTGTCGTCCGGGCGGTCCGTGGATCCCAGAGGCAGACGGTCCCGTCCTCGCACGCGGCGGCGAGGAGCGCGCCGTCCGGACTGTATGCAAGGGCGCGAATGGCGTCTGACGCCCCCTTCAGGGCCGCGGCGAATCCGGCGTCGTGCGCGTGCCGCATATGCACTGATGTACTGACGCCCCCGGTAGCGAATTGGGAGCCGTCGGGACTGAACGCGACAGCCATCAGTGGGCTCAGTATCAACGCGGAATTTTTGAGATCACCCGTGGCGCAGTCCCACACCCGCGCCGTCCCGTCACCGCCGACTGTGGCGAGCAGCGCGCCGTCCGGGCTGAACGCGTTGTCGTGAACATGGCCCCGATGCCCGGTCATGACACGCGTGAGGCGGATACTCGCAACTGGCCTGGGCGGCGCAGGCGAAACAGGCCTCGGACTCGTGCTCGCCGTCCGGGCCTGCGCGCTGCTCACCGGGTCCGCCGCGCGAGTGCTGCGCGCTAGATAGATGACGCCCTCCGCCTCGACCATCCAACGCTGCGGGTTCTGCTCGGGGCGGCGCTCTTGTACGTATTCGCGAGCGTAGTGGTAGGCCTCGTCGAGGGAAATCCAGCCGTCGCGGTCGCGGTCCGCTTCGCCGGTGCTCAGCCCGTCCACCAGCCCCGCCGTGAACACGGACGTGAAGGCGCCGTCCTCCCCCTCGTCCTCGTACGACTCCTGGACGGCGCGCGACGAGGTGAGCACGACCAGGCCCTGCCCGCTTCCGATCAGCTCGGCGCCCACGTCGACTCCGCCGCTCTTGGCGCCCCTGGCGAATGCACCGCTATAGCAGCAGTCGAGGATGAGGACCTTGCGCAGGGCGCGGCATTCGTCGAGCAGGTCGGTCAGCAAGCGCGCCTGCGTCGCCGTCGTTCTCAGGGCCGCGCGACGGGTGTCGAGCGCGGCGAAGTACAACGTCTGGTCGCGCTTGCTCAGGAGGCCGTGGCAGGAGAGGTACACGACCACCAAGTCGTGCCGCCGCGCTTCCGCGAGGAAAACCTCCAGCTTCGACCGCACCTCGGACGACGGCCGATCGATCACGGCGTCCACCGCGAAGCCGCCGATCACCGGGTCCTCCAGCACTGCCGACAGACGGCGCGCGTCGATTTCCGGACCGCGCAGCGCGGTGAGTCCGGAATCCGGCTCGTATACGCCATTGGCGATCACGAGCGCCAGCCTCCGCCCCTCGGCCCGCGCAGAGTCAACGGATGCCATCACGGCACCTCGTTTCCTGACGAATCACCAAACCCCCTCGCATCGCCGCACGACCAGCCGCGGCAACGGAATCATAACGGAATCCAGATTGTGGCCAGCTGCCTGCGCTGACCTGGTGTAGCTTCCAGAATCGCGGGTACCGCCCAAAAGAGAGGCGGATTCCCGCAACTGTTATTCGCACCAATTTTCGACGCCCACAAGCAAGGGGCGTTCTTTTCGCGCACGCACTTATTTGGGGGGTACGGTGGGCGATTTCTGCTACCTCTGCGGCGGACCATTGCCCCCGGATTTCGGAGGCACTTGTCCCCACTGCGGCCTCGGAGTGATCGAAGCGCGTCAGCCGGCTGCGATGGCGGTCACCGTCGCGGTCGGCGCGCCTGTCGCAGCCAGCGTTCCTGCTGCATCCGTTACCGTCGCCTTCGCCGCAGTGCCGGATCTGCCGGGCGGACCGCCCGAGCAGGCGGCCGCGGCCACGGTCCAGTTGCCCATCTATCAGAGTCCTCCGATGGTTGCCGGGCCGGAGCGTACGCAGGTCCTGATCGCCGGCCCGGAGCAGATCCGGCGCCAGTGGGGGAAGCCTCGGCGCAGAACTGTCATCGCGGTGTGCGGCGTCATCGTGCTCGCGGCCGGCGGTCTTGTCGCCTACGAGGTGCTCAAGCCCGCGCCGCCGTCAGCTGCGTCCACCGTGCAGCAGTACTTCACAGACCTCTCAAACGACGACACCGCCGGTGCTCTCGCCCTCGTGGACAAGAGCACGCTGGGCGATTCCCTGCTCGGTTCCGACCCGACCTCCTTCGGGCAGCTGCGCTCCGCAGCGGTGCTGCGCGCGGCGAACACCCGGCCCACGGATGTCACCGTCAACTCGACCGTGCACGGCGCGACGTTCGGCGGCCAAGCGTTCAACGTCGTGCAGGTCTCCTACAAGGCCGGCGGCGTCTCGATGTCTCAGACGATCGACGTCGTGAACGCTCCGTCCGGAAGCGCCTCCGCGTTCCTGCTCGAGAATCCGTTCCTGAACCTCGATGTGCAGGACGGCACCGGCCAGGCCGTCAGCGTCAACGGCGTCGCGGCCGGGACCGGTGAGGTCCAGGCGTCCGTCTTCCCGGGCGCCTACACCGCGACGCTGAGCAGTACCGCGCTGCTTGCCGGCGCAACGCAGGCGGCGACCCCCGGGGCGGCCGGATCGCTCGGGGAGGCCACCCTGAACGTCACCTTCCCGGCCCCCGCGCTCGCGCCCGGAGCCCAGGAAGCGATCCAGGCACAGATCAAGAGCGCCTTGGACGCCTGCGCGCAGAGCACCAGCCCGTCGCCCCCGAACTGCCCGTTCAGCGTGTTCCAGGGCGGCTCGGACGACAGCGTGCAGTGGACGATCACCACGTATCCGAGCCCGACGATCGCGCCCGCGGCCAATCCGAGCGCCGACGACCAGGTCGACATCACCGATCAGAACCAGGACGGCGTGGTCCAGTACACCGACACCTACACCGATTTCAGTGGGACGCAGCAGACGAATACCGGTCAGACCCAGTTCGGTGTGTCCGGATACGCCACGGCCGACGGCTCCAACATCACCGTCACCCTGTCGAACTACTTCTGAGCCCGGCGGCTCCGGCCGCCCACACCCGTTCCCGTTCCGGCACTGTGGCCGCCCCCCTCGACGCGCCGGAACGCGGATCTTCACCACCCAAAAGCAAGGGAGAACACTGACGTGACCCTGCCAACCCAGATGCCCGCCGTCGGCGACGGTTGGGCAGCCGCCGCCACCAGTGGCGACATGGCCTACCGCACCCAGTCGCTCAAGTTCCAGCCGATGGAGATCGCGCTCGACGAGTCCGTGAACCGGCTCGCGCTGGTCTGGCTCTACGTGCGCGCCGCGGGCATCTCCATCATCTTCTGGATGGTGCTGTTCGTGATCTGGCTCATCACGAACCTCAGCTCGTTCTCGAACTCGGCCGGCGGCGGTGTGGACACCAGCCTGCTGAAGATCGACTCCATCCTGGCGTTCCTGCTGTTCTGGTTCGCCATGCTGTTCACCCGCACCCAGGAGCCCATCGCGGAGTGGCGTTCCATGATCGAGGAGCGCGCCGCCGCCGCGACCTCGGCCTACGCGGCGATCTACGGTTCGCTGCGCCGCCGCCAGATTCCGCTGAGCCCGGTCGCGCTGCGCGTGCGCAGCGACATCCTCGGACAGGAGGCGGTGAACAACCGTCTCGTCATCGCCGAGCGCGGATACACCGCATACGTCTCGGTCTTCCCGTACGGCACGAGCCTCTACGTGGGCTGGCTGATGTTCCGCAACCGCCGCGGCTACCAGCTGATCTTCACCTTCCTCAAGGACGCGATCGGCAGCGTCTTCGGGCGGTCCGACCTGATCAGCCAGATGCTGCGCACCGAGAAGATCCGGGCCATGCGCGAGGCGCTGCACTACGCGGCCCGCGAAGGCGTCGACATCGCGATCCGCGGGATCGACGTGCCGCTCGTGGCCACCTTCGGCCACGACGTGCCGATCCAGGACCTCGACGCGCCGACGCCCAGCGGATCGGTCGGCTACGGGTCCGCACCCGCCCCGGCTCCGGTTCCCGGCTTCGGGCAGGCCCCGCCGCCGCACGCCTACGCCGCCCCGGCGCCTGGTTCCGCTCCGGTTCCCGGTCCCGCACCGGTTCCCGACTTCGGCCAGGCGGACGCAGCCCCCGCATACCCCGCTCAAGGCCCCGCGCCCGAAGCTTTCGCCGCTCCGGAGCCGACTCCGCCGGTCCAGCACTGAGATGGCCGGCGAGGGGGTGCTGACCGCGGCCGACGCCCGCGGCGTCTGGGCGTGGGTCGCGGTCGGCATCGACGCCGCCGCCGATCTCACCGAGACGCTCGAATACGCCGCGCTGCCCGACCGCGACCGACTGGAGAAGGCATCTGCGGCGGAGACGGCGTGGCTCGCCGGGCAGTGGGATAACGCCGACGCCGGCCGCTTCGCGCTGCGCTACATCACCGAACCCGGCCGGCCGATGCGCTGCGTGCTGCTCGGCCGGGTCCAGGGGCCGGAGCGCGACTTGACGATCAGCGCCGCGCGGCGGCTGCGCGAGCGGATGGCGGCGCTGCCCAAGCACGTCCTCGGCGGCGAGGCCGGCGACGCGGCGTCGGTCGGCGGCTGGCTCGCCCCTTTCCAGCCGCACCCGGCCGGCCTGGTCGACATCCGCAAACGCATCCGCCCCGGCACACCCAACCGGCCTGACGCAGGGGTCGCACACTACCTCGTCATCGAGCCCTTCACCGTCGCCGCCGCGTCCTGGGAACCCATGTGGCAGGCGATGGCGGCGCATCCCGAGCGGCTGCTGCTCGATGTCGCGCTCGAACCTTACGCGGTGCCCGCCGAACTAAGCCGACTCCTGCACGCGCTGGCCACCCAGTACGGTCGGCTGGCCAGCCCCGGCGCCTACCACGCCGACCTCGGCAGCTCGGGCGCGCGGTATGCGCCCGACGCCTTCGCCATCGACGCCGCGCGGCTATTCGCGGACGCGGCCCGGCGATACGCGGCGCACGCCTTCAAGCTCCGGGTGACACTGGCCTCCCCGGCGCCGCTGCCCGAGTCGCTCGCCGAACTGCTCGGCCGCACGATCTCGCCGCCGGAGCGGCCCACCGGAGAAAGCGCCCTGACCGCCACCTTCCAGGGCGCGGCGCACTGCGCGGTGCGGCCGGTCGGACCCGCCGAGCTCGAGGCCGCCTGGACCAACATCAGAACACTGGATCTGCTCCGGTGGGATGCGCAGTATCTCAGCATGCTGCCGGTGGCCGTCCCGCCCGGGCTGCGGCTGCTCGCGGAACTGGCCGACGTGCGCGAGGCCGCGGCCGCGCTGCGCCTGCCGCTCGCCGCGCACGGCACCATGCCCGGATTCCCCGTCCGCAGCCCGAGGATCGCCGGCCTGACCGACTTCTCCACGACCGGCCGCGCCGTCGAACTCGGCCGGCAACTGGTGGGCGGCCGCCCCACCCAACCGCTCGGCATCGGTCTCGACGATCTGGCGAGGCACACGGTGGTGGTCGGCGCCGCCGGGTCAGGGAAGACGAACGATGTCCTCTCGCTCTGCGAACAGCTCTGGCGCGACCATCGCGTCCCGTTCCTGGTCTTGGAGCCGGCGAACACGACGCTCGACGACTATCGCTGGCTCGCCACCCGGCCGGGGCTCGAGGATCTGCTGGTCTTCACCGTCGGCAACGAGGCGGTCGCCCCGCTGCGGCTCAACCCCTTCGAGGTGCCGCCGGGCGTACGCGTCGGCAGTCATATCAGCGGTCTGGTCGCGTGCTTCGACGCCGTCTACGGCCTCGAAGATCCGCTGCCCGAGCTCTACACCCGGGCGATGCGGTCGGCGTACGCGCGCCGCGGGATCTTCCCGACCGAGACCTCGGGGCAGCGGCACCGGGGCAGCTGGCCCACGCTCGCCGACTTCGCCGCCGAGATGGTGCGGGAGACCGAAGACCTCGAATATGCCGCCGATCAGCGGGCGAACATCCTGGCCGGCTCGCGGCTACGGGTCCTCGCCCTGATGGAGGGCGCCTGCGCCGGCACGCTCGACTGCGAGAGGTCGTATCCCCTCGAGCGGCTGCTGGGCCGTCCGGTGGTGATCGAGCTGGCCGAGGTCGGCGACGACGAGCGGGAGCAGGCGCTGCTCACGGCCTTGATTCTGCACGCGGTCACCGGATACGCGAAGGCCGGGCGCACCACGGGCGGGCTGGAGCACGTCACCGTCCTCGAGGAGGCCCATCGCCTGCTCGCCCGGCCGGCGCGCGGTGGCGACGGGAGCCGGGCCGACGGCTACGGGGACGCGCGGGCGCGGGCGGCCCGGACGCTCGCCGCCACCCTCGCGGACGGACACAAATACGGCGAGGGGCTGGTCTTCGTCGAGCAGTTGCCCGGCCGCCTGGTCGAGGACGCGTACAAGAACTCGAACCTGAAGATCGTGCACCGGCTCGCGGCGCAGGATGAGCGGGCCCTGATCGGCGCCGCCATACGCTTCTCGCCCGACCAGGAGCGGGCCGCCGCGACGCTCGAGCCCTTCACCGCGTTCGTCCATCACGACGGACTCGACCGCCCGGCGCTGGTTCGCGCCGACGACGCGCGGACCGGCTCCGGGCGCGCGCCGCTGGCGGACGACACCGCGCTCGCCGAGCGTTTCAGGGTCCTGGCTTCGTCGGACCGCGAGGTGGACGCGGCGATCGCGCCCTTCCCCGAGTGCCAGGGCTGCGCCCACCGCTGCCGGTTCCGCTCCCAGGCGGCGACGGCGGCGCGACCGGACCATGTCGACGGGCTGCGCGCGCGGGTCGGCGGCTACCCGACCACGCGGGCGGCGCGCGCCGACTGGTGGCAGCAGACCGCCGAATGGGTGCGCGTCGTGTCCGACGAGATCCCCGCCGACGCGGCGGACGTCGCGGCCCGCCGCGACTACGAGGCCTGTGTCTTCGTCCACCTCAGCCGTGCGGCGTGGCGCCGCGACGCGCTGACCTGGAATCGCCTCTATCGAGAGCACGTGCAAGGCGGGCCCTGACGGCGTTCTTACACCGCGCGGTGTGAACTTGCCCGCAAGGGCCCACCAACCCGGGAAGGAACCCGTGTCCGATCACGACGAGAACGATCCGTTCGGCGAGACCCAGGACGCACCGGAGCCGCTCGCCGCTTTCGAGGCGTTCCGGCCGCAGGGAGCGAAGGAGCAGGCGCCGACCGAGCCGTTCCCGGCGGAGTACCTCAGCGAGCCGACAGCAGTGCTGCCGACCGCGCAGGCCGAGCCTGCGGGCGAGTACGGCGCGGTCGACGATGGTTACGCTGCGGCGTTCCCGCCTCCGCTGCCTGCGCCCGCCTTCGAGTACGCGGCAGCGGCGCCCACCGGCGCAGGTCACGCGCGCGGGCGAAAGCGCTCCCTGCTGATATTCGGCAGTGTCGCCGTGCTGGTGGTCGGCCTCGGCGCCGGGGCGTACGCGATCACGCAGCCGTCCGGCGGGCAGACTTCCGCGTCGTCTCCCGCGGTGACCGCGACACCCACGCCCGGCGCGTTGAACGGAGCCAAGAGCGGCAGGATCACGACCGCTCGGCTGACAGTGACCACCGTCGGGACCGACTCCTTCACCGCCACGGCGGCGAACGGCACAGCCGTCACCGTGCGGATCCTGCCGACGACGCGATTCGGCACAGCGGCGCGGCCGTTCACCCGCGGGCAGTTGGTGGCGGGCGCCGACGTCGTCGCGCGGCTGCGGCGGGAGGCGAACGGAACCTTGGTCGCCACGGTGATCGCGGCCGGGGCCGCGTCGGCCTCCGCGACCGCCTCAGCCGGAGTCTGAGCCTGGGCGAACCGCGCCTACGGCTGATCGACTCACCACGCGCCGTCGACCGAGTCGTGCGCGAAATGTCGCCGGGGCGCGATCGGGGCGAAGGGATCGTACACGCGCAGCCACGCGTTCGACCCCGCCGCGTACCGCCAGCCGAGACGCGGCATGCCCTCGCCCTGTAAGTCCTCGAACAGGCCTGCCGAGATGACGACGGCCAGTCCGCGGCCCGCATCCGCGGACATCGTCGGGATCGGCGGCGCGAACTCCTCCACCATGGCGTGGACGCGGTCCACCGCCGCGCCGCCGAAGCCGTGCTCGTCCAGGGTCGTCATGCCGACGTGGAAGGCGGCGGTGACCCGCGTGGGACCGTGGTGCCCGTCGGCGACCAGACGGCGCAGCACCATGATGAGGTCGCCGATCGCCGCCGGCTCGTCGCAGCCGGGCGGCGCGAACGCGAGCTCCACCCCGCGTCTGCAATCGGTCTGGACGAACCAGCGGTCGAAGTCGCCCGGCTGGCAGGCCTGCGCGAGCAGACCGGCCGGCCCGGCGGACGCGGCGGCACACAACCGGCGCACCGTGGGCTGGCGCACGTCCACGGGTACTCCTTTCGCGGAACTCGGCGTCGCGGTTCACTGCGAAGCGCAAACAAACGGGCCGCGGGTATCGCTCCCCCGGGACACACTGTTGCAGATCTCTCACCGAGCTGACCCCGTCGTGGTACGGGTTTATGCGGATGTCGGCATGCCGATGCCATCCGCGCCCCCGCGGCATCTTTCGAAGAACCCAGATTTCCTCGACGGTCGCCGCTACGATGGGTAACGTGCCGGGGAGGGGGCTCAATCGCATGTGGGGGGCGGTGGTCGTGCGTGGAATCGATGCGGCGGGGCTCGGTGGAGAAGGCGCAAGGCCGTCGGCGGTGGCCGCCCGGCAGTCTGCTCGGCAGCGTTTCTGAAGGTGCACGGGACGAATTGCTGGAGCTCGGCACGGCCGTACAGTACCCGGACGCCGGGCGCACGCTGATTCGCGAGGGCGAGCGGTCGCGGTTCGTCGTCATCCTGCTCGACGGCGCGGTGAAGGCGACCGGGACGACGCCGGACGGAGGGACCGCGCTGCTTGCCATCCGGGCCGGCGGGGACCTCGTCGGCGAGTTCGCGGCGATCGACGACAGCCCGCGCTCGGCGACCGTGACCACGTGCGGCGCGGTGGTCGCCCGCTTCGTCAAGCACGACGAGTTTCTCGACTGCCTGCGCGGCAGCTCGGAGGTCGCGTTCGCGGTCAACCGCGCGGTCGTCGGCAAGCTGCGGCTCGCCAGCGCCCGCCGGGTGGACTTCAGCGGCTGCGATGTGCCGACCAGAGTCGCCCGGGTCCTCTACCAGGTGGCCGTTTCGTACGGTGATCTGGACGGGAACCGCTCGGTGATCCGCTGGTTGACCCAGCCTGAGCTGGCCTCGCTCGCCGGCGCGGCCGAACCGACCGTGCACAAGACTCTGCGACACCTCCGCGACGCCGGCATGGTGCTGACGCAGTACCGTTCGGTGACAGTGCTCGATCTCGCCGGTCTGAAGGCAGTTGCCTACCCCTAGACGCGCACCGTATCGACGCACACCGTCTCGAGTCGGGCTTCGACGGCGAGCGCCCCGCCTGGTGTCGCACGGCTGACCCGGAACGAGACGGCGCGCCCAGTCGAATTCGCCCGCGCGGCAGGGGTGAACCAGAACTCGTCGACGCAGCCGTCGCGGCGGTGCGCGAAGTCGTCGGCGAACGGACCGGCAGCGGCGGACATCGCCTCGAAGACGCCGTGGCGCATCAGGGCTCGGACGGTGTCGCGCCTGGGCGACCAGAGCCGGCGGCCACAGCGCGGGGTGCGCCACGGACGCTCGGCGCTCAGCATCACCGCGAGCACGACGCCGCTGGTCAGCGCGCTTGCCATCCACGTGCCCGGTGGCAACGGCCGGGGGAGCCGGAGGGCGGCGTCAAGGAAGCCGATGGCCAGCAGCCACGCCGCGCGGACTTGGACTGGCCAGCCGATCGTCGCGTCAGGGTCCTTAGGGCGCAGCACGCACGCGCATCCGCCGGTCGCCTTGGTGTGGCGGGCGTAGGCCAGTGTCGCGCTGAACAGGGCGCCTTGAGCCGCCATCGCCCCGCCCGCGACCGCCGGACGGAAGCCGGTACACACTGCCAAGCCGGTGCCTGACTCCGTCAGTGCCGCGGCCAGCTCGACGAATCGCCATCGCTGAGGGCTGATGCGCAGCGCCGCCCGGATCGCTCCTCCGCCGTCGGCCCGCCCGATGACCCGCCACAGCTTGGCCGCGCCGGAAAGGACGAGCAGCGCGCCGCAGGCCAGAACGGCGCCGGAGAGGAACGCGGCCGGCACGGCCTCACTGCCCGAATATGGCGAAGTCGGCCAGCGGATGCATCGGCGAGATGTCGAGCGTGCTGCACGAGGGCAGGTGCCCGGAGAGCTCGGAGAGATAGGCGGGAATGGTCACCGCGCTGGAGTCGCCAGGTGCTGATACCTGTAGTTCGGTATACGGCGGCGGACAGTCGCCGCTCGACGGGTTGTCACTTCCGGCGAGATCGCTGGCCGCCTGTTGACCGGGCTGGAGGGTCACTCGCGGGGTGCCCGTGGTGTCGAGCCCGTCCATGGTGCCGGACCGCTCCGTCGCCGGGGTCGCCGCTCCTGCCGCGGTGACCCCGGCGACCCCGGGGAACCCGGTGATGGTGCACGCCGCCTTCCCCTGATTGGTGAACTCGAGCAGTGCCGCCCAGGTGCCGGCCGCGACCCCGCCGGGACCGAGCGCGATTTTCAACTCGGCGGTCCGGCAGGGGGCGGCGGCCGCCGGGGACGTCGCCACGGGGGAGGAGGCCGGTGCTGAGGACGCGGGTGCCTGGCTTTGCACGGTGATGTTCGCGCAGCCGGCGCCCGCCAGGACCAGCGGTGTGACGGCAGCCGTCAGCAGGCACGCGGCTCTCGATCGCCCGGACCTCGATCGTCCCGCCATGACCGTCCATTTCCGCCCACCGGCGCAGTTCTCAGGGCTTCGAGCTGAGATAGAAGCAATAGGAACTGTAATTGGTGTTCGGGTGCCCGACATCTAAGTCGACGTTCGCGTTCGTGTTGTAACAAATTCCCTCGTCCCAGTACTGCCAGAGGTATGTCGTCACGTTGGAGCAAGACTCCGCGGCCCACGCCGGCGGGCTGCCCAGGCTGTTGGAGCACCTCAGCGGCTCACTCGACCACACGGCGTAACAATGATCCGCGGACGGGCTGTCGATGATCGAACAGTTCGGCGGTGCCGCGAACGGGTTGCAGTACAGCGCCGCGTGGAACGGGTGGCCGCCGGCGTACGCATATCCGTTTATGTATCCGGCCCAGCCGTTCCAGTAGCCCAGGCTCAGCGACGTCGAGGCCTCCTGGTCGAGCCAGCAGAACAGGGCGCCGTTGGCGGGCAGCTGCAGCGGCACGACCGTCGTGTACGCACTGATCAGGGCGCTGACGTACGTCTGAGCGTCCGCCTGTCCTTCCGCGCCGGTCCCGTCGAGGCGGGACTGGGTCGGGGTGCTGACCGCGCCGAGGTGCGGAGAGCCGCTGTTGCCGTTCCAGATCGCGTCGCACTCGCTCACCGCGTCGCTGCTCAGCGAGGTGAAGTAGCACGGGGAGAAGTACCGCACCCAGAACGCGGGCGCGCCCCACACGTCGATGGCCGCGGGGACCTGGCTCTGAACGGTGCTGGCGGTGTCGAATCCGGCCATCTCTAGAACACCTCCGCCACGTACATGTCGGTGCTGCTCGCGCCGAGGCGGGCCAGGGTTGGGGAGAAGAAGCCGAGCTGTGAGCCGGAGTCGTTGCCGTTGACGGCCAGCAGTGTGCCGCTGGGCAGCTGGTAGACGCCGGAGAAGTGGGCGCCGTCGCTGGAGGTCGCGACCAGGTCGCCGGTGGCGATCTCGTAGGCGCTCAAGCCCCCCGCGGTCGCCGAGCCCAGGGTGTAGAGCACCGCGCCGTCGGGGGAGAGGGCCGTCTTGGCGTCGGGACCGCCGAGGGCGACCTTGGGCCGCGGGTAGTCGAGCACCGTCACGGTCCGGAACGACGCGGCCGGGTCGACGACGAGCGCCCGGCCGAACGCGGCGTTCGCGATCACCAGCGTGCCGTCGGGCCGGTCGTGCACAGTGGTCGCGCCGGCCCGCGCCGACTCGAGCCGCAGCTCCGCGAAGGCGATTCGCGTGGACGTGCCGGTGCGCGGCGAATAAACCTCCAGGTCGCGGCCTTCCGCGACGCGCGCGACGTCCCCGGTGGCCAGGACCAGCCCGGTCGCGCCGTTCGGCCACGCCCCGGCGGAGCGCACCGCGCGACTCGGCTTGCCCGAGCCGAGCGGGAACGTCAGCAGCCGGGTCGGCGGGGCGGGCAGCGGCTTCTGCTTGGTGCCGACGGACACGGCCGGCTCGCGGAGCGTCCACAAGTAGAGGTGGTTCGCGTCCGCGGCGGCATCCGTCCAGGCCAGCGAAGGTGCGTCGGCCAGGTCGAAGGGACCCGCGAACATCCCGGAGGCGCGGTCGAGGTAGGCCAGCACGTGATGAGTCGTCCACGTGGCCGACGGCGTGGTCACTGCGGGACCGTCGGGCGCGGCCTTGCGGAAGGTATGCCAGTTCGTCGGCACGGTGACGGCGACCACCAGCGCGACCGTCGCCGATCCGGCGAAGACCGGCCGCACGAGCACGCTGGCGTCGGCAGGCACGCCGGGCAAGGCGAGCGTCGCGCTGGTCTCGATGGTCGATGTGGCTGCGTCGACCAAGGTCAGAGTGACCGACGCGACGCCGGGAGCAGTGCTGACCGTCGGGAAGGCGACGGTGGTCCCGTCGGCGGAACGCGCCGGTCGGGCCGCGATCCCGGAGCCGACCACGCGCGGGGCGGGCGGCGCCGCGCCGCGGACCGTCGGCGGGCGCCATCCCTGCAGATTCGGCGTGGAGAGCGGACCGATCGAGCCGTAGAGGAAGAAGTGCGCCGGGGCAGTGGCCAAGTCCGGGTTCGGCGCGGTGGATACGGAGGCCCGCGCGGGCGCCGCGACGAGCACGTCGGGAAGGGCGACCAGGACGCTCGCACCGGCGGTACCGGCGAGAACCGTGCGTCGGCTGACCGTCCCCTGCTTCGAAGCGGGCGCGCCGGGCGTGCCCGTTCGACCGTGTTTGAGCACGAAGACCGTCCTTGAGGTGTGGGTCCGCAGGCGCGAACGAAAGCGCCATCCCGCGCGGCGAAGGGCAGCGGCGGCGGGACGGCTGGTGGGCAGCACCGCTCAGTTCAGCACGCGGACACACCGGTGACGATGTACTCAGGTACACATTTTGGCGCGGTACGCGGCCGCGATCGTGGCGACCTGAACGCGGGAGAGACCCAGCTTGGCCAGGATCCGCGAGACGTGCGCCTTGACGGTTCGCTCGCTGATTTGCAGCTGCTTGACAAGGTCGGCGTTGGAGAGCCCGAGGCCGATGAGCAGGAACACCTCGCGCTCGCGCGTGGAAAGCCGGTCGATCCGGAATCGGGAGACGAGCACCCGGTGCTCGTCGACCAGGCTGAGGTACTTGGCGCACAGTTCGCACACGGCGGAAAGATCCTTCCCCTCCGAGAAGCGACCGCGACCGCTCGCCCGATGCGATACCCGGTGCACACAGCGCATTGAAACGCTGTGGGAAGGATAGTGCCGAATCTGGTTAAAAGGCCCGTCAAGCGCGACCAGAGCGCGACACATGCGCGGGCAGCGCATCCGGCTTCCCCAGTGCGTACACCACGAGGTCCCGGCGCCTTCGGAAGTTCCTGAGCCGCGTTCCCACACCCAACGCGACCCGTGGCGACGCGTATCATTCGCGGTCTTACGCGGGGTCGGCCAATCCCCAGAAGGCTCCGTGCAGGCCCACGCTCCGGAAGTACTGCGCGGCCTCAGTCGGCTCCCGCCTGCGATAGCCGCGGTCGAGGCGGCCGCTGTACCAGCCCTCGGACAACCGCCACAGCGTCGCGAGGTCCATGACGTATCCGCGCGGCTGGCCGGTGCGCGCCAGCCAGTCCTCGACACAGTCCGCGGAGCAGAACAGCCGTTGATGGGCGCACGTGTGGACCACGTCGTCCCAGATCCGCGCCACCGGAGTGAGGAAGTGGGCGACTTCGGGCCCCTCGGGCGCGTGTTCACGCCCGACGACCCAGGCCAGCGCAGCGCCGCAGGCCGGACAGGTCGTGGCGACCAGGACGCTCGGCTCTTCCGGCACCAGATGGGGGATCGCGAACGAGTCCCACGCGCAGCCGCCCCACCACAGCGTCGCGCGACCCATCACCGAGGAGCCGAGCGGAACGGAGCTGAACGGGTGCGCCATGACGATCCGGCCCTTGTCGCCGCCGTCCAGGACCAGGTCACGCGAGGCGTGCAGCGCGTCCAGCATCGCCCGCACCCGCTCGGGGTCGGATGCCACCGTCGCGGCGAGTTCGTCGACAGACGGGGCGCGGCCGCGGCGCCGGAACGAGTCGTAGACGGCGAGCCGGACGTCTTCGCGAAGCGCGTGGCCCATCCCTGCTGCCTCCCCTACTCGCCGAATCAGACCTTCCGACCTTCTCATAACGCCAGCTCGTCAGCCTGCTGCTAGACCATACGAGCGAATGGGGGCGCCGTGGGCTGCATGCCCCGGATGGATGTCGGCGACCGCTTCGCGCATTTGGCGATCCACTCGCCGCCTTCAGATGAATAGACCGTTTCCGTCCGGAGAATTGAGGGAATCCGCACTCCCACAACAGCCGGCATCACGGTCGAGGGAGCCCGTATGGCCGTTCAGGAAGCAACCGGAAGCCGAGGAATCCGCAGCCTGGTACCCGCACGCATCGACCGGCTCGGCTGGTCGCGGTTCCACACCCGGATGGTGGTCGCCCTCGGCGTGGCATGGATCCTCGACGGCCTCGAGGTGAGCATCGCCAGCACCGTCACCTCGTACATGACCGAACCGAGCGCGCTGAACATGAGCAACGCCTCCGTGGCGTTCTCCGTCGGCACGATCTACCTGCTGGGCGAGGTGTTCGGCGCCCTGGTCTTCGGCAACCTCTCCGACCGGTGGGGCCGGCGCAACCTCTTCATGATCACCCTTGGCGTCTACCTGCTCGGCGGCGGACTGAGCGCGCTCACGTTCGGTCGCGGCGAGGGCTGGGTCGTCTACCTCAACATCACCCGGTTCATCGCGGGCATGGGTATCGGCGGTGAGTACGCGGCCATCAACTCGGCGATCGACGAACTGATCCCGGCGCGCTATCGAGGGCGCATCGACATCGCAGTCAACGGGACGTACTGGGCGGGTGCCTTCCTCTCCTCCGTGTTGACCATCGCGGTGATCAAACACCTGAACGTCAGCTACTCGTGGCGGATCGGCTTCCTGTTCGGCCCGGTGCTCGGCCTGGTCATCCTGTTCGTGCGGCGCAACCTCCCAGAGAGTCCGCGCTGGCTGGTGATGCGCGGCCGCGTCGAAGAAGCCGAGGAAGCCATCTCCCGGATCGAACGGGAGGTGGAGCAGAGCGGCGGCACGCTCGCTCCAGTCGACGAGTCGAAGGCGATCGAGATCCTGCCCGCGGACAGCATGGGCTACTGGACGCTCACAAAGACGCTCTTCCGGCGATATCCGAGCCGGTCGGTGCTCGGCGCGTCGCTGATGATCACGCAGTCATTCCTGTACAACGCGATCTTCTTCACCTACTCCCTGGTGCTGACCAAGATCTACGGAGTCGCGAACGGCAACACGGCGTACTACTTCATGGCTTTCGCCATCGGCAACCTGGCTGGGCCGCTGCTGCTCGGGCGCCTGTTCGACACGGTCGGCCGCCGTGTGATGATCTCGGGCACTTATCTGATCGCCGGGGTGGCGCTCGCGGGGAGCGCGCTCCTGTTCCACGCCGGGCTGCTGAGCGCGCTGACCCAGACGATCTGCTGGTGTGTGATCTTCTTCTTCGCCTCGGCTGGGGCGAGCGCGGCGTACCTGACCGTGAGCGAGATCTTCCCGGTCGAGGTGCGGGCCAAGGCCATCGCCGTGTTCTTCGCCATCGCCCAGTGCTTCGGCTCGTTCGGCCCCTGGTTCTACGGCAAGCTGATCGGGAACGCCAGCACCCAGAGTTCCAGCTATCTGGAACACCACTCCAAGCTGTTCATCGGATACCTGATCGGCGCCGCGGTCATGCTCGCCGGAGGGCTGATCGAGGCCTGGCTCGGCGTCGATGCCGAGCAGAGGTCACTCGAAGACATCGCGGCTCCGCTGACTTCCGTCGGCGAACCGACCGGGCTGTTCAGTAATCCGACCGGCGCGCCACGTCCTCCTGCCGCTTAGCCGCAGCCGGGCACCCGTGGCCCACACTGTGAGGACCACGGGTGCTTTCGGGAGCGGGGATGCTGAGCGGGATCGTGATCGACGCGCTGGACGTACCGGCGATGGAGCGCTTCTGGCGTGCGGCGACGCAGGGCCGCACCGACGGTCTCCGCCTGCGGTTCGCCGCGACGCGAGAGCCGAAGTCGGGCAAGAACCGGCTCCATCTCGACCTGGCCGGCGGTCCGGACTGGAAACGCGAGGTGGACCGGCTGCTGGCATTGGGCGCGAGGCGGGCCGACATCGACCAGGGGCAGGTGCCCTGGGACGTGCTGGCCGATCCGGAGGGCAACGAGTTCTGCGTCCTGCGGCCTGGGCATCCCGGTGTGCTTTCGGACGCGGGGCTCTCCGCGATTTGCCTGGACACGGCCCAGGAGGACCTCTCCGCACAAGCAGAGTTCTGGCAGGCGCAGACAGGCTGGCCCCACGTCGAGCACCACCCATGGGGCGTGCGGCTGCGTCCTAGCCAGACCAGCCCACTCTCACTCGTGATGGGACCGCCGGTCGCGTCGAGCACGGGACGCAATCGGCTGCGGCTGGAAATCACCGACCGCGACCGGGACCGGAACCCAGGCGAATTCGTCGACCCCGCCGGCAACGAGTTCCACATCACGCACGGATGACCCGCCCTGGGCCAGGCTTTGGACTTCTTGAGCCGCACCGGTGCTGAAGCAGACACGGTTATCCGAACACGTCGTCGGCGCAGACGACCATGCCGCAGCGGCGCGCGGCGTAGTTCAGGGCCAAGCGGTGGTCCGCCTCGGAGAAGTCGGCGATCGCGTCGGCGACGAGGAAGGGCCGGATGTCCTGTGTGAAGGCGTCCACGGCCGTCATCAGAACTCCGACGTGCGCATAGACGCCGGACAGCAGCAGCTGGTCGCGGCCGCTCTCCCACATCCGCTCCCGAAGGTCGCTACGGAAGAAGGCGCTGTAACGCCACTTGGTGAACAACCAATCCCCGGGAGCGGGAGCCAGTTCGGCCACAACGGCGAAGTCCTCTGATTCGTCGCGTATGCCCGGCCCCCAGAAGTCCTGCAGCAGGCCGCGCTCGCGCCACGTCATCCGGGCCGGCTGCGCGGTGTACGCGATGGGAACGCCGAGCTCGACGCACCGCTTGCGCAGCAGTGCCGCGTTGTGCACGAGCTCGGAGCGCAGCGGCTGCGGCAGCGCGTTGAGGAAGTAGTTCTGCATGTCATGGAAGAGGAGCACGCACCGCCCCGGGTCCGCGGCCCACTCGACAGTGTTGGCGGGAAGCGTGTCCGCCGTTGGGAGTGGATAGTCGGTAATGGTCGGTAAGCCGGCCATGAGGGATCTCCTTTCGGTGAGTTGCGGGCGCGCACGTCCGCATGACGAGGCATGGCTTCACTCCGCGTCGGTTGTGGGTATCGGTTGTCTCGACCAGACTTGATTGATAGACCAATCAAGCAGCAGGTCAAAAAAGGCACCAGGCCTGGGGCTCTCGCGGGCAGCCCTAGGACACGACGGCGTATTCGTCGGGCAGTTCGAGGACCGCGCTCACGTTGAGCAGTGCTCCGGTGGCCATGAACGCGGTGACGGCGGCCCGGTCCGCGCCGGTGAGGCGCTGGACCAGGTCGAAGACCTCGATGAACCCCTCCCGCATGTGCTTGCGGATCTCGGGGTCCGCCGAGGCGGCGTGCCCCTGCAACTGGCAGCGCAGGGCGTCGGGGTTGATCAGCACGGCGAGATAGTTCGCGCCGAGTGCGGCGAGCGCCTGGTGCGGTGTGTCGGCCGGGCGCGATGCCGACTTGAACGCGTCCATGATCTGCTCGCGGACGCGCTGCTGGCAGGCGATGAAGAGGGCCTTCTTGTCGTCGAAGAGCGCATAGACGTACGGCTGGGAGATCCCGGCGCGCTTGGCGATCGCAGCCGTCTTAGCCGCGTGGTAGCCGTACTCGGCGAACTCATGGATCGCGGCCTCGATCACCTGCTCGCGCCGCTCGGCGCTGGTCAACTCCACGCTTTATTATTGATTGACCAATCAGAACTGTCAAGCGTCGTTTGCCCGATTTGAGTAGGGGGCGTGGGGAGGGCGAGTTGAGCGGGTGCCCACGAGGCGTGGGGGCTGGAGGGCGGGGCACAGGCGGCGAGCCGACGCGATCGTTTGGGGCTTGGGGGCTAGGCGCGCGAGCGCGGGCGTCGCGGGCTGATGCGAGGGTTGATGGGCGGCCGCGGGTAGCGACTGGCGCGACGGTTTGGGGCTTGAGGGCTGGGCGCGGGCGGAGGCGTCGCGGGTTGGTTCGAGGGGTTGACGGGCGGGGGACGAGTGGTGAATTGCGCCATGGTTTCGGCCTCGAGGGCTGAGCGCGCGAGTGCGGGCGTCGCGGACTGGTACGACGACGGAGCAGGCGGCTGACCCCGCGTCAGCCGCCTGCCCATCACCCGTTTTCCACTCCCGTGCGGCGTTCTCAGCCCTCGCCGGGTCCCGTCGCGCCGGGCACGAACGCTGAGACCTGCATGCCGCCGTGCTCGCAGACCGAGGTCGGCGGGCCGACTGCCGTCACCAACTGCGTGGTCTCGTCGGGCGGGGTGATCTCGGTGAACGCGGCGGTCGGTTCACAAGCCCCGGACGTCGGCTCGCCCGGGCCGGGGATGTCCGGCGAGAACCTCGCGGACGCCGAGGCATCGCCGTTCGGAATCAGCGTGACGTAGGTCTTCGCCACGATCGTGCTGCGCTGGACGTTCGTCGGCAGCGGTGCGTGCTTCGCGTCGAGCAGCAGCATCCCGGGGTATCCGTAGACAGTGCACGGCTGCGACGACGTGTTCTTCAGGTCGATGTTGTACACGATGTTGCCCGCACCGGCGCTGCCCTTCACGACCGTGAAGCTGGCGGTCAGGTCGGTCGTGTGGCAGCGGGGCACGCTCGACCCGCTCGTGCCGGTGGCGCCCGAGCCACCGCCGGACGAGTTCCCGCCGGTCGTGCCGCCGCTGGTGCCGGTGCCGCTGCCGGTCGACGAGCCGCTCGTCGACGGCGTAGTCGTGGAGCCCCCGTTCGCGCTCGACGAGGTGACCGGGTCGCAGGCACCGAGCAGTGTGACTGCCAGTGCTGCGCCTGCCGCCGTCGTCAAGATCGCCGACTTGTTGGTCATCATTGCCGTTCCTTTGTTCAGTGCGACCCCTTTGCCCAGAGAGACGACGGAGGTTCACCCTGGGTTGAGACGAATATCGGATCTTTCAGCCGATTGAGTGGACTTCGATCAGCCTTCGAGGTGAGCAGTCCACGATGCCCAATCCGTTGCGTCTGTCCGAGCAGGCGCTGCTTGCGGAGGTGGGCACGTGGACGTCGCCGCCCGGGCCGCCGCGGGGCGCCCGCCCGCGGCGTCGCCAAGGGAGGACGGCTTCGCGGAATTCATAGGCCGCGGCGACCAGTTGGCGCTGCTCGAACGGCTCCGCGACCGACGCGACATAACTCTCCGGGCCGCTCTCGTGGAGGGGCCGGCCGGTATCGGGAAAAGCAGCCTGCTGCGTGAATTCGCGCGTCGCAGCGAGCAGCGCGGAATGCGTGTCCTGACGGGCCACGCCGGCGAGGTCGAGCGCGCGGTGCCGTTCGGACCCTTCCTCGACATGATCGACCAGCTCGGAGACGACGGTCACGAGTTCGCCGCTCTCGCCATGACACCGGCCGTCTCGAATCTCGAGCAGTATCGGCTGTATCGCCGGCTGCGCGACGGACTCGGTCGCGGCGCGCCCCTTGTCGTCCTCCTCGACGACGTGCACTGGGCCGACGAGGCGTCGCTGGGCCTCATCGACTTCCTCGTGCGTCGGCCGCCGTACGCCGCCGTCACCCTCGTAATGTCGCTGCGCTCCGGCCTGTGCCCGCCGCGGTTGGCGCGCGCGCTCGAAATCTCGTCCTCTTCGATCCTGCGCGTCCGGGTCCCGCCTCTGACAAGCGGCGACGTGGGGTTGCTGGTGCCCTGTGCCCGCCCCTCCCATCGGCAGCTGCTCCTCGAGGCGAGCGCGGGAAATCCGCTGTACCTGTCGCTGCTCGCCGCGATGCCGATCGGAGCAGTCGAGGCGATTAGCGCTGAAGAATTGCCCGTCGACGACGACACGCTGCGTCCCGGTCTCGACGGTCTCGGCGTCGAGGTGAACGGGCTGCCGGAGGTGGACCGCCTCGTCGCCCGCGCCGCAGCGGTAGCCGGGGCACGCGTCGCCCCTGACCTGGTGGCGGTCGTCGCGCAACTGCCCGAGTCTGTAGTGCTCGAGGCGCTGGACCGGCTGGTGGAGCGCGGCGTGATGAGCGCCAGCGCGGGCACGTTCGCTTTTGCCCACCAGCTTCTGCGCGCCGCGGCCTACCGTCTATCCGGCGCCGGGTGGCGGCTCTCCGCGCATCGACGGGCTTTCCGCCACCTTGCCTCGGCCGACGCGCCCACGATTGTGCGAGCCCGGCACCTGGAGCACGCACTGCGCTGGGGCGACGTCGGCGCGGCCGAGGAACTGGCCGAGGCCGCCGAACTTGCTCTCGCCACGGCACCGCCGACCAGCGCGCGCTGGGCCGCACTGGCTCTCGACATCGTCCCGCTGAGAGCAGTCCCGTCCGAGTTCGTCACGCGACTCAGGGTTCTGCTCGGAAAGGCACTTCTCGCTTCCGGAGAGCTAGCACGAGCTGCAGACGCCCTGCATGAGGCGCTCCGGGAGTCGGCTGCGGCGGCGCCTGACGCGCTCGTCCACTTGGTGCGCTGCGAGCGGATGCGCGGGCGGCTGGCGAGTGCCCGCGTGCTGCTGGCGTCGCAGCGTATTAATGGTCCGGCCGATGTCGAGCGAGCCACGCTCGATCTCGTGGAAGGTCGTGTAGCGCAAGGGCTTCGGCGCGCTCGCCGCCTCGTCCAGCATGGCGATCGAGCCGACCCGACAACAGCCGCGACCGTCAGCGCCCTCCTTGCCCTCGCGGCAGCAAGCCGTGGCCACCGCGAGGCCGCGTTCGACTGTCTCGCCGAGGCTGACACTCGTCTCAGCGCACTCTCCGATTCGCAGCTGTGCGCGATCCTCGACAATGCGCTGCCAGCCGCCGCCTGGTCTGCCCACCTGCTCGAGCAACACGATCAGGCCATGCGCCACCTTGAACGCGGCGTCCGAGTGGCACGGTCGCACCGGCACACGTACGCGCTTCCGCACCTTTACGCCGCGCAGGCCAGCGTGCTGATTCGACTCGGACGCCTTGAGGACGCGATCGATTCCGCCGACGATGCTCAGGAGGTCGGCGCCGCGATCGGCGTGCCCGACGTGGCCGCTCCTGCCGTGGCCGTCAAGCTGCGCGCGACACTTTGGATGTCAGGGCCGGAAGCCGTACGCGATCTCGCGGAAGCCGCACGCGCACTGCCGCTCCCCACGGCTGAGTGGACCCGGCTTAGCGTCGTCACCGATCTGCTCGACGTCGAGATCCAGACGGGTAGACCGGTTATCGGCCCGATCGCCATGCGACTCGGCCTGAACTCGCAGCAGCGCAGTGACCCGATGCTCGCGACCAGATATGCGCTCGCGGCCGAGGTGGCGCTCGCCGCGGATCGGACCGCGCAGGCCCGGTACTGGTCCGAGCGGGCTGTGCGGGTTGCGCAGTGGTGGGCGCTGCCCGGCCAATTGGGCATCGCGCAGCTCGTACACGCCCGTGCCGAGGCTGCGGACGGAAACCCGTCGGGTGCTGCCCTTGACGCTGCGGCGGCTGCGGAGGCGTTCGGCCGCGCCGAAATGTCAATCCTCCAGGGCCAGGCTCACCTGGTAGCCGCGCAGGCGGCGGAACAGCTCGGCAACGCGAGAGCTGCGGGCAGGCGGATCGCTGACGCCCGTGCGCTGTTCACCGCCTGCGGCGCCCACTGGCTGAGCCGGACCGCGGCGCGCGATCTGCGCAGTCTGGCGGCGCGTCAGCCGCGGCGCCGCGTCGTCTCCGACGAGCTTTCGACGCGGGAACTCCAGGTCGCGGAGCTGGTCGCGCAAGGATTGAGCAACCGGGCGATCGGCGAGCGGCTGTTCCTGAGCCCGCGCACCGTGGAGAGCCACCTGTCGCGCATCCTGGCGAAGCTGGGCGCGCCGTCCCGCGCCGCCGTCGCTCGGCGGCTCGCCGCGTAAGCCGGGACCGGCGCCGCGACGCGGAGGAGTGCCGCGGTCGGGCCGTCCCGCGCTCCGTTTTCCGTAGAATCCCGCATTGCTACGCGATCTCACGCAAAATACGTTTGTCCTGGTCAAGCGGTACGTCCGGCGCGCCATCCCGAGCAAGCCGGACGTACCGCACGAGCGACGAATGCCAGGAGGAACGGGCGGATGAGACTGGAATCGCCTCAGCTTTATGCGGGGGCTGACGGTCGCGATGACTCCGCCGCAGGCCTGCGGTTCTTCTCATCCGGAGTGCTCGACTTGCGGGCCGCGGTGACGGTGCCGCTCAGTTCGCTGCGTGGTACGGACTCGCCGCGGCTGACGGGGGAGAACGACGACCACGCGCTCGCCCTCGCCGAATCCGGCGCCCTTCTGCCGCCCGTCATCGTGCACCGCACGACGATGCGCGTCATCGACGGGGCGCACCGGGTGAACGCCGCGAAGCGCCGCGGCGAGACCGAGATCGCCGCGGTGTTCTTCGACGGGACCGAGAACGACGCGTTCGTGCTGGGCGTCGAGCTGAACATCAGCCACGGCCTGCCCCTGTCGCTCGCCGACCGCAAGGCTGCCGCGGCGCGCATCATCTTCACCCATCAGCATTGGTCAGATCGTGCGGTCGCGGCGGTCACCGGCCTCGCCCATCAGACGGTCGGCGCGGTCCGGCGTTCAACCGGCGACGCCGCCCACTTGAACGACCGCGTCGGGCGTGACGGACGCAGCCGACCGCTGGACGCCGCCGAGGGACGCAAGCTGGCCGCAGAGTTCCTCGCGCGCAATCCGGGTGCTTCGTTGCGTGAGATTGCCAAGGCGGCCGGCATTTCGCCGGGAACCGCGAGCAACGTGCGGGCGCGGGTGCTTCGCGGCGAGGATCCATTGCCGCGCAGGCGAAAGAGCTCCACGGCGCGAACCGGCAGCGGCCGCGTCCGCGTCGTCATGCCGCTCCGTGAGCAGGGTTCGACGATCAGGCATCTGCGCTCGGACCCGTCGTTCCGCTCCAAGGAAGCCGCACGCATGCTGCTGCGCCTGGTGGAGGGGCACGCGACCGTCGAACCCGAGTGGCGGCGAATCGTCGAAGCGGTGCCGCCGCACCTGCGCCCGAAGGTGGTCGAGCTCGCAACCTCGTGCCTCGGCGCCTGGCAAAGCCTCGTCGACGAACTGAACGCGGCAGACGGCAAGCCCGCCCGTTGACCCCGATCGGCTTCGAAGATCCAAAGGAAGTAGGACACTGACATGATCGATCTGCAGCGCATCGTCCCGCTCAACCCGGGTGGCATCGCGACGCCGCTCTTCTGCGTGCACGGGGGTTCGGGCTCGGCCTACTCATACCTCGAACTGGCCTGGCAGCTCGGCGCCGACCGGCCGGTGTACGGAATCGAGGCGCCCGGCTTCGACGGCGACCGGGAACCGGTGCGCTCGCTGCCCGCGCTGTCCGCCGAATACGTCGACACGCTGCGGGAATTCCGGCCGAGCGGCGACTTCTCGCTGCTGGGCTGGTCGCTCGGCGGCGTCATCGCGCTCGACATGGCGCGACGGCTCACCGCGGCCGGGGCGCGCGTGCGCCAAGTCGTGCTGGTCGACGCCAGCGTTCCCAAGGCTGCCGCCCAACTGCCGCCGGAGAAGGAGATCGCGCGGCGGTTCCTCCTCGACACGCTGGCGACCGTGGAGGCGTCTCCGGCGGTGCTGAACCGCGTCCTCGCCGGGCATCCGACCGCGGGAGCCGAGGAGCTTTTCGCCGCAGCCGAGAAAACGGGCGCGCTGCCGGCCGAACTGGACGCCGACCTCATGGCAAAGCGCTACGCGGTGTTCAAAGCGCACGTCGAGGCGTCGTACGGATTCGAGGTGGCTGAGCCATACGACGGCCCGGTGCTCCACCTGGTCGCCTCGGAGTCGCCGGCCAGGTACACACACTGGGCCAAGGTGGCGACCAACCTGACCGAGCAGACCGTGCCCGGCGACCACTACTCGATGTGGACCGGCAACAGCCTGTTGCGGCTGGCCGGCCTGGCCCGAGCCGCGCTCGCCGCGGCTGAGTGACCGACGCGCGACCGTCCTCGGCGGCGCCGCGCGGCCCAAACGACCGGTCGTCTTGGCGCCCGGAGGCGCGGACAGGTCCGTCGGCCAGCGCACCGCCGTCCGCCGCTGCGGTCTGCGCTGGTCAAAACGACCGGTCGTCTTAACTCGCGCAGACACAGGACGGACCCGAGCGCCCAACACGCCACTGCGCCCGTCCGCTGCTGCGGCCTGCACCGGTTAAAACGACCGGTCGTCTTAGTTCCCGGAGGCGCGGGACGGACGCGGGCATCCAACGGGCCACCGCGCCCGTCCGCTACTGCGGTCAGCACCAGTTAAAACGACCGGTCGTCTTAGCTCGCACGAGATGGGCCCGGGCATCCAACAAGCCACTGCACCGGCGCAACCTCGCGGCGCGAGTCCGGCGGTACTTCCCCGCTGCCGGACTCGCGCCGCGCACTTTGCTGGCTAGACTTCCGCCGCCGATCCGCCGATCCGCCGATCCGCCGATCCGCCGATCCGCCGATCCGCCGATCCGCCGATCCGCCGATCCGCCGATCCGCTGATCCGCCCGTGCTGCGAGTTTCGCGGAGTGAGGATGGCCGCGAGCATTTGGCGAGCCGCCAGCAACGTTATCTGATGCAAATCTGATGCTGTGTATGGGTGAATATCCTAGAAATGCCGTCTCGGTCCGGCGTGTGGCCGTCCGCTGGTGAGCGGCATGGGTTAGACGGGAGAGGTCGGTCAACCGAGCGCAGGCGCCGCGCCGTCCATCTGGCGGCACGCTGCCTGGAGAGGCCCCTCGCCCATGCACCTGCCCACTTGTACGCTGTCCCTGCCCAGGCCCAGCCGCCGTACCCTGCTCGCTGCGTCTGCGACGTTCATGCTCAGCGCCGTTACGCCCAAGGCGCTCGCCCTCGCCGACGACGCCGCCAGCGGCGCGAGCCCACTTGTGGTGGCGGACCAAGGCACCCGGCGCGTCCTTCTGCTCGGCGACGATGGCAGCGGT
>NZ_DASZGI010000298.1:0-18676 GCF_035938995.1 Actinocrinis sp.
TGCGGCCGCTGTGGAAGCGCGAAGAGGACTCAGGTTCAAATCGGGCCGCCGGGTACTTGGTCACGGCAGGGCGGCCCCGTTCTGCCATCGTTGAGCGGCTGCACAGGGCCGACCGTCACGCTGCAGTATCACGTGTGGCGAATCGGTGGTCTGCTTCGCCGTGGATATCTACGCTGCTGCGGTGGACTGGATCGAACGCGCCGGGCGACTTCGGCGTTGGAGCCGCGATGGCGAGCGAGCGCCGCACAAGCCGCTGCTCCTGCTCTACGCCCTCGGCCAGTACCAGGCGCAGGGCGATGAGCCGATCCCGTTCTCGCAGGCCGAAGATCAGCTCAGGGAGCTGCTTCGCGAGTTCGGGCCGCCGCGCAAGACCAGCCCCGGCTACCCCTTTCATCACCTGGTCAGCGATGGGCTGTGGCAGGCGCGCACGGTGAACGGGGAGGGCAGCCCGCGTTCCGACGTCGGAGTGCTGCGTGCCAGCGGCGCGGAGGGCCGGCTCGCACCCGATCTGGTCGCCGCACTGGATCGTGACACGCACCTGGTCGCGCAACTCGTGCGCACCCTACTGGACGCGAACTTCGAACCGTCGCTGCATCCTGACATCTGCGCCGCCGCAGGCCTAGACCTGGAGGCCGTGGAGTTGCCGCGATTGCGGCGCACCGCTGGCAGGGCGCGCCGGTCGGCGCAGTTCCGGCGGCAGGTGCTGATCGCCTACGAGTACCGGTGCGCGTTCTGCGGCTACGACGGCATGCTCGGCGGCGTCGCGGTCGCGCTGGACGCTGCCCACGTGCGCTGGTGGGCGTTCGACGGCCCCGACAGCGTGGACAACGGCATCTGCCTGTGCGCGCTGCACCACAAACTGTTCGACAAAGACGTGCTCGGCATGGACCAGCAGCGAACGATCACGGTGTCCCGCGAGTTCATCGGCCGCTCACCGTCGGCGCGCGAGCACGTCCTTGCGCTGACCGGAAGGACCGCCACGGCGCCTCAGCCGGGCTCGCCCGTGCCCCACGAGACGCATTTGCACTGGCGTCATCGCCAGGTCTTCCGCGCCCCGGCCCGCCAAGCATCTGCCGCATGACCGCAGGCAAGCCCCGCAGCGCCGCGCTGGTTGATGACAGTTCGGGAGCATCCAAGGTCAGCACGCGGGCGTGGACCATTCGGCGTGGCGCTGGAAATCCCGGCCCAGACGTGCGGATGCAAGCGCAACTGTTGCCAGCTAGTAGATGTCGGGCAACCCTCGAAAGGTGATCGATCGCGCGAGGCTCAACGAGCGACAACTCTCGCTATTGAAGCGGGTCGCGGAAGGCGACGACCTCAGCGGAGACGAGAGCTTGGGCGACCGGGCATCCGCGTACGCCCTAAGCAATCGCGGACTGATCAAGACCTCCAAGCGCGGCGGGGTGTTCACAGCCGCGATCACCGGCCCGGGACGGGCGCGCATCGCGAGCGAGCAGGCAGCGGCGGAAGCGCAGCAGCCTCGGCGCTCAGTCGGGTCGGGGGCGCCATCTGCCTCGAAGCGCAGGGCGCCCGACGCGACCGTGGAAATCGCCAACGCTCGGGCGGCGCAGGCGAAGGAGCTCATGGCGAAGCTCTCTGTGCAGAGCACGTTCCGGGTCGTCCAGCCAACCGAGGATGAGCTCGCGACCTGGCGCAAGGTCGTGGATTTCGCGAAGCGGAACGGCTTCGTCCCCGAGGGCAAGCGACTCGAGAAGAACATAACGTCGAGAAAGGACCTCGCAATCATGCTTCTCGACGGGGCACATCCGAACACCAAGCCCGCCACACCGTCAGCCGGGATGCCGACCGTCCGCGTGCCCGAAACGCTCAGAGCGTGCCATCCGGTCGTTGCAAAGCTCCGCGACGATGAGCGCCGGCTGCTGATGCCGAAGCTGCAACGCAGACGCTGCTTGCTCATCCTCCAAGCCGTAGCTGCCGAAGCGCAGCGGCGTGGTCACCGTGTTAAGGATGAGCCAGTGGCTACGGATCGGCGCGCGTGTACTACGGCGACAGCGTCCGCGCTCGTGACGGCGCCATCCGAGTGGAGGTCGACGGGCATGGGTTCGCGGTGCGTGTCTCTCAGGTAAGCCCGAACTCTGAGAATCCCGAGCGCTCCGAAGCCCTCGTGATTGAGGTGCCGTCGTACCGCGTATCGAACCGTCAAACGAAATGGCCGGACGGCAAGCGCAGGAAGGTTGAGGACGTCCTCGACCTGATCATCCCTGAGTTGGAGACTCAGGCTGCGGAGGCGAAGCAGCGCAAGATCGACGAGGAGCGAGCGAAGGCCGAACGCCGTGCGAACTGGGAAAAAGCGATGACGCGTGCGAAAGCGGCGGCAGCCACAGCCTACAAAGCCAAGATCCTCAACCAGCAGGTCGAGAACTGGCGCAGGGCCGCGACGCTTCGGGAGTACTGCGACGCCTTGGCTGATCGCATCGCGCAAGCCGAGCACGGCGAGGAACAGGTCGACGACGCGACACTCGCCTGGGCGAACTGGATCACCGAGTACACCGCGACGATCGATCCGCTGACGTCGATACCGAGGATGCCGGATGCCCCGGAGCCGTCCCCGGAGGATCTGAAGCCGTTCCTCGGCAAATGGAGCCCTTACGGTCCCGAGGAGTCGAACTACGGGTACGGCTGGCGCAGCTGAAGCCGCGAAGAACACGGGGTCCTGATCACCTGCGAGTAGCTGACGAGCCATCATCAGGCGCCGTCCTGGTCCGTGCCCTCGCAACTTTAGGTGATCTTCCGGCAGGAGAGCGGCTACCTCGGCGAACACGCCGGACAGTTGCTATCACCGGCACTTTCACCGCTCATCCCTTGCCATCACCAATGGCCGCTCCCCACCCTCCAATGGAACAACTACGGAACAGATTGGCCTCGTCTCAGCCCGGCGCGGCGAGGTAACGCTCGGCATCCAGTGCAGCTGCGTCGCCCCGATCGCGCCCGATGCGGACGATGAGAACTCGGAGGCGTTCTCTGCGCAGTTCATGCAGCCGACCACGCTCGTGTACGGGCAGGAGCCATGCCCGCACACGACGTTCAGCGGCCTAGTTCGCGGATGCAGCTATCAGGTCCGCGCCGTGCGCGCGGAGGTCTTGATCGAGGCGGTTGATCAGGTGGCGGAGGACTACGGCCGCCTCATTCTGGCCGTGGGTACGGAGCAGCTGCGACCAGGTCCTCTCGAGCGACGCCCGCATGATCGAAGCGGAGTTTTCGGGAGTGACCACGATGAGTGCAGTGCTCAGAGCTGCGGCGTGCTGGGGTCCGCTCCATGATGCGCATAGGACTCTGGTGATCAGCGCTGTGGTGTTGTTGTCGCGATACTGCTCGGAGGATTGTGCGCGCAGCCCGGTCATGGCTGCGTGAGACCACTGCGGAAGTTGGTCTTCTGGCGCGTGGCGTAGGGCGTGGTGCACGAGCGTTTCAGCGGGGCCAGTCTGACGCCACGTGGCGGGCCTAGTCAGAACGGTCGCGACGGGGCCGGGGGTCCAGTTCTCCTCTGCGGCGACAGCTTCAAGCAAGCTCAGGTCGAAGGGGAGGTCGACCGTGTACTCGCGGATCAGGGTCCGAGTGGCCTGCGCCGCCTCTTCCTCGTTGATGCGGTTGTGTCCACGGGCGAGGGCGAGCATCGAGTCGGTGCCGAAGGCTTTGACTCCGGCCTGGTGGGCGATGTTCCGTAGGCCGAGATCGTCGCTCCACAGGATCGCTCCGGTCTCTTTCGCCGCGTCCAGGGTCAGCCTCCAGACGGCCTCCTGTTCAGGGGCGGGCACCGTGAGGTGCTGGAGCGTCGGGTGGGTGATGCGGCGCAGAGTGCGAGCGGTCTCGAGCATCCTGCGGATCAGGGTGCGCTGGCGGTCGGCGACCTCGGCAGAATGCTCGGTGGCGATCAAGCGGTGATGTACGTGGTCATAGTCGAGAGACCAGTTCGAGGGCATGTTGAAGTGGTCGTCGGAGGCGATCAGATCGCTGAAGGCAGCGTCTGTAACAGCGGGCCGGTGTGTCTGGGCGGTCAGTATCGGCGCGACGCCCGGGATGAGGGCGAGGGTGTAGAGCGCGCTCGCGTCAACGATGACGTCATGGCTGCGCGCCTCTCGGGCGATCGTGAGCTCGTGGGCGATGTCCAACGGTCCAGGGGAGGCAGCGCGGTGGTAGCCGAGGGGCCGGTAGATGAAGGTCGCGGCGTAGGGCTTGCCGCTGAACCGGGTGAGCATGCCCAAAGGCAGGAGATTGTCGCGGACGGCGGCGAGCACCTTCTGGAAGCCTTCCGCGTGCTCGCGCATCATCGCCTCGATATCCGCGAAAGGGTTCTCGCCCTCGCGTAGGGCGAAGGCGGTGAAGTATCGGCTCTCGGGATACTGTTCGATGAAGCTCGCCCAGGCCGCGGTGATTTCGCCTCCGACCTGTTCGGCCAAGCCCGACAGGTCCGGCCCCTGGACCAGGGCATTGAGCGCGGCCGCGTGCACGTCTTGGTCGCCCGGGAAGGCCTTGATCGCGTCGAGCGCGGTGCGGGCGACGAGTTCGGCGTCGCCGAACCTGCGCATGAGTTCGAGTAGGTAGCAGGCGCGTCCGGCGAGGGCGGCCGGAGGCAGAGTGCCAGCGCGGTTGAGGGTGTGCCAGGCCGCTTCCATCTCACCGGTGTGGAACTGGGCCATTGCCAGAAACCAGCGGGCGTCCTCGTCATCGGGGTCGATCTCCAGCAGTGCGCGACTGGTGCGCGCCACCTTCGGCCAGCTGCGTAGCTCCCACGTGATCGTCAGCAGACGGCGCAGCACGATCCCCCGGCCCGGCCACAGGCTCCCGCCATCCGCGACGGTTTGCTCGGCGAGGTCCTCGGCCAGCTTCCATTCTCCGGCCTCGATGTAGCAACTGATCGCCATGAGGAGCAGTCGGGGATCGTTGTGCCGGCCGGCGGCGTCTGTGAGGATCTCGACAGCCTTGCGGGGGTCGTCCTGCCGGATGAGGCTGGCACGCTGCACCGACGCCAGCGGGCTTCGTGCCTCCCAGGCGCGTAGCCGTTCATCTGCGTCTGGGCCGGTGGTCGACGTGATCGCGTGGAGAAACTCAATCTCCTCGACGTCGCTCGGGTGTTCGTCACGGAGCGCATCGAGTGCGTGCTGGTCGAGGAATCCCTCCTTCGCAAGGCGATCAAGCGCCTGAAGCTTTTGGTCGTCGGTCGTCGCGGCGTTGTAGGCACGCCGCCACGCCGTGATCGAGGTCTGACTGTCACCTCCCGCACTCGCGAACTCCGCCTCGATACGCGCCCTCTGGTACGCGTCGTCGGTCTGGGCGGCCAGGTCGCGTGCTTGGTCGACTTTCCCGGTGAGAACCGCGGCGATCGCGGCGATGACCAGCACTCCGGTATCCTCAGCCTCTTGGCCTGTCGCCTCTCCCTGCGGCGTGGGTCGTGTGATCACCCAGGCGCGTTGAGCGTCTCCTGCGGCCAGGGCTGCTTCACCGGCGACGACTACTGCCTCCGCGCTTGGCCCTCGCCACGCTCGACGCAGGTTGCGAGCTCGCAACCCGACGTCTAGGGCGGCGAGGGCATCGGCCCATCGGCTGTCGCCCGCACCACGCAAGGATCGTTCCTGCAGCATGCGTGAGAGAAGCACCAGGAGGCCCGCGCTTTGCGTGTGCGTAGTGGCGTGTTCGAGCACGACGATGGCCTCGTCGAGCCGATTCAACTGTGCCAATGCGGAAGCGCGGACGTTCGCCCGCGTGTCGCGCTCCCACGTCGAAGTGGGTTCCCATTCAGCGACGGCGTCGCAGGCGGCCTGCCATTGCTTGGAAAGCACGCAGCGCAACGCAATCAGCAGCGGGTAGGCGGGCTCGATCGACGCTACTTGATCGAGGAACTCCTGGACCTCCGGCGCATTGTCACCGCTCGTGACGGCTGCAAGCTGCGCAGCGCGAACTAGCCAGTAGGTGCGCGGCGAGACCCCCATCCGCAGAGCAGCGCGCATATGTGTGAGGGCAGCGCCCACCTGCGCGTAGGCGTACAAGAGTTCGGCGACAGCGAGACGGCCAGCAGCGGGAAGACCGTCCAGATCCGGCGCAGCGATCGCCCATTCCCGAGCGACGGTGTACGGGTTGAGGGCAGGATCGGCGAACACCTTGACGGCCCGCCAGATCACCTCCTGCTCATCACCACTGCTAAGGATGATTTCGCGCGGAAATGGCGGAAGTTGATCGATCAGGCCCGGTTCGAGCCGCGACCGGACGGATTCGTCGATGTGAGCCTTGATGGTTTCAGTCGACTCAAGGACGTCAGCACGCGATGCCGGGTCGGGTTCGCCACGGTGCCTGAACCAGTTGATCGTAGCGAGAAGACCATTGGCCGCGAGGAAAAGCGCACCGGCCCGCAACGGGTGCCGCCTAATCAGGTCAAGCCAGCCCGGCCAGCGCTTGAGCGAGTTCACCTCGTTCACGTCCAACGCGAAGAGGATGGAGAGCGCGAAGCTGCCGACCCCAATCGCAGCCGGGATGACGACCGACCGCCTGCCACGTGCCAAGAAGACCACCAGTCCTCACACCGCGCGCTCACTGCTGGAAACCGAGCGGTGTGAGGGGCGCCAGGTGAATGCCGATAAAGTGCCACCAACGGCGCAACTACCGGAGTCGGGGCGCGCCGCCCGAACCAGCGTACGGCTCGCATCCGACAGCCCTCGACGTCAGAGGACAGGCCCCCGAGGCGGTCTCCGTTCACCCCACGGCTGCGCTCTCAGATCGCCATCGCCCGAACGAAGAGGCGTGCATCTGTCCGCCCGGAGCCAGCCGCTGCCGCTCTCGCCGAATCTGCCGGGCGCCACGGTAAGACGTCTGAGTCCACGAACCGAATGTGACACATTGTTGTGATACACTGATGGCATGTCGATTCTCGAGGAGCCCTCGGTGGGCCTGCGCGAGCTGCGGCACCACACCAGCGATGTCATCGCCCGGGTGCGCCGTGGCGAGACGATCGAGGTCACCGAGCACGGCACCCCCGTCGCCCGCCTGGTACCCATCGAGCGGCCCGAGCGCCCGGCAATCCTCGCCCGCCTGGAGGCCGAAGGCCGACTGCGCCGCGCGAAGAATCCCGGCTACCTGCCCGAACGCCTACATCCGGTCACCGGCGAGGAGCCCAGCCCGCTCACCAACGCGCTGTTGGATGAGCGCGAGAGTGAGTGCTGGTAACCGGTGGCCCTGTACTACCTGGACACCAGCGCCGCGTTCAAGCTGCTGGCCGCCGAGCAGCACGCGGACGCGTTCCTCGCGTTCTACCGCGAACACCGCAACGACGAGTGGGTCAGCTCCGACCTGCTGCGAATCGAACTGACCCGCGCCGTGGCCCGCCACTGGCGCGCACTGATCCCCGACACCCAGCGCCTGCTCGACGCCTTCGAGTACATCCAGATCGACGAGGACGTGGTACGCACCGCCATGGTCGAACCCGACCCGCTGCTGCGCTCCCTCGACGCGATCCACCTAGCCACCGCCCGTCTGCTCGGCCCGGAGCTGACCGCCCTGCTCACCTACGACGACCGCCTCGCCCAAGCCGCCGACGACGCCGCGATCCCCGTCCACACCCCGCGCACCATGTGACCTTCGGCCAGCAAAAGGGCGCACGCAGCGTTGTTGACGTGCCTTAAGCAGCGAAGGCGGCCTTCATCGCGTCCATTTTCTTGCGCAACTGCTCGAACTCCGCGTACTCCTGCGCGGAGATGACCATCTGCTCCTCGCCGACCTCCATGACGGCCGGACCTGCCTGGTTCTGCTCCTTCGCCTTCTTGAGTGCCTCGTACTCGGCCAGCTGTTCGGACGAGAACGTCGTCCCGCTGGGCGCCGGGATTGTGGTGCGTATGCCGCGGATGGCGTCCATCGCCTTCAGTGCGCTCTCGTCGGCTCCGGGCAGGGTGTGCAGGTAGTTCTGGGTGGTGATGATGGAGCCATGGCCGAGGCGGTCCTTGACCACCTGGATATCGGCGCCGCCGGCCAGCAGCCAGGAGGCGTGGGCATGGCACAGGGCGTGCGGGGTGACGTGCAGGTCGATTCCGGAACGGTCGATCGCGGGGTTCCAGATGTTGCGCCGGAACCAGTCACGCGGGATGTGCCCGTCGGTGTTGATCAGGCGTAGCGACCGCGGCGCGTCCTTGCCTCCGGCTCGACGTTCGGCGCGGTAGGCGGACAATGGCGTTGCGGCAGTGCTGGCAGCGGCATTTCGCCGCCGTGTAGGCGCTCTTCGTCCCGTGCGGGTATGTGCGGCCGTTTGCGTTCGGCTCGGTGTGCCCGAGTGTGGCCGGGTCGGGCAGCTCCTCCGGCCGGGCATGCGGCGCGGCTCGGTGGGCTGCTCGAACGGGAAGAGCAGGTCGTCCTTGCCCAGAGCCTTGAGCTGGATCCAGGTGATCAGCTTCTCGACTATGTGGTGCGGCAGGCGCAGTGTGCGCCACTCTCCGTCCTTCGGGTAGTCCTTGACCAGGAAGCGTTCCCCGGTGGGGTGGAATATGCTGTTGACCTCGACCACGACTCGTTTCACGGTCAGATCCCCGGTCTTCTGGTCCAGGTCTTTCACGCGCAGCTCGACCAGTTCGCCCCAGCGCAGACCAGTCTCGATGTCCGTCTCGACTAGGAGTTGGTAGAGCGCCTCGTGGAGCTGGGCGTAGATCGCGCCGAACTGGGAGACGGTGACGATGACCTTCTGCTTCTTAGCCACCGCTGGGGTCGCCACGCCCTTGCCAGCGTGCAGCACGGTGATCTGGTCGTTGAACGCGGTCGTGAAGATGGCGTTGAGAATGACCTTGCACTGCCAGATCGTCGGGGCGCCGACCTCCTTGTCCGCCAGCCGGGCGACCCACTCCCGCACGTGGCTCGGCAGGATGTCGATCATCCGCATCTTGCCGAACTCGGGCAGCAGATAGGCGTGGATCAAGTAGTGGTAGTTCTGCCGGGTCGAGGCCTCGATCACGTGGTTGGGGAACCACTCCTCGATCACGTAGCGTCGGAAGGTCTGCCTGCCCCGCTTCGGATCTCCGATTCGGCCGAGCGCGAGCTTGGCTTCGGCGCGCTGCCACGCCTTGTCGGCCTGCCGCTCAGCGCTGTAGGTGCCTGCCGACCGTTCGTGACCACGGTGGTCTCGATAGCATGCCTGGTAGCGGATCTTGCCCTCGTCGTTGACCCGTTCCTTGGTCCAGCCCATCTACGCCCCTCTCGCTCGATGCCCGCCCAATGCCCGCAGACCCTCGCGAACTTTCGCGAACCTCGACGGACCATGGCGGAACCTTGATTTACCGCTTAACCTGCACGTTAACCTAGAATCACGCAGGTAGGCAAGGTGCCGCATAGAAGGGCTTTAATAATTCGGGACGAAGAGGTGGTGGGTTCAAATCCCGCCACCCCGACAGAGAAACACCAGGTCAGTGGCCTCCAACCTCAACGGGTGGAGGCCACTGACCGTCTCGGATGGGCTCCTGGGAGGAAAAATCTTGGTTGAGGGCTCCCAGCGGCCCGTGTCACTGCCCTGAATCGAACGCTCCCGCGCCAGCTGCGCGGGCGAGTAGGAGCTTGCCGAGCACCGCGACCGGGGAGCGCGGGCTGAGCGCGAGGCTCTCGTCGGGCGTCTTGCTCCACAGCAGTGTGAGCCTGTCGAGCAGTTCGTTGCGCATGTCCTGGCTGACGTGTTTGTGGCGCGCCGAGACCGTGCCGTTTAGGTGGCTGAACCGCTCCTCGACCAAGACCGCCGGGGCGCCGAACTCGTCGAGCATGACCATATGCGAGTGCCGTAGAACGTGCAGAGTCAGGCCGCGAGCGATCGGCGTCCAGTTGACTTCGGCCCGGTGGGCGGTGGCGCAGCCGCGCGCCGGGATGCCCGACCATGGCTCGGCCAGCAGCAGTACCGGGTGCGGCGGATTGGGAGCGCGGCGCGGATAGAACCGCCTCACCCTGCAGGTCCACACTTTGGCCGGATTGTGGGTATTTGTGCCACAGCGCCGGTAGGGCCGAGCCCACTGCCGAATGTTCGACTTGTCGTCGAACATATTCACGACGCCGCCATTTGTTACCGTCCGGTCGGTATCCAGATTCGGCAGACAATCTTCGTCGCCGGGCGCTGACCTCGACTTCCCAGGGCTCAGCGATCAAAACATGAAGCGGAAAAAACTGCCCGCTCAAAATTCGCCCGATTGCAGCACGGAACGCTAGGCTCGATACGCCGGACAGTCTCGACCCCCACAGCTTCTCCAGGCCTTAGTGGTCGAGACCAATCCGTGAAACCACTCATTGTCGAATGGAAAAGTGATGACCACTGGCATGGCCATCGCGCGTCGCAGGCCATCTCCCGCTCCGACGCCGCTTCAGGATAACCATGGCGGGCGTACCCCGCTGCCACCGACGCCCTCTTCTGGCATCACCGGTGCCACGTCCTTCCTGTCCATCGTGGTACTGCTCGGACTGCTCGTGATCACCGGGCACGCGAGTGCGGCTCAGCTCACCGCACTCGCAGCCCTCGTGAAAGCACTGGTCACCGGCGGCTGCCGATTACGACGACAGGACTGACGGCGAAGGCGGCCGAGGGTTGACCACAGCGTCGGACCCCGGCCGCCTTCGCATTCACCGGTAAGGGGCGCAGTACAGTTTCGCGTTTGCCATAGGAAAACCTCCTCCGTTTCGTATCGAACGAAACGGAAGAAATGCTCGCCCCGGGGGCCGAAACAAAATCCGATCATGGAAACATGCCAGAGGAAGATGGATGATCGTGTCACCGGGCTCCCCTCTCTGCCCCGGCTGCAATAAACCGCTGCCCACTGCCCCGAAAACCGCGATAGGCCGCCCCCGGATCTATCACGGCGAGGAGTGTAAAAAGGCATACCGCCGGAGGAACGGGGCGGAGACCGCACCAACATTCAGCCCCCAGTACGGCGAAGCGGTCGCTAAGGTGTGCGACCAACTCACCGCCATACTGCGCGAGCTGACCAGGCGGATACGCCAGCACGATGACGCAGCTCGGCTGCTCGCCGTCACACCGGCGGTCCTCAAGGCCGCACAACTGATCGACAAGGGGACGGTCGCCCACCTTAAGCACAACGGCGCAACGTGGAAGCAGATCGGCAACGCCCTGAACTCGAACGAGGATGCCGTCCGCCACAAGTACGAAAAGGCCGGCGACTTGATCGAGCGCGCCATGCGCATCCCTGGCGGCGAGCTCGCTCAACTAGTGCCCGAACCCGAGCACACCCGGGAGAAGGAAACGCCCGACGCGGCGTGCGAACTGACGGCCGTCCAGCTCGTGCGGGACCTGCTCGAGGCCCGCGCGAAGGCCGGCTCGAAACTCACGCCGCGCCAGCTCGCCCTGCGCGCGCAGGTCTCCCCCTCGTACATGTCCCGCATCCTGTCCGAGAACAGGTCCCCATCGCCGAAAATCCTCGGCGTGCTGCTCAAGGTACTGCTCGCGGACGCGGAGGCGGACCCCAGCGAACCTACGGCGCTGCACGAGCTGCGGAACGTCGTGGGGTCCCCCCACAGCCTGACCCCTGCCGAGATCGCCGAGAACCTTCTGATCATGCGCTCCGGATCGAGCGCCCGCGAGGCCATCGAGGTCATCCGCCTGCTCGCACGCCACGCACCAACGCCCGTGCTCGCCGAGCTCCTGCTCGAACTCAAGGCACGACGCCTGGAACCCGAGCGCACCGTCCTGCTGCGCGCCCTGGCCACCGAGACGCGCTTCCGCATCATCATGCTGATCAACGACCTACGCGCCCTCGCACCAAATCAGATCCCGCAGCTGTTCAACCACCTGGCGCGCAACTTCTCCCGAGACACCCTCTACCTGCTCAACGACCTGTCAGACAGGTCTTACGCGGCGGAGTGCCGCACCCTGACCGAAGCGGTTGCCTCCGGCGCCTCACCAGAGGCGATCAGCACGCTGATCAGATGGCTCAGCACGCAGGAGGACGTGCTCGGCCTAGCCGACTACATCGTGCACATCGTGATCCGCCGGCGTGAATTCCCCGTCCTGGTCAAACTCATCGGATGCCTGAACGCAGGCGAGATGGCCGACACGGCCCTCAGGATCCGGTCGGACCTGGTCAACATCCTCTTCGAGCACGAGCTGTCCCCAGCCACACCACTACCATCCCGGACGAGCTCGCACACGAACCCGTCCGCCCTCCGGCATCACGCGGCGCTGCACGACCACCCGCCCGCCCGGGATCCGCACCTTCGGCCGGGCGACACACATTGACGCACCGCCCCGCCGGACCGAGGCGGCGTGTCCGGGAATCGATCGATTCCCGGAATCCCGGCGATCATGGAGCTGCGAGCCCGAATCACGTCCAGGAGACCTGTCAGGCTTTCCGTGTGTCCAACAAGACTGTTGGACCTTTCCCGTGCAATGCGCGGTGTGATCTGCGGTCAGCCGTCGCCAGCGCTGGTGGCGTGCGCGCGTGATCTACGAGCGCTACCGGCGCGCCCGCGATGACTAGGACTGACACCGCCGTCCGAGTCATCAGCGCCTCGCCGGACCGGTATCCGTCGCGCCGACCGACTCCGACGCGCTTGCCGTGTGGCTACTGCCCGACGGATGACTGGCCGGTTCGAACACTTCGATGCGCGTCCTGGCGGGTCCTACAGACTAGTCCTGGCGTACGCGGACGTGTCGGCTGCGCGGGAAGTCCGCCGTCGACTCCGACGTGGTCGACCCCATGGGAGGTCACCCCGTCGATGACCGATCACGCGTCGACATCAGGGCCGACGATGTGCCCGACGGAAATCAACACTGCAGATCACGCGGCGGGATTGTCGTCCTCGCTCGACAATCTCGCCGCTCCCGTTGAACGCTGAGCGCAGGCACCTCGCAGCACGGTGCTCATCGCCGGCGACCATCCGTGTTGTAGCGACGGAGGGTCAGATCTACGATCGCCAACTGCAGCAAGCAGGCGACTACACCGGGCCCGCGTAGGGATCCCCATGCGGCGACGCGCACCGGGCCAAATAGCACTGCGAGAACCGCACCACTTAGCGCTGGAGATCACAATGCCGGGTCCTGCCTGCGGTGTGTCTGCAAATGGCCGTTTGCAGACACACGCACGCCCATTGCTTTGGATGGGCTCGCGCGGCCGGGACGGAAGCTAGAAGCCTCTCGATCCGACACGGGAGGACGGTACGTCGGGTCCGCGGGTGTCTGGAGATTCTCGTGCCACCGCAGAAGCACAGGTCGGCGGATCGGTGGTGCCGGTGCGGAACCGCCCTGGGCGGAGCAGTTCCGCACCCTGCTGCGGCTCCAGTGCGCGAAGGTTCAGGAGGGACCGGGCGCCCTGAACCTGACCCGGTCGAACAGGCCGAGCCTGTCCGGTCCGTTCACGCGTGCACTCTCCAGCAGCCGACGGGACAGGCGCGTGCCGCGCTCGTGCTGGCGCTGTAGGAACGCCTCGAGCTTAGGTTCGCCGTTGAGGGCGTTCTTATCGTCGTAGCCCACAGCGTCGGCCGAGCCGTCGTCGAGCAGGCGCCCGATCATCACGGCCAGGGTGCCTGGCCCGGATCCCCGATAGCCCCAGGACAGTCCCGGCGCGTCCAGTGTGGGCATCGGGTGGAGCGTGCCGTCCTCGGTGCGCACCCAGATCGGGTTGTCGAGGATGACCTCCTTGATCCTGCTGCCCGGAGGCAGACGGCGCGCCGCGTAGGAGAGGTAGCTGACCTCGTCGGCTGGGGAGAACATGTAGTGGCCGACGCGGGCGATGACCGGTGCGTCGGTCACCGGATCGACGAGCGTGTCGGTGGTGTTGCTGCGGTCGCCTTCCAGGCGGTGCAGCGCGGTCGGCGTGGTGTGACGCAGGCGTGCGATCCACTCTCGGCCAGCCGGGGTGGCCTTCTCGGCGACAATGGAGAAGGAGCCACCGAACGGGCTGTACCTGTTCGTCCACCCGGCGATCTGCCCCAGACACTCGACAGCCAAGTCGTCGGTGCGTCGGCCCAGTGCGACCACGCCGGCGCAGATCGCCTCGTCGTCCTCGACCGCCTCGGCTCGGCCGGGGTCGTCCGGGTCGGGGGAGGCGCAGATCATCATGCTGGCGCGCTCGCCCTGCTGGCTGACGACGTAGTCACCGGGATCGCCCGACTCGGCCAGCTCATCCATGTGGGCGATCTCCCACGCGGCGTTCTCGGCCGCGTCCTTGCGGATCTGGTGGCCGATGCTGAAGCAAGCGGTGCGCACCGCGTTTCCCTTCGCCTCGCTCAGCGCCATGTCGTACAGCGGCTCCCAGGACGGCCAGCTCACCGGTTCCACCGTGGCCGGTTCATCGCCGGGGGACCACGCGTTCACCGCCCGCGCGCGGCGCAGATGCAGCGGCCACCAGGGCACCCGGGTGCCGATGTGGGCCGCCACGTCCACCCAATCCGGGGAGTAGGGCAGCTCGGGCCGCGCAGGGTCGACGGCCTCGAGATTCGGCACGCCATAGATGCTCCAGTCGTTCCAGACCACGACGATGGTGTCGGCGGACGGGATCTTCTCGATGACCTGGTCGGGATCGAAGGCCTGATCGAGCGGATAGACGATGGCCAGGCGTCCGAAGCCGGTGCGCCAAAGGCCGACGAAGCGGGCGTGCGGGAAGTCGTCCTCGGCGCAGCTGCCGCCGAGGTACCGTGTGGCGGGGCTGCCCGCCGGGCGAAGCAGGAACGGCGTGTGCTCGGCCAGGTCGGGGTGGCGGGCTGCAAGCCAGCGCGCGAAGGCGTAGGCGGACCACTTGGTCTCGCCGCCGGTGTACTTCGGGTCCAGGGGAGCGGGCATCCCCGGTCCGGTGGCCAGGCGCCGCCAGTCGGTCCGGCTGATCCCGAACGTCTCCTGCATCCGTGCGGCCGTCATGTCGTCCACGAGCAACGAACCTCCCGTATTCGAGGTATGAGATGGGTCGCCACTATCCTGACGTGCATGGCTGACAGATCGTAGGGAAAGCAGGCGAAACGGCTGGATTACGTCTCTCCGCTGCCAAACGATACGGAACTGTCGATCTCCCACCCTCGACAGACCAGCACCGTCCACCTGCGCGCGAAGCTGGTGTGGGACGCGCTGGACATGGCCCGCTGGCGCCGCAGAGCCGAGGCCGGACGCAATCGTGGCGCACCTCGATCACGGGTCGCCGGGCCTGAGCTGGACTTGCCGCTAGGCCCTTCCGCGGGGACGATCCTGAAGCGTGCCGCTGCGCTTCGCACCGAGGACTTCGTGCGTCCGGCTTCCGCAGGCACTTCGCGTGGCGTGGGCGGCTTTAGTCAATGGGGTTGGCGTCCTGTTGGCGAAAATCGGCCGGGTGTGGTCAGTTGTTCCGGCAAGACGGTGGTTCTGACGGCATTTCAGCTCGGCGCCGACTAAAGTTATGGCGACCTGATCTGACCGCACACTCGAGCTCCAGTGCTGCCCGAACCGGAACGAGGCCGGATGAGCAAGGTCTTCGTGGCGTCATCCCTCGAGGGAAGACCCTACGCCGAGTTGATAGCCGACGTGATTTCCGGGCAAGGGGCCGACCCGGTCCTCTGGTGGAGCCAGACCGCCTTTCCGTTGGGCGCCACACTCATCGAGTCTCTCGTAGCCATCGCATCAAATGTCGACGGAGCGATCATTCTGATGACTCCCGACGATGAGACGGTCCGGCGAGGGACGAGATCGTTCGCCCCGGCCCAGAATCTCCTCTTGGAGTATGGCTGGTTCGCCGGTCAACTTGGGCGTTCCCGGGTCGCGGTGGCCGCTGTGGGGGATTTGAACATCCCGTCAGATTTGGACGGTGTCGCCAGTCTTCGTTTCCCGCCGCTCCTGGGCGAAGAGGACTCCGACCACTACAAGGCGGCCGAGCTTAGGCCGCAGATATTGCCGTGGCTACACATGTTGGACGTCACGAGCTGCGACGGGGCTCGCATCTCAAGTCTCGTCCACCGCATCGCCCAGGGAGCGAAACCGGCCGACCGTCTTCGGATCAAGAGTAGGATACTTTGCGAACAGGTCGATCCGGATGATTTCCCGCGGCTCATTCCCGATCAGCTTGAGCACCTGCTCTTGAAGCACACGAACCGCGCTCAGTCCGGGCAGAAAGTTGGGTATCAGCACACGATGAGTGTGACGTCTTATCTGGACTTCACCGAGCTCGTCCCGGATTCGGATGAAGAGAAGGCCCTTTCGGGTCACCTGGCAAGGTATATCGCGGAGCTCATATCGCGGGGCCAGGTGGCCCCGACGGTCCTCGCGATCTCCAAACTCGCCTCCCGGGGCATTCTGCAATCCGCAACCCGGCGTCTCCCCTTCCCGGTGATCATGGTGAGCCCGCTCGGCCCCAACAGAGATAGCCCCATCGAGGGTTTTTTCGAACCCGGAGACAGGGCGCTCCTCCTCCACGACGTGGCCTTGAGCGGGCAACACCTGGTCGATTGTGTCGTGACGATGCGTTCGAAAGGCCTCGTCGTGAACGAACTCGTCACGCTGGCCCAGCATCAGTCGGGAGTGGGGCAATTCAGCGCGCTCATGCGGGAGAACCGCATCCAGGTCCACTGTGCGACGATCCTCATGCCGGACATGGGCCGGGTGCTCTGTGATCCCATGTCACCCACGGATCAATCGGCCAATGTCCTGGAATGCGTACTCTGCGACGTCGTACACGAGGTCGAGACGACCCCTGTCCGGTCGATACTGAGCCGCGCGGATCTGCCGACGGAGATCCTGACGGCCTCGGAGTCCTTTGCGCTCGTAGGCGACGTCGCACCACTCGTCCCGGGCCACGTCCTCATCGTTTCGAAGCGCCACCTGATCTCGATGTCCAAATGCTCGGGCCGCGAACTGGTGGAGCTCGAAAACTTCCGCAAACATATCGCGCAGAACTTGACTGCGATCTACGGCGTTCCGGTTATTTCATTCGAGCATGGGCTGTGCAATCGAGCGAAGATGGCGAGTTGCGGCATCGACCACGCACATCTGCACATGCTGCCCATCGAGCAGCCGGTGGGCGAAATCTTCCGCGAGGATTTTCAGACGCAAGCCCTGACGTCGCTCGGCGGTTTGCCCCAAGCGACCCGCAATCAGGATGAGTACCTTCTCCTCATCGATGAGGACGGTGCTTGTCAGTTCACGTTAACCGACACACCGACCAGGCAGTATTTCCGCCGCGTCGTCTCCATGCTCACTGGACGTGAACTCTGGAACTGGAACGACCAACTTTTGGTCGGCCATAGTGGCGATGCCCGACACTGGCTGGTCGAACTCCATGCCAGGTTCGGCGGTCTCGCTCACTGAACAGACGGAACTGCGCCGTCCGTTTTGGGCGGCGCCGTTTCCGTCTCGATGCCCAGTTCACCTGGTGTGCCGTTTTCGGTACGTTGTAAGTCAGACAGGCGCGCCCGGCGCGCTGGTCGGGACGCTGAGTAACCGCTCATCGGGTCTTGAGGTCGTCCGAACACTCGGCTCGGAGTGTGGTCGAGTGGTTCCGCCCGTGGGCGAGCGGTGGTGATGGCGATGCTGCACAGGGTGTTCGTGGGCGCCAAACCGTCAACCTCGACCCGAACCTTCTAGCGGCTGAACATGGAAGCACTCACGCGCGGGGCCACCATCAAGCGGCTCTTCATCTACCACACCTGGTCCACCGACCTGGGCCTACTCGCCAGGTCGCATCATGAGGCGGGAGTGCAGGTTATGCACGTAAGCGAGGACTAGTTACCCGCACCACTGCGGCTTAACTTACTCATCTGGGATCGAGCTCGCGCTATGGAACCCGAGTGCACTCGTCCGGCGAATGGATCAACGCCAACTTCGTCTTCGTGCCCCAGGACCTTGCGCTCATCCTCGACCACTTCAGAATTATCGAATCCTGCGCGGAACCCTGGCCCGGTATAACAGCGCCTTGACGGAGACTGTTCACCATCCTGTTCACGAATCACGGGAGACCAAGGGCGACCAGGAAGGCGATGAGACACTCAGCGCGAACACAGGCGCAGGTGGAGACCACAGATGTCAGGGTACGTAGTCCTCGTATGCGTAAGTCCGGGGTTCGATTCCCCAACGGAGACGTGCCGGTCCGTCCCGTAGTTCGGCCAGGAAAGAGGCCGAGAGCCAGCCGATTGGGTCAATTAGTGATATCCAAGCAGGCCGAATTACCTAAACTGACGCATCGGAACGGCGGGGAAAGGCATAGTCCGCCGCGTGCTTGCGGCAGACGAACACCGCAACCCCCTCAGGTGTGACCATCGGCTGCAGGCCGCCCCAGGGGTCTTGGTTCGGTGGCGTGTGCGCCTCTAGGAAGCGGCGCAGCTCGCGGAAGTCTGCGATCTCGATGGCCCGGCGCAGCGTAACGGCGGCAGGGGCGTCGCGGTCGGTGACACCGCCAGCCGGCAGAGGCAGCTGATCAACGAGCGCGAGCATTCCGTCGATCTCCTCCTCCAGCTGGAAATCGGCGGTCAGCTCCGCGAGCTGACGGGTATCTTGCGCTGCGGCGACGCCCAGGGTGTGCGCCGCAGCGAGCGCGGGGCCGACATATGGCAGTGTGTGCTGGAGTACGCCGACCAGGATTCTGAGATATGGTCCGCTGCGTCGCAACCAGGCTGGCTGCTGACGGAAGGTGACCAGGCCGGTCTCCCGTGGCAGAGCATGCCAGTTGCCGGGCTGCTCGCAGAAGAGGCGCAGCTCATAGCTGGCGCCGAGCACAATCCGGCTACCTTTGCGCCGCACGGTGAAAAC
>NZ_DASZGI010000299.1:0-26326 GCF_035938995.1 Actinocrinis sp.
GCCGCCTCCATCGCGGGCCCGGCCGGGAGGTCCGGGAGCCAGCGGTGGATCCCGCGGACCGCCAGCGGGTGGCGCTCGGAGTCGACCAGGAGCGCGAGGCCATGATCCGTGCCCGGACGGCGCAACCCGGCCAGCCGCTGATACGCCGAGTACCGGTGATGGCCGTCGGCGATGAGGGAGCGGCGCGGGGCGAGGTCCTCGGCTATCTCGGCGTGTTCGGCCGGGTCGGTGATCGCCCAGAGCCGGTGGTGCGTGCCGTCCTCCATGACGGCCTCGACTACCGGGTGGGCGGCCGGGTTGTGGTCCTGGTCGGCATAGCGTTCAACCAGGTCGGAGGCGGGACCGCCGCCCTGGTAGGTGAGCAGGATCGGCTCGGGGTTGGCGCCGAGCGCGTGCATCAGCGCCTGCCGGTCGGCCACCACCGCATCGACTACTTCCTCGTGCGGCAGCACCGGTCCCGCATCGTCGGCGGGTAGCTCAAGGGCGCCGATGAGACCGCGCTGGAGCAGCCCTGACGGCTGCCGCTGCTCATAGACGTAGATCGTCGGGTCATCGTCCAGGACCAGGGCTTTTTCCTCGCGCCATTCCCTAAGTGTCCTGGCCGCGCGGCGGTAGCGCAGGCGCGGGTCGGGCTCGTCAAGCTCCGGGAGGATAAGCCGAACGATGTTATGTACGCCGCTGCGGGCAAGTCGGTGTGCCTGAATTGGGTCGATCATGTCGTACGGTGGCGATATGACTGCCGCCGGATCGCCGACCCGTGCCGGCGCGAACCGAAGCCCCCGGAACGGGGCCATCGCCAGTCGTCCCCCGACGGCGGGCGCGGCAGAGTGCTGGGCGTCGTCGTCCGGGGCAGAAGTCATAAGTGAATGCTATGGGCTGGCACCGACGGCTGGCATCGAGCACTGGTACACCGTGACGGCCGTGCAGATGTGGACGGCCTGGGAAAGACAGGAAAAGCGGTAACAACGTACGGCAACTCCAGGAGGCGCGAAGTGACTGAGCGTACGCAGTGGCAGAGCGAAGAAGCGGACGGGCAGTTCAACGGCGGAGAGTGGCTGGCGCCCGGCCCGTTGGACGGCAGGCCCCTGGAGGACGCCGCGCTGAGCGGCGAGGTCTACGACTGGTACCAGCGCGGCGTCCAGATGCTCGACAGCGGCAACCCGGCCGCCGCGACCCAGCTGCTGAGCCGTGCTGCCAGCCAGGTGCGCTCGCGTTCGGTGGTGGAGGCGCTCGCCCGCGCCCAGTTCGACGCCGAGCTGTACCGCGAGGCCGCCGACGCGTTCCGGATCCTGGCCGAGTCCAACTCCGACGACGACTACGCCCAGTTCGGCTGGGGGCTCGCCGCGGCCCGGCTGGGCGAGTACGAGATCGCCGTCGAGCACCTGGCGCTCGCCGCTGCTATGCGGCCTGACGTGCGCTACTACACGCAGGCGCTGCGCGGCGCCCGAGCCACCGTGCGGGCCCGCGCCGCGAGTGCGGCAACGCGGCGCCAGAGTACTCCTTAGGCGCAGGTGAGCGCCTTAACCGGCGCATGAAAGAATCACTCGTTGTGACGAACATCGGGAGTGCCACCGAAGGTACGGAAGCGGAGCCGCGAGCGGCCGAAAAGCCGCTCGCGGTTCTCTACGACACTGCGATGCTCGACCTCGACGGGGTCGTGTACCGGGGTTCCGACGCGGTGCCCCACGCCGTGGAATCCCTGCTCAAGGCGTCGGCTGCGGGCATGCGCCTGACGTACGTGACAAACAACGCGTCGCGCACGCCCGAGGCCGTCGCCGCGCACCTCGTCGAGCTGGGCTTGCCGGCAAAGCCCGACGAGGTGGTCACGGCAGCGCAGGCGGTCGCCCGCCTTATCGCCGAGCAGGTGCCTAAGGGTGCGCGCGTGCTCACCATCGGCGGGGACGGGCTGAGGGCAGCGCTGCTCGGCTATGGGCTGGAACTGGTGTCCTCGGCCGACGACGATCCGGCGGCGGTCGTCCAGGGCTACCGGCCTGACACCTCGTGGATGGACCTGGCCGAGGCGGCATACGCCGTCGAGCGCGGCGTTCCGTGGTTCGCCGCCAATACCGACAGCACCATGCCCACTGCGCGCGGAATCGCCCCGGGGAATGGCGCCCTGGTTGGTGCGGTGGCCGCCGCGACGGGAACTTGGCCGACCGTCGCCGGGAAGCCTGAGCCCGCGTTGCATCGCGAGACCATGATCCGCACTGGTGCCCGGCAACCACTGGTCGTCGGCGACCGCCTAGACACCGACATCGAGGGCGCCAACCGGGCCGGGGTCGACTCGCTGCTCGTGCTGACCGGCGTGACCACGCTCGACCAGCTGCGGGAGGCGCCGGACCTGCACCAGCCGACGTATGTCGCCCCGGACCTGCGAGGGTTGCTCGAGCCGGAACGTTTGATCGACTGGCGTTAGAAGACCTTCCGCAGTCGCAGCAGGTCGCCGAAGGAGCCGTTGACCTTGATCCGGCCGGACACCCAGGCGGAGATGAAGTTCAGCTGGCCGTCGACCAGTTTGGGCAGGTCGTCGCTGGGGATCGTGAGGCGTACCTGCGCCCGCGGCGCCTCAGCGCCGTTGTCGTACGAGGTCACGTCGATCAGCCGCGCGTCCCTGAGTGTGCCGTAGAAGGTCACGCGGAGGTCGGGGATCTCGCAGCTGACCGTCCGCTCGAGCAGGTGCTTCGAGCGGTCGGCCTCGCCCATGCCGCCGAGCTTGGCCGCGAGGCGGTCGAGAGCCGCCGCGCATTCTTCCTTGGTCGCCACGGCTGGCACCTTACCTCCAGCCGCTTGCGGCGCGCGGTACCTTCGGAGCGCGAGACCGCAGGAGAGAGGATCGTCACATGGACCCCGAGAGTGTCGCGGAGCCGATGGAGCCGGAGGAGCCGGACACAGCAGAGCTGCCGCTGGCCGTCGTGGAGATGCCTGTGCCTGATCCGGAGCCGACCGGGCACCCCGGCGTGGATGCCGCGCTGGACCGGCTGCGCGAGTTGACCGACCGTCCGACCGGCGCGCACCCGGAGCTCTACGACGACGTGCATCGCCGCATCCAGGACGCGCTCGCCGAAATCGACCAGCAGGGCGTCCAGGCGTAGGCGTGGCTGGAGAGAGGGGCTGACCATGGCTGGCCAGGCGAGGCGGCGCCTGGACGCGGAGCTGGTCCGGCGCGGCCTGGCGCGCTCCCGCGAGCAGGCGGTCGAGCTGATCGCGGCCGGTCGGGTCTCGGTCGGCGGGCAGGTCGCGGGAAAGCCGGCGACCCAGGTGGAGACGTCGGCGGCGATCGTCGTCGCCGGGGACGGCGCGGTGGACGACTACGTCTCGCGCGGCGCGCACAAGCTGGCCGGGGCGCTGGCCGCGTTCGGGCCGCGGGGCCTGGAAGTCGCCAGGCGCCGCTGCCTGGACGCAGGGGCGTCGACCGGAGGCTTCACCGACGTGCTGCTCCGAGCCGGCGCGCGGGAGGTGGTGGCGGTGGACGTCGGATACGGGCAGCTGGCCTGGCGACTGCGCACCGACCCGCGGGTGGTGGTCGTCGACCGGACGAACGTGCGGGATCTGACGCTGAACCAGATCGCCGGAGAGCCCGTGGAACTGGTCGTCGGCGATCTTTCGTTCATCTCGCTGACGCTGGTGCTGCCCGCCCTCGCGCGCTGCGCCGTCCCCGGTGCGGACTTCGTCCTCATGGTGAAGCCGCAGTTCGAGGTCGGCCGCGAGCGCCTGGGCTCCGGTGGCGTGGTGCGCGACCCGGCTCTGCACGCGGAGGCGGTGCGCACCGTCGCCGCTGCGGCGTCCGCGCAAGGCCTCGGCGTGCTCGGGGTGACCGCCAGCCCGTTGCCGGGACCGAGCGGCAACGTCGAGTACTTCCTGTGGCTCCGGCGTGGAGCGCCCCCCTTAGACGACACAGACCTGGCGCGCGCCGTGGCGGAGGGACCCGCCGCGCCCGCGCCGCACCGGGAGGAACAGACGTGACCGGCACCGCCCATTCCGAGTCCGACGCCGCCCTGGAGCCCGCCACAGGTCCGGCGGACTCCGGGGACGCGAAACGCAACGTCCTGCTGGTCACCCACACGGGGCGGGAGGAGGCGAGGGACGCCTCGCACAAGGTCGCCCACTGGCTGTCCACCGAGGGCATCGGGGTGCGGCTGCTGGCGGGCGAGGTGGACAACGTGGACCCCGAGCCCGCGGCCTGGATCGTGCAAGACGACCGGCACGCCGTCGATGGCTGCGAACTGGTCGTCGTCCTCGGCGGCGACGGCACGCTGCTGCGCGGTGCGGAACTGGCCCGCGCCGCCGATATCCCGCTGCTCGGGGTCAACCTCGGGCGGGTCGGCTTCCTCGCCGAAGCGGAGTTGGAGGACCTGCACGAGGTCGTCGCGCGGATCGTGGATCAGCGCTACTCGGTCGAGGAGCGGATGACGCTGGACGTCACCGTGCTGCTGGACGGCGAGGTGCTCTTTCGCGAATGGGCGCTGAACGACGCCAGCATCGAGAAGCGGTCCCGCGAGCGGATGATCGAGGTGCTGATCGAGATCGACGGCCGGCCGCTGTCGCGCTGGGGCTGCGACGGCGTGGTCTGCGCGACGCCTACGGGATCGACTGCGTACGCGTTCTCCGGGGGTGGCCCGGTGGTCTGGCCGGAGGTCGAGGCGCTGCTCCTGGTGCCGATCTCGGCGCACGCGCTGTTCGCCCGGCCGTTGGTGACCGCGCCGACGTCGCTGATGGCGATCGAGCTCGAGGACGGGCACATCGGCGCGGAGGGCACCGGGGTGCTGTGGTGCGACGGCCGGCGGACCTTCGAGCTGCCCGCCGGAGCGCGGGTCGAGGTCAGGCGAGGCAAGCGGCCCGTGCGGCTGGCGCGGCTACGGGACGCACCGTTCACCGACCGGCTGGTGGCGAAGTTCGCGCTGCCGGTGAACGGGTGGCGGGCGAGGCACAAGTAACAGGCCCAGGGGGAAAGAACGGCGAGTTAGGGGGAGACGGCGAGCTAAAGGGGGGGACGGTGTCGATTGGTGCGGTGTCCGTTGGTGCGGCGGCTGACGAGGCGACAGATGGCTGACGTGGCTTGAGGCGGCTTGGCTGGCGGCGAGGCACAAGTAAAAGGCCTGTGGAGAGGAAACGGCGAGCTGAGGGGAAGGCCGTGGTGTTTGAAGCGGCTTGGCTGGCGGGCCAAATCCTGTCGAGGTGCACAGATAGTCCGCAGACGACTAAGGGACGGGTCCCGCGTCGGGCTGTTCGGCTAATCTCACCAGTGTGCTGGAGCAGATGCGCATCCGCGGCCTCGGAGTCATCGAGGACGCGGTTCTCGACCTTTCGCCTGGCTTCACCGCGGTCACCGGCGAGACCGGCGCGGGCAAGACCATGGTCGTCAGTGGGCTCGACCTGCTTTTCGGCGGGCGTGCGGAGACGACCCGGATCCGTCCCGGCGCCGACCGCGCCACCGTCGAGGGCCGGCTGCTCCTCGCCGCGGACAGTTCTGTGGCCCGGCGTGCGGAAGAGGCTGGGGCCGCGGTGGACCCGGCCGGTACGGACGAAGCCGGGCGCGAGCGGGTTGAGCTGTTGCTGGGGCGGGTGATCGGGCAGAGCGGGCAGGGCCGCGACGGGCAATCCCAGGCTCAGGCCCAGGCCGGATCCGGCGCCGCGGTGCGGTCGCGGGCGCATTTGGGCGGCCAGGCCGTACCCGTGTCCGTCATCGCGGACCTCGGCGAAGAGCTGATCGCCATGCACGGCCAGTCGGCTCAGCAACGGCTGCTCCAGCCCGCCCGCCAGCGCGCCGCCCTGGACCGCTACGCCGGAGAGGCCGTTTCCCGACCGCTGGCCGCCTATCGTGCCGCGTACCAGGAGTACCGCTCCGTGGCCGCGCAGCTCGAGGAGCTCACGACGCAGGCTCGCGAGCGGCTACAGGAAGCCGACGCGCTGCGCTACGGCCTGTCCGAGATCGAAAAGGTCGAGCCGGTCGCCGGGGAGCTCGAGGAGCTGATCGCGGAAGCCCAGCGGCTCGGCAACGCGGAATCGCTGCGCTCCGCCGCGTCCACTGCTCACGAGGCCCTGGTCGCCTCGGACGACACCGGCCCCGCCCGCGACGCCGCGTCTTTGGTCAACGCCGCGCGGCGGGCCGTGGACCAGGCCAAGGGGGACGACGCCGCGCTCGGCCCCATCGCGACGCGCCTCGAGGAGCTGTACTGGCTGCTCACCGAGACCGCGACCGACCTGGCTGGCTACCTCGCCGGGATCGAGGCGGACCCGGTGCGCCTCGAGGTCGTCCACGAGCGGATCAGCGACCTGGAGAACCTGTGCCGCCGCTACGGCCCCACCGTCGAGGACGTGCTGGCCTGGGCCGAACGCGGTGTGCTGCGCCTAGCCGAGCTCGACGGCGACGACGACCGGATCGAAAGCCTCACCGCCCGCCGCGACGAGTTGCGCGCGCAGTTGGCGGGCTACGCCGGCGAGGTGTCCGGCGCCCGCGCGGCCGCGGCCGAGAAGTTCGCCGCCGCGGTCACCACCGAACTGACCGAACTGGCCATGCCGCACGCCCGCATCGCCGTGAACGTCGCCCAGCGGGTCATCGCGGCCGACGCGGCGCCGGTCGCGACTGGCGGCGACGCGAGCGCGCTGCCGGTGCCCGACCCGGACACCGGCGCCGAGCGACTGGTCGCCTTCGGCCCCAACGGCGTGGACGACGTAGAACTCCGGCTCGCCCCGCACCCCGGCGCGCCGCTCCTGCCCATCGGAAAGGGCGCTTCCGGCGGCGAGCTGTCCCGGGTGATGCTCGCCGTCGAGGTCGTGTTCGCGGGCGCCGACCCGGTGCCTACCTTCGTGTTCGACGAGGTCGACGCCGGGGTGGGCGGCAAGGCGGCGGTCGAGGTCGGCCGGCGTCTGGCTCGACTCGCCCGCACGGCTCAAGTGATTGTCGTCACCCACCTGCCTCAGGTCGCCGCGTTCGCCGACCGGCAGCTGCTGGTGCGTAAGGAGAACGACGGCTCGGTGACGTCCTCCGGTGTGGTCGTGCTCGACGAGGCCCAGCGGCGGCGCGAACTTGCGCGTATGCTCTCCGGCCTGGAGGATTCGGAGCTCGGCCAGGCACACGCCGACGAGCTCCTGGCCGCCGCCCACGCCGAACGCGGCTGAATCGTTGTACATCGGCGAGTAAGCACGCCGTAAGGGCCTACGTAACAACACCGTCACAGCGGCCTGAAGGCGGATTAAGAACGTGCGCCGCGGGGCGTGAACGGTCCCCGGCAGCTGGCAGGATTGTCCCGATGAGGATCTCCGCACGCGCGTTGCTGGCGAATCCCGGCGCCCAGACCCGCCCCGCAGAGCGGGTGAACGACCGGGTCCGGTTCCGGCCTGCCCCCGGCGGCGGGGGAGTCGTGCGCGTGGACCGGCGCACCAAGAACCTCACCAAGCGGCTGCGGCCCGGCGACATAGCCGTCATCGACCACCAGGACATCGACCGGGTGGCCGCCGAGGCGCTGGTCGCGTGCCGTCCGGCTGCTGTCATCAACGCCTCGGCCTCGATCAGCGGCCGCTACCCGAACCTCGGCCCGGAGATCATCGTGTCGGCCGGGATCCCGCTGCTCGACGAGGTCGGCCCGGACGTGATGGAGCTGGCCCGCGAGGGCGAGCTGCTGCGGGTCGAGGGCAACGTGCTGTTCCGCGGCGAGACCCCGCTGGCGGCCGGCAAGCTCCTGGAGACCCCGGACGTGGTCGCCGCCATGGACGACGCGCGCGCGGGGCTGGCCGAGCAGCTCGAGGCGTTCGTCGAGAACACCATGGAGTACCTGCGCAAGGAGCGGGACCTGCTGCTCGACGGGGTCGGCGTGCCGCACGTGCGCACCGACTTCGACGACAAGCACGTGCTGATCGTGGTGCGCGGCTACCACTACCGCGAGGATCTCAAGGCCCTGCGCCCGTACATCCGGGAGTACCGCCCGGTCCTGATCGGCGTGGACGGCGGCGCGGACGCCATCCTCGAGGCCGGCTACCGGCCCCATATGATCGTCGGCGACATGGACTCGGTCTCCGACGAGGCGCTGGCCTGCGGCGCGGAGATCGTCGTGCACGCCTACCGGGACGGCCGGGCCCCGGGCCTCGAGCGGCTGCGCTCGCTCGGCCGGGAGTGCGTGGTCTTCCCGGCGACCGGCACCAGCGAGGACGTCGCGATGCTGCTCGCCGATGACAAGGGCGCCAAGCTCATCGTGGCGGTCGGCACCCACCTGACCCTGGTGGAGTTCCTCGACAAGGGCCGCGGCGGGATGGCCTCGACCCTGCTGACCCGGCTGCGCGTCGGCGGCAAGCTGGTCGACGCGAAGGGCGTCTCCCGGCTCTACCGCAGCCAGATCTCCTCCGGATCGCTGCTGATGCTCGTCGCCGCGGCGATGGTCACGATCGTGGCGACCGCGTTCTTCTCCCCGCTCGCCCACGCGTACTGGGAAGTGCTGCGCGGTTACTGGGACGCCTTCGTCTTCTGGGTGCAGGGGCTCTTCCGTTGATCGACTTCCGGTACCACGTGGTCTCCATCATCGCGGTCTTCCTGGCGCTGACCGTCGGCCTCGTGCTCGGCGCGACGATCGTGAACCAGGACGCGGTCAACAACCTGCACGGCACCATCAACGGCCAGACCAACCAGATCAATACCCTCAAACAGAACAACCGCTCGCTGACCGGCTCCAACGGCCAGCTGCAGAACTACATCGACACCACGAAGGACAACCTGGTCAGCGGCGCCCTCGAACCGTACTCGGTGATCGTGGTGCGGATCGACGGCTCCGACGACGGTCTCGACAAGTCGACGCTCTCGCTGATCAAACAGGCCTCCGCGACCATCGCCTCGGACATCACGGTCAACAAGACCTTCGCCGACGGCAGCAGCACCGACCAGCTCGCGCAGCTCGTCTCCGCTTACACGCCGCTCGGCCAACCGGTCACCGGGACCGGGACGACGGCGGCGATGAACCTGCTCGCCGAGGCGTTGACCGCGCAGCAGTCGCTGTCCACGCCGCCCACGTCGTCCGGCATCACGAGTAACGCCCCCAGCACCATGACGCCGGACTGGGCCGTCAGGACCCTCCAGGCCTTCGCGCAGAACGGCGTCATCACCGTCAACACGATGCCCAGCTCAGCGGTGGTCACCCGGCCCAACGCCGCGTTCATCGCCGCGCCGACCGAGGCGAGCGGCGCCCCGGCGAACGCGGCGTACATCGCGCTGGCCGAGGCCCTGCACGCCGACGGGACCGGCGCGGTGATCGCCGGCACCGCGGGCGCGGCGGGCACCGGAGGCCTGATCACCGCGGTGCTCAAGAGCCCGGCGGCCAAGTCCGTGTCCACCGTGGACGACGTGGACCAGACCACCGGACAGGTCGCCGTGGTGTTCGTGCTCTACCAGGAGGCGGCGAACGCGTCGGCCGCGGCCGGACATTACGGTACCGTCGGCACGACCGACGGCCTGTTGCCCAAACTGCCCACCCTGCCGACGCCGTCGGCGAGTTGACGCGGCGTCGGGGCGCCGCCATAGCCTGGTCCACCGCACCACCGATCGGTACGCAGCACGCAGAGAGAAGGAACGGCTCATGGGATTCGCGGCCAGCGTCTTCGGATCCGCCGACGGCGGCGCGCGCCGCGCGACCGGACGGCTGGCTGCGGCGGCGCTCGGCGCCGTAGCGGCCCGGGCCGCTTTCAGCGCGGCGCGGCGTGCGGTCGCGACCGACGGCCCGGCCCGAGATCCGAAGATGTGGAACCGAGTCAACCACCGCGGCGAGCCGGTCACCCTGCTCGAGGGTCCAGCATACGCGGCAGGGGCCGCCGCGGCGCTGGCCGTGGTGCCCGGGGTTCCCGCGCCGCTGCGCGCTGCCGCCGTGGGCGCGGCGGTCGGGGCGGGCGCCTTCGGCGTATACGACGACCTGCGCGGCAACGCGGACCGGCGCGGGATGCGCGGCCACCTCAAGGCGCTGGCCAAGGGCGAGCTGACCACCGGCGGGGTGAAGATCCTCGGCATCGGCGGCGTCGGCCTGCTGGCCGGGGCCCTGGTGCGGCGTGGTCCGCAGGACACGCTCGTGGACAAGCTGCTGGCCGGGGTGACCGTGGCCGCCGCCGCGAACGCCGTCAACCTGCTGGACCTACGGCCCGGCCGGGCGATCAAGGGCGCCGCGTTCGCCGCGGCCCCCGCACTGCTCCGTTCGAGTGAAACCGCGGGAGTCGGCGCGGTGCGCTGGGCCGGGCTCGGCGCGGCCCTCGCGCTGCTGCCCGAGGACCTGGACGAGCGCGCCATGCTCGGCGACGCCGGGGCGAACGCGCTCGGCGCCGTGCTGGGTACCGCGGCCGCCGCGTCGGCGTCCTCGCGCGCCGCGCTCGCCGGGCGCGCCGCCGTGCTCACCGCCGTCACGCTGGCCAGCGAGAAGGTCTCCTTCACGAAGGTGATCGCCGGCTGCCCCCCGCTGCGCGCACTGGACGGACTCGGCCGACGTGCCTGACCGCCGAGCCCCGCTGCCCTCCGTCGACGACCCGCTGCTGCAGCCAGTAGCGCCCGTCGACGTCGAGCCGCGCGGGCGGTCGGCGGTACGGACGGTCGCCGGGGGGGCGGTGCTGATCGCGGCGGTCACGGTGCTGTCGCGGATGGTCGGCTTCCTGCGGACGCTGGCGTTCTCGCACACCGTGGGCACGCAGGCCCTGGCCGACGCCTACAACACGGCCAACCAGGTCCCCAACACCGTCTTCGACATCGTCGCGGGCGGCGCGCTGGCCAGCGTGGCGGTGCCGCTGTTGGCCGGGCCGCTGGCGCGGGGCGAGCGCCGCGACGCGGAGGCCATCGTCTCGGCGCTGCTGACCTGGGCCGTGGCGGTGCTGCTGCCGCTCAGCGTGATCGGCATCGTGGCTTCGGGACGGCTCGGCGACCTGCTGGCCGGCGGCCACGCCCCGGTCGGCCCGTACGGCGCGACGGTCGCCCGGTTCCTGGTCATGTTCCTGCCGCAGATCCCGCTCTACGGGGTCGCGGTCGTACTTTCCGCCACGCTCCAAGCCGACCGGCGGTTCCTCGCTCCAGCGCTGGCCCCGTTGCTCTCGAGCGTCATCGTGGTTTCGACGTACCTGGTCTTCGGCGAGGTCGATCCGACCGCCGCCGGGGGCGCCCTCACCACGGACGGTACGGCGTCCGAACTCTTTCTCGGCCTCGGCACGACCGCCGGTGTGGCGACGCTGGCGCTGAGCCTGCTGCCCGCGCTGCGGCGTAGCGGGATGCGGCTGCGACCCCGCTTCCGGCTGCCTGCGGGTATCGCCAAGCGTGCGCGGGGACTGGCTGCGGCGGGTATAGCGACGCTCGCCGCGCAGAACCTGGTCGTGCTGGGCGTCGTCGTGCTCACCAGCCACTCGCACGCCGCCGACGGCGCCTTGACGGTGTACACGTTCAGCTGGGCCGTGTACGTCCTGCCGTACGCGGTGCTGGCCGTGCCGATCGCGACGACCTCGTTCACGGAGCTGTCGGCGCGGTCGGACGACGGCGACCTGGCGGGCTTCCGCGCGGGGGTCTCCGCGACCAGCCGGGCGGTGCTGATCGCCGCGTGTGTGGGCTCGGCGCTGCTGGCGGCGACGGCGTGGCCGATGGCGTACCTGTTCATCTCCGCTCCGACCGGCCCGCGGCCTTCGATGATGGCGTACGGGCTGCTGGCCTTCGCGCTGGGGCTGCCCGGCTACGCGGCGATCGCGCACCTGGGCCGCGTCCTGTACGCCGGCGGCCACGGGCGCGACGCCGCGACGGCGACCGTGATCGGCTGGCTGACGGTGCTGGCCGCCGACGTCGTGCTGATCTGGGCGCTGCCCCCGACGCAGGCGGTGGCGGCACTGGGGCTGGGGAACGCAGTCGGGATGACGCTCGCGGGGGTGCTGCTGCTCGTGGCGGCGCGGCGGCGGGCCGGGCCCGGCGCGTTCACCGGACTCGCGCGCGCGGCGGCGGTCGGCGTCATAGCCGCGGCCGCGGCAGGTGCGGCGGGCTGGCTGGTCGCCAGTTGGATCGGGCCGACCGGATCGGCAGCTGCGCTCGGGACGGCGGCGCTGTGCGGCGTGATCGCCCTGCTGGTGTTCGGGGCGCTGGTGCTCGCGCTCGACGACGGCGATCTGCGGCCGCTGCTGGCTCGCGCGACGGACGGCCTGCGCGGGCTCGGGAACGTGCCGGCGCTGCGGCGCCTGGTGGGCTCGCGACGGCCGCGGAGCGTGCGCGCGGGCGGGAAGCGGTGAAACCGCTGCGCATCGCGCTCGTCCTGGGCACAAGTACCGGCGGCGTGGGCGTGCACGTACTTGATCTCGCGCGGGAGTTCGCCCAGCGCGGGCACGATGTCGTCGTCGCGGGCCCGCCCCAGACCGAGGAACTCTTCCACTTCACGCGGCACGGAGCGCAGTTTCGGCCGGTGCAGATCTCGGCGGCGCCGAGCCTGGTGAACGATGTGCGGGCGGTCGCGGCACTGCGGCGGGCCCTCACGGACACAGATGTCGTGCACGCGCACGGCGTGCGGGCCGGCGCCCTCACCGGCCTCGCACTGCTCCGTACCAAGACGCCGTCAGTTGTCACGCTGCACAACGCGATGCTGGCCGGCGGCCTCAAAGCACGGCTGCTCACCGGGCTGGAGTACCTGGCAGTGCGGCGGGCGGATGTCATACTCGGCGCGTCGGAGGATCTGGTCGCGCGGGCTAAGGCGCTCGGCGCACGTGAAGCCCGGCTGGGTCCGGTACCCGCGCCGCCACAACCGTCGCCGACGCGCACACGCCATGACGTCCGCGTGGAACTCGGCCTCAAAGACGACGATGGCGAAATCCTCGTCCTCGCCGTCGGACGCCTGGCGCCGCAGAAGGACTACCCCACCCTGCTCACCGCCGCGCGGGCATGGAGAGGCACCGGGATCCACGTCGCGATCGCCGGCGACGGACCCCTGCGCGACCAGCTGCAAGCCGATATCGACGCCCACGGCCTCAACGCAGCCCTGCTCGGACACCGCGGCGACATCGCGGACCTCCTGTCCGCGGCTGATCTGCTCGTGCTGAGCTCCGCCTGGGAGGCCCGAGCACTGGTCGTCCAGGAAGCGATGCGCGCGGGCGTACCCGTCGTGGCCACCTCGGTCGGCGGAATCCCCGGGCTCGTCGGCGACGCCGCGCTGCTCGTGCCACCCGGCGACGCCGACGCCGTCGCGGAAGCGGTCAGCAACCTCGCCCAGGACCCCGACGCGCGGTCGCGCCTCGCCGCCGCGGGCCGTGCCCGCGCCGAGACCTGGCCCGACCTGGACCAGTGCGCCGCCGGCCTGATCGAGCTCTACGCCTCGCCGCGCGACGCCTGGTAGCGCTCGACGACGGGGCTCACACCGGCACCGGCGCGATCGAGTGCCCGCACGGAAGCGTGCCGATGGGCGCCTGCACCCCGGCCTCGAGTTGCGCCATGCCGTCTTTGGTCTGCTGGTCGGCGGGTCTGTAGACGGCGATGCCCACCCCGGGTGTGGCCAGGACCCCCAGGCTCGTCGCCTTGAAGCGCAGCTCGCCGAGGGCCGGGTGCCGGAAGATCTTCGTGCGGGTGCTGTGGCCGCGCACCTCGTGGTCCCGCCACATCCGGGCGAACTCCGGGCTCTGCTCGATCAGGTCCTTGATGAACAACTCCCAGCACGGCTCGCCCACGTGCCGCCCGTAGGCCGCGCGCAGCGTCGCCACCATGTATGGCATCTCCTCGCCCCGGTTGACGAACGGATGACAGCAGCCCGGCATGGCGAACGTCGCCCACAGGGTGTTGCGGTACCGGTAGCGCTTCGTCGTAAGGCTGGGAAACACCAGCTCGTAGGGCCGGTTCCAGGCGAGCACGTCGAAGCGCTCGTTGAGCACCGCGGCGAGCGAGGTCATATCGCCGATGATCTCGAGCACCTCGGGTTCGAGGCCCACCGTGCGCGCGTCGGGCACGGCGATGGAGGGTACGTCGGCCAGCCGGTAGAGGTGGTCGTGTTCGTCGCGGTCGAGTCGCAGGGTCCGGGCGATCGCGTCGAGCACCTGGGTGCTGGCGTTGATCGGCCTGCCCTGTTCGAGCCACGTGTACCAGGTCACTCCGACTCCGGCGAGTTGCGCGACCTCCTCGCGCCGCAGTCCGGGCGTGCGTCGGCGCGGGCCGCCGGGCATGCCGACGTCCTGCGGGGTCAACCGCTCCCGGCGGGAACGCAGGAACGTGGCCAGTTCGGCGCGGCGGACCTTCGCCGGCGCGGGCCTGGTGCCCGTCCCGTGCGGCGGTGAGGCGCCGTCGCCATCGGCGTAGAGGTCGTAGAGCCGTGAGGTGTAGACTCCGTCGCTCTCGCGGCCGTCGGCGTTGGTGTCAGGGCGCCGTTCGTTGACCGGCCCCCACCGTTCCTCGCGCGGTGGCCGTATCGTCGAATTCGCCACAGGCTCTGCCGTCATGGTCACGCCCCCATTTTGACCAGCACCGGACCGTTCATCCAGGTGCTGCTGATACCAGGATAAGCAGGCTCTTAGTAACAGGATGCCGAGCCCGCCACGCTGGTGACATGTCATCAGCGACAATCTCATCGTCAACGACTAGCGGGGTAACGCGTTCGGCGGCGACGGGGCCGGAGATCCGGCCCGCCGACAACCCACTGCTGTGGACCGTCCTGATCGCGATGTTCATGGCGGTGCTCGACGTGGCCGTCGTCAACGTCGCCCTGCCCACCATCCACACCGAGCTGCACGCGTCCGGCGCCGGGCTCCAGCTCGCCGTCTCCGGCTACACCATCGCGTACGCGATGCTCATCGTCACCGGCGCGCGCCTGGGCGACCTGTGGGGCCACGGCCGGGTCTTCCGCGCCGGGCTCGCCCTGTTCACCCTCGCCTCGCTGGCCTGCGGACTCGCGCCGAACACGGGCGGCCTGATCGCGTTTCGCGCGATCCAGGGCGTCGGCGCCGCCGCGATGGTGCCCCAGGTGCTGTCCATCATCCAGCGCAACTTCGACGGCCCCGCGCGGCTGCGGGCCACCAGCATGTACACCGCCGTCCTGGCCGGCGGCGCGGCAGCAGGGCAGGTCATCGGGGGTCTGCTGATCAGCGCGAACCTCGCCGGGTCCACCTGGCGCCCGGCCTTCCTGGTCAACGTGCCGGTCGGGATCGCCGCCTTCTTCATCAGCGGGCGTGTTCTGCCCAAGGACCGGGGCGAGCCGGGGCGCGGCCTCGACCCGGTCGGCGTGGCCGTGCTGACGCCGACGGTCCTGGCGTTCGTGCTCCCGCTGGTCCTCGGCCACGACGAGCACTGGCCGGTGTGGGGCTGGGTGCTGCTCGCGGCGAGCGCCGTGGGCGTCGCCGCGTTCGCCGCTGTGGAAACCAGAGTCGCCCGGCGCGGGGGCATGCCGGTCATCCCCGGGCGCATCCTGCGGCTGCCGCGCTTCTCCCTGTCGGTCACGCTGCTGTTCGTCGTCATGGCCGTGCTGACCGGCGGCTTCTTCGCGGTGACGCTGCACCTGCAGGGCGCCCTCGGCTTCTCCGCGCTCGACGCGGGCCTGGCGGGCGCGCCCGGCGCGGTGGGGATCTTCCTGGTGTCGCTCTGGTGGCGCAAGCTGCCGCCGCGCTTGTACCCGTGGCTGATCGTCGGCGGGTTCGTGCTCGTCGCGGCGACCTCGTTCGGACTGGCCGCAGACCTGCACACGGGCACCACCGGTGGTGTGACGCGCTGGATCCTGCAGGCGCTCAACGCCACTGGGCTCGGCGTCGCCTACAGTCCGCTGCTCGGCACGATGCTCGCCCGCATCCCGGTCGGCGACGCAGCCGACGCCAGCGGTGTGATCTCGACTGCGACGCAGCTGGCCCAGGTCACCGGCATCGCGACGTTCGGCACTCTGTTCCTGAACCTGCTGGCTCAGCCGGGCGTACACCCGTCCGCGCACGCGATCGCCGTCATGCTCATGGTGTCCGGCTGCATCGCGCTGCTCGGTGGCGTGCTCGCCGTGCGCCTAACGCGCGTCAACGGGCGATAAAGCAGACGGCGTCGTCCGGGCCAGCCACGAGGGCCGACCCGGACGACGCCGTTTCACACTGTGCTGTTTGAGACTGTGCCGATCAGACCGCGCAGATCAGCGGAGGTCGAACCGGTCCAGGTTCATGACCTTGTCCCAGGCCGCGACGAAGTCGCGCACGAACTTCTCCTTCGCGTCGTCGCTCGCGTAGACCTCGGCGATCGCCCGCAGCTCGGAGTTCGCTCCGAAGACGAGGTCCACCCGGCTGCCGGTCCACTTGACCGCGCCCGTGGCGTCGCTGCCCTCGAAGGTGTTCGCGTCCCCGGAGGTCGGCCTCCACGTGGTGCTCATGTCGAGCAGGTTGACGAAGAAGTCGTTGGTGAGCACGCCGGCCGTCGCGGTGAACACGCCGAGGCGGGACTGCCCGTGGTCCGCGCCCAGCACGCGCAGGCCGCCGACCAGGACGGTCATCTCCGGAGCGCTCACGGTCAACAGGTTCGCCCGGTCGAGCAGCAGGTACTCGGCGGGGAGCCGGTTGCCCTTGCCGAGGTAGTTGCGGAAGCCGTCGGCGGCCGGCTCGAGCGCGGCGAACGACTCGGTGTCCGTCTGCTCCTGCGTCGCGTCCGCACGGCCCGGCGTGAAGGGAACCTCGACCGAGACACCGGCTTCCTTGGCCGCCTGCTCGACGGCCGCACCACCGGCGAGCACGATCAGGTCGGCCAGGGAGATCCGCTTGCCGTCATTGTTTGAATCAGCACTGTGTGCGGCGTTGAAGGACTCCCGGATGCCCTCGAGCGTGCGCAGCACCGAAGCCAGCTGGTCCGGGTCGTTGACCTCCCAGCCGCTCTGCGGCTCGAGGCTGATGCGCGCGCCGTTCGCGCCGCCGCGCTTGTCGCTGCCCCGGAAGGACGAGGCCGACGCCCACGCCGTGGACACCAGCTGAGACACCGTCAGACCCGAGGCGAGGACCTGCGCCTTGAGCGAGGCGACGTCCGCCGCGTCGACGAGTGCGTGCGTCACCGCGGGCAGCGGGTCCTGCCACAGCAGCACCTCAGCCGGGACCTCCGGGCCGAGGTAGCGCGCGATCGGGCCCATGTCACGGTGCGTCAGCTTGAACCAGGCGCGGGCGAAGGCGTCCGCCAACTGGTCGGGGTTGTCCTTGAACCGCCGCGAGATCGGTTCGTAGATCGGGTCGAACCGCAGAGAGAGGTCGGTGGTCAGCATCGTCGGGGCGACGCGCTTCGACGGGTCGTGCGCGTCGGGGACGGTGCCCGCCCCGGCGCCGTCCTTCGGCCGCCACTGCCACGCGCCCGCCGGGCTCTTGAACACCTCCCACTCGTAGCCGAACAGGATCTCGAAGAAGCTGTTGTCCCAGGTCGTCGGGGTGTTGGTCCAGATGCCCTCGAGGCCGCTGGTGATCGCGTCGCCGCCCTTGCCGGTGCCGAAGGCGTTCTTCCAGCCCAGGCCCTGCTGCTCGATCGGGGCGCCCTCGGGCTCAGGGCCGACGTTGGACTCCAGGCCCGCGCCGTGGGTCTTGCCGAAGGTGTGGCCGCCCGCGATCAGCGCGACGGTCTCCTCGTCGTTCATCGCCATCCGGTGGAAGGTCTCGCGGATGTCGACGGCCGCCTTCAGGGGGTCCGGGTTGCCGTTCGGTCCCTGCGGGTTGACGTAGATCAGGCCCATCTGGACCGCGCCGAGCGGCTCCTCGAGGTCACGCACGCCGGTGTAGCGCTCGTCGCCGAGCCAGGTGTGCTCGGGGCCCCAGTAGACGTCCTCTTCAGACTCCCAGACGTCCTCGCGGCCGCCGCCGAAGCCGAAGGTCTCGAAGCCCATGGACTCCAGCGCGACGTTCCCGGCCAGGACCATCAGGTCGGCCCAGGAGATCTTCTGCCCGTACTTCTTTTTGACCGGCCACAGCAGGCGCCGGGCCTTGTCCAGGTTGCCGTTGTCCGGCCAGCTGTTGAGCGGGGCGAAGCGCTGCTGGCCGGCCCCCGCGCCGCCGCGGCCGTCGCTGATCCGGTAGGTGCCGGCGCTGTGCCACGCCATCCGGATCATGAGCGGGCCGTAGTTGCCGAAGTCGGCCGGCCACCAGTCCTGCGAGGTGGTCAGCACCTGCGCGATGTCCTGCTTGACCGCCGCCAGGTCGAGGGTGTCGAACGCCGCGGCGTAGTCGAACTCCTCGCCCAGCGGGTTGGCCACGGCCGGGTTCTTGGCCAGGATCTTCAGGTTGAGCCGTTCAGGCCACCACTGGGCATTCCCGCCGCCCTGTGTCGGGTGGAGCGCCCGCCCCAACACCGGACAGCCGCCTGCGCTCTCCGTCGCCGGGGCTACGACGCCTTGTTGATGGGTCTCAGACATAGGAATCCTTCCGTGATTTGGCGGAATCACACTGCTCAAGAACTGCGGGCGGTGGAGCAGTCGGGGCACAGGCCCCAGAAGATGACCTCGGCCTCGTCGATCGAGTAGCCATGGTCGTCGGACGCGGTCAGACAGGGCGTCTCGCCGACCGCGCAGTCCACGTCGACGACTGACCCGCACGATCGGCACGCGAGGTGGTGGTGGTTGTCCCCGATGCGCCCCTCGAACCGGGCCGGGCTGCCGGCCGGTTCGATGCGGCGTACCAGTCCCGCGGCGCTTAAGGCGTTCAGTGCCTCGTAAACGGCCTGCAGCGAGATGTGGCCCACGCGCTCGCGCACCCGCAGGGCAATCGCCTCGGCGCCGAGGTGGTCGCCCTGGCGCACAGTCTCGAGCACCGCGACGCGGGCGGCCGTCACCCGCAGCCCGGCACCGCGCAACTCCCGGGCCGGGGTTGGAGTCTCGGACGCGGTCATGACGGCACGCTATCCACAAAACCTGAACTGTTCAAGATAACGAATAGTGCAAGTTTAGTGTCGCTCAAGGTGACTTTTGTGTACCACCGTGTGATCTATCGCAATGTGATCATACTGCGGTGTGATCTACCGCCCGGCCGTCGTCCGGTCACATGCCCACGGCCTTGTACAGCGCTCCGATCTCCTCGCGGTTCAGGTTGCGCACCTTCCCCGGCCGCTGGTCGCCCAGCGCGATGGGCCCGAACCGGGTGCGCACCAGCCGCTTGACCGGGAATCCGGCCTCTTGCAGCATCCGCCGCACGATGTGCTTGCGGCCCTCGTGGAGGACCACCTCGACCAAGGCGTGGCGGCCGACCGCGTCCACCATCTTGAAGCTGTCCGCGCGGGCCAGGCCGTCCTCCAGCAGGATGCCCTCGCGCAGCCGCCTGCCCAGGTCGCGCGGGATGATCCCCTCGACCTGCGCCAGGTACGTCTTCTGCACCCCGTACGACGGATGGGTGAGCCGGTGCGCCAGCTCCCCGTCATTCGTGAGCAGGATCAGCCCTTCGGTCTCGGCGTCGAGCCGGCCGACGTGGAACAGCCGCTGCCCCCGCCCCTCGACGATGTCGCCGAGGTTCGGCCGGCCCTCCGGGTCGTTCATCGTCGACAGCACCCCGACGGGCTTGTTCAGCGCCAGGTGCGCGGCGCCGGGGGTCGAGGCGATCCGCATGCCGTCCACGTGGATGACGGCCTTCTCCGGGTCCACGCGCATGCCCTGGACGCGCACCCGCTGCCCGTCCACGGTGACCCGCCCCTGCTCGATCATCTCCTCGCAGGCGCGCCGCGAGCCCACCCCGGCGGCGGCCAGCACCTTCTGCAGGCGCACACCCTCCTCGTCGGGATCGCTCAAGGGGATCCGTCGCCGTTCCATCGCTCCCACACTTCTTTCCATTACGTCGTGTCGTGCGCCTTCTCGCGGCCCGGCGCTCAGGTCTCCTCCTCGAGGTCCGCGGCGCTCGGCAGCAACGGGGCGAGATCCGGAAGCTCGTCAAGGCTCTTAAGGCCCATCCGCTCCAGGAAGTAGCCGGTGGTCCGGTAAAGCAGCGCCCCGGTCTCGTGCTCGGTGCCGCACTCCTCGAGGAGACCGCGGGCAAGCAGGGTCCGCATCACGCCGTCACAGTTGACGCCGCGGATGGCCGAGACTTTCGAACGGCTGACCGGCTGACGATAGGCCACGACCGCCAGAGTCTCCAAAGCGGCCTGGGTGAGCCTGGCCTGCTGGCCGTCGCGCACAAAGCGTTCGACCACCGGAGCGCACTCGGCACGGGAGTACATCCGCCACCCGGTCTCGTCGCCGTCGCCGGTGCCGACCTCGCGCAGCTCGAAACCGCGCCCCTGAGCGGCGTATTCCGAAGCCAGCGCAAGCAGCGCCTCCTCGACCTCGCTCTTGGGCCGCTCGACCACCTGGGCGAGCACGACCGCCGAGACGGGTTCGTCGACGACCATGAGGACCGCCTCGAGACAGGCCTTGAGCGGCGGCAGCGGGGCGGCGAGCTCACCCGCGGTCAGCTGCCAGGCGGGCTCGGCGTCGGTCTCGCGGGCCCGGCGCGCCTCGGCCATGGCGGCGCCGAGCGCGGCGAGGCCGTCGACCGGGTCGCCGGCCTGCGGCTCGACGTCCTCAAGGGTCGCCTGGGCCGGGATGAACGGCGCGAGGTCTGACGCTTCCGCGTCCAACGGCGCCGCCTCCGGCTCCACGTCGTCTTCGGCATCCGTCACCGCGTCCGACTCGGCGTCGTCCGCGACCTCGCGCGTCGCTTCGGCAGTGACCTCGTCGGGTTCGACGTCGCGGGCGTGAGCCTGTACGGGGACTGCGGCCGTTGGCGCGCTCTCCGCCTCGGTCTCCCCGCCCCCCGACTCCTCCCCAAGATCGCTCTCCGCCGCCTCGGACTCGTCCCCGATCGGTTCGGGCTCTATCCGCACGCCCCGCGCTGCCCAGAACGCCGCGCCCGCAGTCGAATGCGAATCGGGCTCACTCATCGTCTTCGGTCCCCTTCTGGGTGCGCTGGGCCGGCACGATCGCCAGCGGTGCCGCCGCCTTCTCCCGCTCCGAGCCCTCCTGTCCCGAGCTCTCCTGCTCCGGGCTCTCCGGCGGCGAGCCCTCGAACTCTTCGACGGCGTCGAACTCGCCATCGTCGCTGCCCGTCCACCGCACCGTCAGCTCCCCGAACGGGTCAAGCTGGTCGAAGCCGACCGCCTTCGCTCGGAACAGTTCGAGCAGCGCGAGGAAGCGGGCGACGACGTGGATCGTGTCCGGCGCGTCGGCGATCAGCGCGCGGAAGGTCGCGGTGCGCATGACCCGCAGCCGCTCCGCGATGACGTTGGCCTGCTCACGGATCGACACCTGGGTCTGGTGGATGTGCTCGATCGAGACGGTCGGCGGGAGGCGCGGCGTCATGGCCCGGACCGCGAACTCGGCGAACTGATCCAGCGTCAGACTGATCAGCACCTCGGGCAGCAGTTCCTTGAATGCAGGCTCCAGCTGCACCGAGCGCGGGTGGCGAAGCGCGCCGTTCGCGTAACGCTGCGCCAGCTCCACGGCCACCTGCTTGTAGGCCCGGTACTGCAACAGCCGCGCGAACAGCAGGTCGCGGGCCTCCAGCAGGGCCAGGTCCTCCTCGTCCTCGACCTGCGCGGCCGGCAGGAGGCGGGCCGCCTTGAGGTCCAGCAGCGTGGCGGCGACCAGCAGGAACTCGCTGGCCTGGTCCAGGTCCCAGTCCGAGCCCTTGGCGTGGATGAACGCGATGAAGTCGTCGGTGACCTTTGACAGAGCCAGGGTGGTGACGTCGAGCTTGTGCTTGGCGATCAGGCCGAGCAGCAGGTCGAACGGCCCCTCGAACTCGTCGAGGTGGACCTGGAAGGCCGCGTGGCGGCTCCCGCCCCGCGCGGTCAGCGGCGACAGCTCCTCGCCCGGCTGCTGCGGCCCCTGCTGGGCCGGGGCCTCCGCGGCCTGCGGGACTGCGTCGCTGTGCTCCTCCACAGGGCCACTGTATTACGCCGGATGGTCCCTTCCGGCCCGGCGCGCGGCCTGCGCGCAGGCGCTGACGGGATGTCGGCCTCAGTGCTCGCGCAGCGCCTGGACCAGGAGCGACAGCTCGCCCTTCGCCTCCAGGTCGGCCAGGACCAGATCTATCGCCTCGCGCACGATCCGGCCGCGGTCCACCGCGAGGCCGTGCTCGGCGCGCAGCATGATCCGGGCCTGCTCCAGACCGAGCAGTTCCTCCGGCGAGACGTAGACGGTGATCTTCTCGTCGTGGCGCTCGCGGCCGGTGGCCCCGCGCGCGCCCGAGCGTGCGGCGCGAGTGGAGGTCCGTACCCGGGCGGCCGCGCGCTTCGGTTCGACGTCGGGGGCGGCTTCCGCCCGGGCGTCGCCGGGCTCTTCCTCGACCGGGTCGGGCACCGCGCGCAGCCGGTCGCCGTGCCGGGCCAGAACCGTGTTGCCCACCGCCGACAGGGCCGGACCGTTCATCCCGGCCGGGCCGGTGGGGCGGAACAGCTCGTCCGCCCCGGGCATCCTCACTCTGCGGGGCACCTCGCCAGCACCTCCCTGGCGAGCTGGCGGTACGCGGCCGCCCCCACCGAGCTGGACGCGTAGGAGGTGATCGGCTCGCCCGCCACGGTGGTCTCCGGGAATCGGACGGTGCGCCCGATCACGGTGTGGAAGACCTGGTCGCCGAAGGCCTGCACGACCCGGGCCAGGACCTCACGGCTGTGCACCGTGCGCGCGTCGTACATGGTGGCCAGGATGCCGTCGAGCTCCAGCTCCGGGTTCAGCCGCTCGCGCACCTTCTCGATCGTCTCGGTCAGCAGCGCCACGCCGCGCAGCGCGAAGAACTCGCACTCGAGCGGGACGATGACGCTGTGCGCCGCCGTCAGGGCGTTGACGGTGAGCAGGCCCAGCGAGGGCTGGCAGTCGATGATGACGTAGTCGTAGTCCGCCAAGGCCGGCTTGACGGCCCGCGCCAGCGAGGACTCCCGGGCCACCTCGGTCACCAGCTGGACCTCGGCCGCCGACAGGTCGATGTTGCTCGGCAGCAGGTCCATGCCCGGGGTGACCGTCTTGAGCAGGACGTCGTCGATGCCCACCCCCCGCTCCATGAGCAGGTTGTAGACGGTGCGGTCCAGCTCCATCGGGTTGACCCCGAGGCCCACCGACAGCGCGCCCTGCGGGTCGAAGTCGACCAGCAGGACCTTGCGGCCGTACTCGGCCAGCGCCGCGCCGAGGTTGATGGTCGAGGTGGTCTTGCCGACGCCGCCCTTCTGGTTGCACATCGCGATGATCTTGGCGGGGCCGTGGTCCATCGCGGGCCGGGGGGCCGGGAAACGCGGCATCGGCCGGCCGGTCGGCCCGACCCGCTCGCGCCGCTGGGTGGCCGGGTCGGGGGCGAGGGTGGCCGCGTACTCGGGGTCGGGCTCTATTTCAGCGTCTGGATCGAATCCGTCCTCGAAGCGCAGCTCGTCGTCGATGCCGTACGGGTCGTCGATCTCGACGTCGCCCGTCCACGGACCGCTGGTCACAACTGCTCCTCCTCGACCGCTCCTCCCGGTGAGCGGCGCCATCTGCGGCTCGGCGTATGTGGGTTCGCTCACCTGCCGGTCATCCTCCCAAAGTGCTGCGCGGGGCTGAGGCCCCCCTGCGTGGCCCGGCGCCAGTACAGTCTCCACCGCGCGGCCTCAATTGTCGACCTATGTATTCATCGCTCTGACGCCATGATGGCACTGCGACTCTAGGCGTCGCTGTCCAATTACAGCAAGGCGGCGTCGCTCCTGTGGCGCAACGCGCGGGGAAACCCTGAAAATATGGTCGACAAATCACCATCACAGTTGGGCCACACTACGTCGCGTCCTCCTCGCAGGTCCCGCGAGGCTTGCTGACGGACGGCGATCCGGCCGACGTAGATCATCCCCCGCAAATCCGACAACTGATATCGACCGCTCCCGACGCGTCCCGGAATTCCGAAATTCCCGCACGTAGACATGCCGTTCGGCGCTCTACCCGACCGGGCATCGCACCTTCCCGATGGGGCACTCTCGACACGGAGGTCTTCCCGCGCACCATTGCCGGTGATACACCTTTGGCAGTCCGCGCATCGGTGGTGGGAAGACCGCCTGCGGACGGCGTGCCGGGTAGGCCGGCGCGCGGGTGAGGGAGGGGTCTTGTGGATCTGACGAAGCTCGGGCGTACCGAACGCGTGCTGGCGATAGTGGGCCTGCTCGCGTTCATCGATAGCTTCCTGAGCTGGTACTCCGTTACCATCAAGGGTTTTAGCCTCGGCTCGGTCAGCGCGGGTGGCTACAGCGCCAGCGACAACGCGTGGAATATCGGCTTCTGGGCCTGGTTCCCGATGTTGCTCTTGCTCGCTGTCGGCGTTGTGGTGGCGCTGCCCGCCTTTGGGCAGCGGGTGGCGATCCGCGGCGGTTACGCGGCGCTCGGTTCGGCGACACTGCTCGCCACGATCATCGTCCTCATCCGGTGGCTGACGTACCCGAGCGCGTCCGACTTGGTCGGCAGCGCGGGCGCGGACTACGGCACCTACGTCGGACTGATCCTCTGCATAGTCGCGACGGTGTTCGCTTACCTCGGCTTCACCGCGGAGGGCGGCTCGCTCGCCGCGCTCGGCCAGTCGATCAAGGCTCGTACCCAGCCGTCGCAGCAGCAGGCTCCGCCGGAGTACCAGCAGCCGCCGCAGCCGCCTCAGCAGCCGTAGTGAAGAACGACAGCGGCGGTCCGTGCCCTCAGGGGAGAGGGGCACGGACCGCCGCTTCGTTGTCTGCCTTGCGTGTGCGCTTGCGCCTTACGCCATGGGCTCAGCGCTCATAGCCCTCAGGCCAGAACCTCATCGAGCTTGATCGACGGCAGCCCGTGCGCCTCAGCGACCGGCGCGTACGTCACGTCGCCCGCGAGCGTGTTCAGACCGAGCGCGAGGGCGTGGTCCGAGCGCAAGGCTTCCTTCCAGCCCTTGTTCGCCAGCTCCAGCGCGTAAGGCAGCGTCACGTTCGTCAGGGCGTAGGTGGAGGTGTTGGCCACCGCGCCCGGCATGTTCGCGACGCAGTAGAAGACCGATCCGTGGACCATGAACGTCGGATCTGCATGCGTCGTCGGCCGTGAGTCCTCGAAGCAGCCACCCTGGTCGATCGCGATGTCCACGAGCACCGAGCCCGGCTTCATCCGGGACACCATCTCGTTGGTCACCAGCTTCGGGGCCTTGGCGCCCGGGATCAGCACAGCGCCGATCACCAGGTCGGCGGCCAGGACCGCGCGCTCGAGCTCGAACGCGTTGGACGCCAGGGTCTTGACCCGCGTCCCGAAGACCTTGTCCGCCTCGCGCAGCTTGGCGATGTCCCGGTCCAGCAGGGTCACGTCGAAGCCCATACCGGACGCGATCGTGGCGGCGTGCCAGCCAGACACGCCCGCGCCGATCACCACAGCCTTCGCCGGGGCCACCCCGGGCACGCCGCCGGGAAGCACGCCCCGGCCGCCGGAGAAGCGCATCAGGTTGTACGCGCCGACCTGGGGAGCGATGCGCCCGGCGACCTCGGACATCGGCGCCAGCAGGGGCAGCGAGCCGTTCGAGAGCTGCACGGTCTCGTAGGCGATCGCGGTCACGCCCGCGCGAAGCAGCGCCTCGGTGCATTCGCGCGACGCGGCGAGGTGCAGATACGTGAAGAGCGTCTGGTCCGCGCGGATGCGGTGGTACTCGGACGCGATCGGCTCCTTGACCTTCAGCAGCAGGTCGCCCTCGGCCCAGACGTCGTCGGCGGTGGGCAGGATGACAGCCCCGGCCGCGGCGAACTCGGCGTCCGGCAGCGAGGAACCCTCGCCCGCCCCGGCCTCGACGAACACCCGGTGGCCCGCGCGCGTCAGCTCGTGGACGCCGGCCGGGGTGATCGCGACCCGGTACTCGTGGTTCTTGACCTCGCGGGGGATACCGACCTTCACGGCGATCGTCCTTTGATTGAGCTACGGAGGAGAGGAAGACGGGCACGAAGCCGCATGTCATCGCGGGTAATGATGACCCTCCGCCTCAAAGCCTAGTCGCCGCCGACTTAAGAAGCGCCTTACACGCTGCGTCGGGTTTCCCGCAACGCCCGACGAAGTGTCGCGGCGCGGGCTCTTGCTTCCGGGGCCAAACCGCTGCTCGGCCTTCGAATCAAAGGTCATAGCCACGCAGATATTACGAATGTCAGACGAGCTGCGCACGCGCTGTCCCGCTCGTCGTGAGCCGTAGCCCGCGCCTCGTGCCAGCCAATTGACGCGCTCTCCGCCCGCCACCGCCTCGCCACGGATCGCACTCCGCACGGCAGAGCGTAGTCAAGCGCTGTGGATTGGTGGGCTCACTGCTTGTGGAAGAGGAGGGGCTGGAGCGGGCGTCCAAGCTGACGCATGAGCCTTGGGCCGAGAGGGACGGCGGGCAGCGTCGGGGTGTATCGCAGGAAGGTATAGCCCAGGCGCCAGGCCAGCACGCCATCGGTAGCGACCTGATCGCCGATCACGACGCCCGGGCGCGGCAGGTG
>NZ_DASZGI010000300.1:0-22479 GCF_035938995.1 Actinocrinis sp.
CAGATGCGTCTCGTCCGGCGCCTCGCGCGGCTGGACGAGCAACTGGCCGCTCATGCCGAGATGGCCGAGCAGCGCCTCGGCCGCGGGCTCGCTCGCCGCCGTCTCGCCGGCCACCGTCCCAGCGGTCGTCTCACCTACAGCCGCCGGTCCACCGTCGAGCGGGATCCACAGATACTTGCCGCGCCGCCGCGCGACCCCGACCACCCGGCCGCGCAGCCGGTCCGCGAAATCCGCCGCGCCGGCCGAGTGCCTGCGTACCGCGCGCGGGTGCAGGGCCTCGGCCGACGCGATCGTGCGCCCTGCGGTCCAGCGTTCCAGGCCGCGGCGGACGACTTCGACCTCAGGTAACTCGGGCATCGGGCTCGGCCTTGGCGGAGCCGTGCAGCGCGCGGATCGCCCGGTACGCGTGCTCGGCCGCGATCTGCTCGGCGACCTTCTTGGAGCGGCCGCGACCGTTCGGGTACTCCTGGTCGCCGACCCGCACCCGGGCCGCGAAGAACTTGTCGTGGTCCGGGCCATCCTCGGTGACCAGGTACGCGGGCACGCCGAGCGAGTGCTCCGCGGTCAACTCCTGGAGCGAGGTCTTCCAGTCCAGGCCGGCGCCGAGCCCGGCGGAGGCCTCGATCAGCGAATCGAACAGCCGGTGGATCAGCGCCGCCGCCTGGTCCAGGTCGTGGTCCAGGTAGACCGCGCCGATCAACGCTTCCATCGTGTCGGCCAGGATGGAGGACTTGTCCCGGCCGCCGGTGGCCTCCTCGCCCTTGCCCAGGCGCAGGAATTCGCCCAGCCGCAGCGTGCGGGCGACTTCCGCGAGCGCGCGCGAGTTGACCACGTGCGAGCGGAACTTGGCCAGCTGGCCCTCCGGCAGATCCGGATGCGCCTCATACAGCGTGCTGGTGACCACCAGCCCGAGCACCGAGTCGCCCAGGAACTCAAGGCGCTCGTTCGTCGGGACGTTGCCGTTCTCGTAGCTGAACGACCGGTGGGTCAGGGCACGCTCGAGCAGCCGCGGGTCGATCGGCACGCCGAGCCGCTGCTCTAAGACGTCTGGTGACACCTGCGAGTCGGTCACGAGCGGCTACCCCGGCGTCAGACGGCGATGACCTGGCGCTTGTTGTAGGTGCCGCAGTTCCCGCACACGGTGTGCGACAGCTTCTTCTCCTGGCAGCGGTCACAGGCGACCAGGGTCAGAGGCGCGGCCTTCCACTGGGCACGCCGCGAGCGGGTGCGGCTACGGGACTTCTTGCGCTTCGGAACGGCCACGGTTCGGTCTCTCCTGGTCATCGCCCGGTCGGCGCCGCGAGGGCCGCCGGGTAACTCGTCAATGCACGTGCTGGTGCTGCTGGGCCTGCTGTCTGCGGTCGCGTTCTCCGTTGCCGGAGAATGCTCCCGATGACTGTACTGGACCGCGCCGGGTCCTACGCACCGCTCGAGGACCCCGCGGGGTCCTCGTCGGCGTCGCCGCCCGCGACGGTCAGCCCGCTCAGGGCCGCCCACCGCGGATCCATGGCGTCGTGGCGGTGGTCCGGGTCGTCCGCCAGCCGGGCGCCGCACTCGGCGCACAGCCCGGGGCAGTCGTCCCGGCACAGCGGCTGGAGCGGCAGCTCCAGCATCACCGCGTCATGCGCCGGGGACGCCACGCTGATCTGCTCCTCGACCACGAGCAGCGCCTCCTCCGCCTCCTCGGCGGTGAGGTCCTCGAGGTCGTAGTAGAACAGCTCCTGGAAGTCCGCGTCGACCTCCACCTCGATCGGATCGAGGCAGCGCACGCACTCCCCCTCGATCGAGCCGGAGACCCGGCCGGTCGCCAGCACCCCTTCCACCACGGACTCGAGCCGCAGATCGAGCAGCAGGTCGACGTCCTGCGTCCGGTAGAGACCGTCGAGCGTCGCCTTGCCACCCAGCAGGGCGTCGCCGGGCACGTCCCGGTCGTACTGCCGCATGGCGCCGGCGCGCCGGCCCAGGTCCCGCACGTCGAAGACGAACGGACTGCGCGCGTCGTAACGGCGTGGCTTGGATGCGGCGGGCATGGTGACTTTCGACAGAGGAGTTCGGGCAGCGGACACAACGGTCGTGGTGGAAACGGATACCAGAACCGACCGTTCAGCTTACCAAAGCCTTCCGCAGCAGGCGGAATCGCGCAGGTCGCGGGCGGTGCCCCTGGCGAACGCAGAGCACACCGCCCGCGAACGGATTCCTAGCGGCGGTAGCCCTCCTGCTGGAACTGCCGCACGTCGATCAGGCCGGTGTCGAAGTACGAAGTCTCGTCGGCCGGGTACTGCGGGCCGGGGCCTTGCTGCTGCTGCGGAACGCCATAGGGCTCGGGCCGGTTGCCGTATCCATCGCCGTAGCCCTGCTCGCCGCCGTACTGGGGATCGGTTTGGAACTCGCCCGTGCCATAGCCGTGCGCCGCGCCCTGGTCGTAAGCGCCCTGCTCGTACCCGTAGCCGTCGTGGTGGTCCGCGGCGTACGCGCCCTGAGTCGCGTATTCGCCCGACCGGCCCGGCTCGCCGTAGCCGTCCCGCTCGCTGTAGCCGTCGCCCTCGTAGGGTTGCTGCTCGTAGGGGCGGTCGGCCTCGGTGAACGCCTCGGTGGTGAAGTCCTGGGTCTCGAAGCCGTCGAAGTGGTTCTCCCCGCCGGAGAAGTCGCGCGAGCGGCGGCGCTCCTCGGCGACCGCGTCCTGCTCATCGACGTGCCGGCCGAGTTCCTCCATCGGGCTGGTGCTGCCGCGCATCTTGTCCCGGCCGCGGCCGACCGCCTGGAGCGTCTTGGTCAGCACGACCTCGAAGTTGGCCAGCTTCTGGTCCACGTAGTCGTCGGCCTCGAGCCGGGTCTGCTCGGCCTCGCGGCGGGCCTGGGCCAGGATCCGCTCCGCCGCGCCCCGCGCCTCGCGCGAGAGGTCGGTGTTGTCGATGATCGAGTCCCGCTCCGAGCGGGTGCGCTCCATCATCCGCTCCGCCTCGCGGCGGCCCTCCTCCAGCACCGACTCCCGGTCGGCCAGCACCTGGCGGGCGCGGTCCATCTCTTCGGGCATTCCGCGCTTAAGGTCGTCGAGGAGGTCGAGCACCTGCGCCCGGTTGATCACGCACGAGGCCGACATCGGCATCGCGCGGGCGCCCTCTACGATCTCGATGAGTTCGTCGATCTTGGCATTCACGTCCACCGGACTGGCACTCCCCTGTTTAAACCGGGCGACGCGGGATAGGGCGTCGGCTGTCAACGGTACCCCGTGCGGCGCGGTGTGCGGTGGCACCGATCGAAACGGCCCGATCCCGCGAGGTCCGCGGCCCCTCGGCGGGCTACTTGCGCAAGCGTTCGACCAGCCGGTCCAGCACCGAGTCGGGCACGAGTCCGGACACGTCGCCGCCGAGCGCGCAGACCTCCCTGATGAGCGAGGAGGACAGGAAGCTGTAGAGCGGGTTGGTCGGCACGAAGAGCGTCTCGACGTCCGCGAGGCGGTGGTTCATCTGGGACATCTGCAGCTCGTAGTCGAAGTCGCCGACCGCCCGCAGGCCCTTGACGATGGCCCGGATCCCGCGCGCGGCGCAGAACTCGACGAGCAGTCCCTCGACCACCTCGACCAGGACGTTCGGCAGGTGGGCGGTGACCTCGCGGATCATCTCGACCCGCTCTTCGTACTTGAACAGCCCGTTCTTCCCGGCGTTCTTCCCGACCGCGACGACGACCTCGTCGAACAGCGAGGACATGCGGGTGATCACGTCGAGGTGGCCGTTCGTGACCGGGTCGAAGGAACCCGGACAGGCCACCCGGCACATCTTCTTCGGATTCTTCGGAGCGGTTCCGGATGCGTCCACGAGACATCCTTGTTGTTGGCTGGTCGGCCGTGCTGCCCGGCTCGGCGCGACCGTACCAGACCGCGCCGCGATACGACCCCGCAGGCTCAGGTGCTTTAGCCCGGCGCTGCTTCGGTTCGACCCGGCTTCGACCCGCTGCGGCGCCGATGCGGCGCGGAATGCCGCGCCACCAGGTGCTGGACAGGCTAGACGCCGCGGCTAGGGGTGTTTGGAAAGTATCGTCGGATGAGCCCGCGGCGTCTGACGCGTGCGATTCGCAAGGCGGCGGAGCTCCCTCATATCGGGAATATGTGGGTGCTTCGCCAACGCCGCGAGCGTGCGTGGCAGGCGCCGCGGGCCCGGCGAGACTTTCCAAACACCCCTAGCTGCGTTCCAGATAGTCCGCTCGATCCGCGGTGAGCAGCGCGTCGACCGCGTGCGCCAGCGCGGGCTCACCGGCCAGCTCGGGATCGCGCGCCACGATGTCCATCGCGGCGCTCCTGGCCTGCCGGATCAGCTCCTCGTCCCGGATCACCGCGAGCATCTTGAGCGAGGAGCGGCGCCCGGACTGGCTGGCGCCGAGCACGTCTCCCTCGCGGCGCTGCTCGAGGTCGATCTTGGACAGCTCGAAGCCGTCGAGGGTGGCCGCGACCGCGTCGAGCCGCTCCCGGGCCGGGGTGCCCTCGAATGCCTCGGTGACCAGGAGGCAGAGGCCGGGGGCCGCGCCACGGCCGACCCGTCCGCGCAGCTGGTGCAGCTGCGAGACGCCAAAGCGGTCGGCGTCGACAACGGCCATCACGGTGGCGTTGGGGACGTTGACGCCGACCTCGATGATGGTGGTCGCGACCAGCACGTCCACCTTCCCCGCGGCGAACCGGGTCATCACCTTGTCCTTCTGGTCCGGGTCGAGGCGCCCGTGCAGCACGCCGATCTCGAGTCCTGCCAGCTCGTTCTCGGCCAGCCGAGCGGCCGTTTCGACCACGGACGCGGGCTCCGGCGGGGACCCGGAAGGCGCCGACGCAGCGTCGTCAAGTGCGAGCTGCCGGTCCTCGCCGTCCTCTCTGGACGCCGCGAGCGAAGACGACCGGTCGTCTTCGCTTTTCTTGGCATTCTCGCTCAGGTCGACTTCGCCGTCCGAATCCTCCGCACCGTCCCCGTCGCCGCCGATCCGGGGGCAGACCACATACGCCTGGTGTCCGGCTGCGACCTCGTCCCGTATGCGCCCCCAGGTGCGCGCGAGGTAGTTCGGCCGCTCCCGGGACGGCACGACGAACGTGGTGATCGGCGAGCGGCCGCGGGGCAGCTCGGCCAGGATCGAGGTCTCCAGGTCGCCGAAGACGGTCATCGCGACGGTGCGCGGGATCGGCGTCGCCGTCATCACCAGGACGTGTGGCGGGTCGGCGGCCTTGGCGCGCAGGGCGTCGCGCTGCTCGACGCCGAAGCGGTGCTGTTCGTCGACGACGACCAGGCCCAGGTCCGCGAACTCGACCGCGTCCTCGATCACCGCGTGCGTGCCGACGACGATTCCGGCCGCGCCGCTCTTGGTGTCCTCCAGGTTGGCCCGCCGCTCGCGGGCGCCCTGCGAGCCGGTCAGCAGGGCGACGCGGGTACCGTCCGGGTCGCCGTCAAGCTCCCCGGCGCGGGCCAGCGGGCCGAGCAGCTCCCGGATGGAGCGGTGGTGCTGCTGGGCGAGCACCTCGGTCGGCGCGAGCAGCACCGCCTGACCCCCGGCGTCCACGACGGTGAGTATGGCGCGCAGGGCGACGAGGGTCTTGCCGGAGCCGACCTCGCCCTGTAGCAAGCGATGCATCGGATGCGGTGCGGCGAGGTCGTGGGCGATCTGGTCACAGACCTCCACCTGACCCCGGGTCAGCTCAAAGGGCAGCGACGCGTCGAAGCGGTCGAGCAGGCCGCCGGGCTTGGACCGGCGCGGCTTGGCGGGCAGGGCGAGGGCAGCGCGGCGCCGCTGGGCGAGCGCGACCTGGAGCGGAAGGGCCTCGTCCCATTTGAGCCGGTGCTTGGCCTGATAGGTCTGCTCGATCTCGGTAGGCCGGTGGACCTGTTCCAGCGCCTGCTTGAGGCCGATCAGCCGGTGTTCCTCACGCACCCGCTGGGGGAGCGGGTCCGGCACGTCGTGCAGCATGTCCAGCGCGATCTCCACGCACTTGGCGATCTTCGAGGAGCTCATCTTCTCCACGGCCGGATAGACCGGGATCAACTTCGCCGAGAAGACCTCGGCCGCCTCTTCCGCGTCTACATCGTCGGCGATCCACTCGTACTCGGGGTTCACCATCTGCCTGGCGCCGCGGAAGTCGCCGACCTTGCCGGAGAACGACCCGGTGCGGCCGGGCCGGAACTCCTTGTCGTGCCAGTTCTTGCTGTTGAAGAAGGTCAGGGTGAGTTTGGACGTCCCGTCGGTCACCACGACCTCGAGGATCGAACGGCCCCGCTCCTTCAGCTGGCGGCGGTGCGCCCGCAGCACCTCGGCCAGCACCGTGACTTCTTCGTCGAGTGCGAGGTCCGCCAGGTCGGTCAACTCGCCGCGCTCCTGGTAGCGGCGCGGGTAGTGCCGCAGCAGGTCGCCCACCGTACGCAGGCCCAGGGTGCGCTCCAGCACCTTGGCCGTGCGGTCGCCGACCGCGTCCTTCAGCGGCGCGTCGAGCGAGTCCGCTTCCACCATCGCGCTCTACTCCACCCCGATCAGGAGCGGCCAGCCGCTCTGACCGCCGTCGTAGGCAATGACGTCCATCTCCGGCCGCCGCGCGTGCACGCGGGCGGTGACGGCCTCGACGAGATCCTCGGCCGAGTCGTCGCCCAGGCCGCCGCCGGTGACCAGTGTCACCATCTCACCTCCCGCCGACACCATGCGGTCGACGAGCTCGAACGCCGCGTCCCGCACGCTCGCGGCGATCAGCGCGACGTCGCCCTCGATCAGGCCGAGCGCGTCCCCGGCGTGGCAGACCCCGGCCATGGTCCAGGCGTCGTCCTCGGCGATCTGGAGCGCGCCGTGGCGGGTGGCTCCGGCGGCGGCGGTCATCGCGACGATGTCGGCGTCGAAGCGGCGCCCCGGCTCGTGCACGGCGAGCGCGGCGATGCCCTGGACCACCGCCTTGCTGGGCACCACGGCGACGCGTACCCCGGAACCGCCGCGGTGCACCTGTTCGGCGGCGGCGTAGGCCGCGGCGAACCCGTCGGCGTCGTTGATCAGCACGATCACCTCGGTGACGGCGGAGTCGAGGATGGCGCGGCTCAGCTGCCCGCTGGTGGGCGGGCGGCCTGGCTGGCAGGGCAGCGGCACCGCGCCGGCCTGCTCGAACAGGTCGGCGATGCCGGGACCGGGCGCGGCGGCCAAGACGATGCGCCCGGGGGTGGGCGCAGGCCCCAGGGGGACCGCCTGTTCCCCGAGCGTGCTCGCCGCGCCGAGACCGGCGGCTGCGGCGGCCGACATCTCCGTGCACTCGGTGGCCAGCGCGGTGATCCGCAGGTCGTACGGCCGGCCGAGGCGGATGGCGGCCTCGATCGCGGCGCCGGGCTGATCGATGTGGACGTGGAGGCGGTAGGTGCCTTCTCCGCCCGCGATGACGAGTGAGTCCCCGGCGCCTTCGGCACACAGTTCCTCGATGTCGGCGCGCAGTTCGCCGAGCTTTTCCGAGGGGATGTCGACCAGATATATGACCTCGTACGACAGCGAAAACGACGTCAGCGGGCTCTCTTGCGTCGAGCCGGACTCGGTGGAGGCGTCGCGCTGAACGAAAGCAGGCTGCGCACGCGCATGCACACTCCTACTGCGTACCGCACGCTCCGGGTCGTAACCCCCGAGCAACGCCGCTAAGACTTCGAGCAGGACGCACACTCCGCGGCCACCCGCGTCCACGACGCCGTTCTCGCGCAGGACCGCAAGCTGTGCGGGGGTGCGGTCGAGAGCGCTTTCCGCGGCGTCGCGGGCGGCCTCGGCGACTTCGGTGAACGTGGGCTCTCGGCCATCGGCGACGGCACCGGCGGCTTCGGCCGCGGCCCGGACCACGCTGAGAATGGTGCCCTCGACCGGCATGCCCACTGCCTGCCAGGCCAACTCGCCCGCCTCGGCGAACGCAGCCGCGAGGACGCGCGGCCCGGCAGGGCGTCCTTCGCGCGCGGCGGCGGCGACCACGTCGGCCAGGCCGCGCAGCAACTGGCTGAGGATGACGCCGGAGTTGCCGTGCGCACCCTTAAGCGCGCCGGCGGCCAAAGCACCGAGCGCAGCAGCAGCGCCGGCAGGCCCGTCGTGGGTCGCCGGGGCGAGCGCGTCGAGGCTCTCGCAGGCGACCTCGAAAGTGAGGAAGAGGTTCGTGCCGGTGTCCGCGTCCGGGACCGGGAAGACGTTGAGCGCGTCGATCTCCTCACGGGCGCGGCCCAGCGCGGCCAGCCCGGTGCGTGCCCAGATGCGTACTCCGGAGCCGTTCAGCGTTTCGAGCACGCTTCGCCTTTCTGTCGACCTCGGCGGAAATCGCGGTCACCCGCCCTGAGGATATGCGGTCCGGATAGGCGCCGGATTGGCTCTCGCGTGGTCTGGTGGGCTACGCTGACCAGGTTGCCCGATGCGTGACGCCATGCTGCGCTCCGAACCGGGCCGCGCCTGTCTTTGTACGTACCCCCTCGGTTTTGGAGAGTCTCCCGTGGCTGCTACCTGCGACATCTGCGGCAAGGGTCCGGGCTTCGGAATGAACGTCTCGCACTCGCACCGCCGCACCAAGCGTCGGTTCAACCCGAACATCCAGCGGGTGCGCACGACTCTGGCCAACGGCACGCCGAAGCGCCAGAACGTCTGCACCAAGTGCCTGAAGGCCGGCAAGGTCAGCCGCTAGGCGAGACCGGCCGTCGGGCGGCGCCAGCGCCCCGGACTCTTCGCTCGACCATCGGTGGCCCCGTGTCCCTGCGACGCGGGGCCACTTGTCGCGCCGTTGTTCTTGCACTGCGTTCGACCTACACCGCGTTCGACTTCCTCGGCACCTGGCCGGCTCAGAACGCCTTGATGCGGAATCCGTGATCCACCGGCCCGGTTCCGCTGCCCAGCGGAAATCCGGCCGCGATCGCTCCGGTGACGTACTCCTTAGCCCCGGCGACGGCCCCAGGCATTGCAAGGCCCTGTGCCAGTTTCACGGCTATGGCGCTCGCCAATGTGCACCCCGTGCCATGCGTGTGCCGGTTCGATTCGCGCCGCGCCGTGTACCAGTGCTCCGCGCCGTTCCCACTCAGCAGGTCGTTGGATTCGGCGCCGCCAAGGTGCCCTCCTTTGACCAGCACCCAGCGCGCCCCCCCACCGAGGAGCACACTGGCGGCCTCACGCATCTCATCCCGTGTTCGCACCTGACGCCCGGTCAGTCGCTCCGCCTCGTCCAGATTGGGGGTCACGACAGTCGCACGCGGCAGGATCCGCGCACGCACGATGCCGAACGCGCCACCGCTGAGCAGCCGGTCCCCGTGTTTCGACGCCGCCACCGGATCGACGACGACGGGAACGGCCGGGTCCAGCCCGTCGAGGAGATCGGCGACGGTTCGGGCGATCTCCGTGGTCCCCAGCATCCCGAGCTTGACCGCGTCGACGCCGATATCGTCGACCACCGCGCGGAACTGCGCGGCCACGGCCTCGGCAGGCAGCGGCCAGACCCCCTCCACCCCTCGGCTGTTCTGTGCCGTCACCGCCGTGACGACGCTCATCCCATGGGCGCCGAGCGCGAGCATGGTCTTCAGGTCGGCCTGGATACCCGCGCCGCCGCTGGAGTCGGACCCGGCGATCGTGAGCACCCGCGCCGGACGCCGCGCGCCCATGACCGCCTCATCGCGACGCAAAGTGGTCCCATCCCCGGACGCCGACCCACGTCTTGCCCCCGATCGTGACCGCGCCGCGCTCCGCCCCGGCCGCCTCTACCCGCCCCAGCGCGCGCCAGCCCTCAGGCAGCGCGGCTTCGGCGGGAAAGCACGCCACCAGCGCGTGGTCCTCGCCGCCGGTCAGCACCCATTCGAGCGGGTCGATCCCCAGCCGCAGCGCCGCGTCCGCCATATCAGCCGGGACCCGCGCCTCCACCAGCTCCCGGTCAAGGTCGATCGCGACCCCGCTCTCGTCGGCGATGTGCCCCACGTCGGCCAGCAGCCCGTCGCTCACGTCGATGAGCGCGGTGGCGCCCGCGTCGGCCGCCTGTGGCCCGGCGGCATACGGCGGCCGGGGCACTCGATGCCGCCGCAGCGCCTCTTCCGGCGCGTCCGCCTGCGCCCCGCGCGCCAGGAACTCCAGCCCGCAAGCCGACCAGCCGAGCTCCCCCGCGACCGCGACCACGTCACCCGGATGGGCTCCTGAGCGGGTCACCGGTGGCCGCCCGCGCAGGTCCCCCAGGGCTGTCACGGCGATCGTCAGCACGTCGCCGCGGGTCGTGTCGCCGCCGGCGACCGAGGCGCCGAGCGGGGCGCACTCATCGGCCAGTCCGGCCGCCAGGTCGCGCGCCCAGGTCAGCGGCAGATCGCCGGGCGCGACCAGCCCGACCAGCAGCGCCGTCGGGACCGCGCCCATCGCGGCGATGTCCGCGAGGTTCTGAGCTGCGGCTTTGCGCCCGACCTGGTAGGCGCTCGACCACTCCCGCCGAAAGTGGCTGCCCTCCAGCAGCAGGTCGGTCGAGGCCACGACCCGGCCGTCCGAGGCGGCGATGACCGCGGCGTCGTCGCCGGGACCCAGCAGGACCGCCGGGCCCTGTTGGACCATTCGGGCGACCCGGTCGATCAGTCCGAACTCGCCGACCTGCTGAAGCGTCTCGTCGGACGTCTGTTCGCTCACCCGGCAAGCCTAAGGCCACTCCCAGGTGGGAACAGATCGCCGACCCCCTTGCGCCACTCGGGTATCAGGCAGGTAACGTTTCGCCGTCGCATAGTTCTAATTGACTACTCTCACTAGTCCGACTGGACTGGCGCAGCTGGCCTAGCCCTGCCAACCGGTCGGACGAGGCTCCGTGTGCGCACCAGCCGGCGCGGGGCGGCGGCTCCGGGAGCAGGAGGACAGCATGGTGCAGGCGTACATCCTGATTCAGACCGAGGTGGGCCGGGCGGCGTCGGTGGCCGAGCGGATCGCCGGACTCGAGGGGGTGACCACGGCCGAGGACGTCACGGGTCCGTACGATGTCATCGTGCGGGCGGAGGCGCAGACGATGGACGACCTGGGCAAGCTGGTCGTCGCGCGGATCCAGACGATAGACGGCATCACCCGCACCCTGACGTGTCCGGTGGTGCGACTCTGAGAGACCGTAAGACCCTGCTCCAGGCGGCGGGCGCGGTCGTTGTCGCCGCGCTCACCGCGCTCGCCCTGTGGTACCTGTTCGGCCGGGGCGACGCGGTCGCCGTAGCGGCCCCAGCGCCGGAGAACAGCAGCACCGCGACCAAGTGCGCGGCGCTCACTAAAGCGGCGCCACAGACCGTGGCCGACCAAAGCCGCAGGCCGACCAACCCCGCCTCCACGCTGACCGCGGCGTGGGGCGACCCGGCGATCATCCTGCGCTGCGGAGTACCCGAGCCGACGATGCTCAAGCCCGGCTCCCCGAACTACGACCCCACCGCCGACGCCACCTTCCTCAACGGGGTCTCCTGGCTGATCGAGAAGACCTCGGACGGCTACAAGTTCACCGCCTACCAGCGCGCCGTCTACGTCGAGGTGGACGTCCCCGCGGCGTACCAGCCCGAGACCAACGCCCTGGTGGACCTCAGCCAGGCCGTGATCGACACCATCCCCCGCAACGACGGCGCCTCAGGTGCCGACGTCGCGCCCCTCTCCACCTCGTCTGGCTCCTGAGCGGGCGGCGTGCGCATGAGTCAGCGAAGGCCAGGGGTGCGGGACAGTGCGTCGGCGATGAGGCGGTCCACCAGGTCGGCGTAGCCGACCCCGGCGGCCTTCCACATCTGGGGGAACATCGAGGTGGGAGTGAAGCCGGGCATCGTGTTGACCTCGTTGACGAGCCAGCGCGGGGCGCCGCCGTCAGTCCCGTCTTCGAGAAAGAAGTCGACGCGCGCGAGGCCTTCGCACTCCAGCGCCTCGAAGGCCGCGTGGGCCAGGGCCTCGAGTTCCGCGGTCTGCGCGTCGGTGAGGTCGGCGGGCAGGGCGATGTCGGCGCTGCCGTCGAGGTACTTCGCCTCGAAGTCGTAGAACTCGTGGCCGCCGCGCACCTTGATCTCAGCGGCCGGGGACGTCTCCGGCGCCGCTCCGGCGCGCCCGGCCAGGACGCCGATCTCGATCTCCCGGCCGTGCACCATCGCCTCGACGATCACCTTCGGGTCGTGGCGCTGCGCTTCTTCGATCGCCTGGGCGAGTTCGCCGGCGCTGTGGACCTTTGAGATGCCCATCGACGAGCCCGCGCGGGAGGGCTTCACGAACACCGGGAAGCCGAGCTCTGCGACGCGCTGCGTCACGCCCGGCCGGTCGCGGTCCCACTCGCCTCGCGCGATCGCGACGTAGCGGCCGACGGGCAGCCCTTTGGAGGCGAGCAGGCGCTTCATGAACTCCTTGTCCATGCACACCGCGGAGGACAGCACGCCCGAGCCGACGTAGTTCACGCCGGCGAGGTCGAGCAGCCCCTGAATGGTGCCGTCCTCGCCGTAAGGGCCGTGCAAGAGCGGGAAGACGACGTCCACGTCGCCGAGCGCCTTAGGCACAGAGCCCGGCTCGTGCACCGTCAGTTCGCGCGCTGTGGGGTCGGCCGCCATCGTCACGAGCGCGCCGCTGGTCTCGTCGATGCGCGCCGGGAGCCGTCCGTCCGTGATGGCGAGTTGGGCGGTCTCCTCGGGCGGCATCAGCACCCAGCGGCCCTCGGTGGAGATCCCGATCGGCAACACCTCGTAGTGTTCGGGATCGAGCACGCTCAGCACGCTGCCCGCGGTGACGCAGGAGATCGCGTGCTCCGAGGACCGGCCGCCGAAGACGACCGCCACGCGGACGCGGCGCTGCTGGGGAGTCTTGGGCTCGCTCATAGACAAGGGACCTTATCGTCTGCGCTTGGGCCGTCAGTACAGCGCCTCGGACTTCGCGGACCGCGCCATCAGGGCGGCCAGCATCTCGCGCGGCGACCTGCCCTCGTGCACCACCGCCACGATGGTCTCCACGATCGGCATCTCCACATGGTGCCGGCGGGCCAGTTCCAGCACGGATTCGCAGGACTTGACGCCTTCGGTCGTCTGGCGGACCTCGGCCTGCGCTTCGGCGATCGATCTGCCCTGACCGAGCAGGCTGCCGAACTTGTGGTTGCGCGAGAGCGGCGACGCGCAGGTGGCCACCAGGTCGCCGAGACCGGCGAGCCCGGCGAAGGTGTACGGATCGGCGCCGAGGGCGATGCCGAGGCGGGTGGTCTCGGCCAGGCCCCGGGTGATGAGCGAGGCCTTGGTGTTGTCGCCGAGACCCATCCCGTCGGCGATTCCCGCGGCAAGGCCGATGACGTTCTTGACCGCGCCGCCGAGCTCCGCACCGATTACGTCGGTGTTGGTGTAGGGCCGGAAATACGGGCTGTGGCACGCCTTTTGCAGACGCTCGGCCACGTTGTGGTCCGCACACGCGACGACGGACGCCGCCGGGTGCCGCTCGGCGATCTCGCGGGCCAGGTTGGGCCCGGAGACGACGGCGATCCGGTCCGGCCCCGCCCCGGTCACCTCGCCGATCACCTGGCTCATCCGCAGACAGGTACCGAGCTCGATGCCCTTGATGAGCGAGACGAACACGGTCTGCGGTGCGACCAGCGGCGCCCACTGCGCGAGGTTCTCGCGCAGGTTCTGTGCGGGCAGAGCGAGGACGAGGAACTCGGCGCCAGCCAGGGCCGCGGCCGGGTCGGGGGTCGCCCGGACCGCGTCGGGCAGCCGGATTCCGGGCAGGTAGTCGGGGTTCTCGTGCTCCGTGTCGATCTGCCGCGCGAGGTCGGCGCGTCGCGCACACAGCACCGCCTCGGTGCCGGAATCGGCCAGCACCAGGGCGAACGCGGTTCCCCAGCTGCCGGGCCCGAAGATCGCGACGCGGGTCACGCGCGGGCCTCCGGCGTGGGCGTGGATGTAGACGCCGAGGCGGGAGTCTGTACGGGGTCGGATTCTTCCGGAGCGGCGCTGTCGGGCGGGGTGACGTCGGGGCCGGTGACCGCGGGGGCGGCGACGTCGGAAGCTTCTTCTTCGGACGCGGCCTGCGCCGGGGCGGTCGATTCATCACCGGCGCGCGTCGCGGCGGGGTCGAAGCGGACAGCGGGCGGCTGCTCGCCGCGGACTCCGGCCACCAGCTCGGTGATCCGGTCCATGATCAGCTCGGTTCCCTTGCGCAGCGCCTCGGAGTTGATCTCCGTACCCACGGCGGCGCGCAGGTCGATCGGTTCACCGGCGGTGACCTTGAGGGTCTTGCGCGGGAAGAATTGGGGCTTGGTCGAGTAGTGCGGGAGCACCTCCTGGGCGCCCCACTGACCGATCGGCAGTACCGGAGCTCCGGTGCGCAGGGCGATCCGAGCCGCGCCCGTCTTGCCCGCCATCGGCCACAGGTCCGGGTCCTTGGTCATGGTGCCCTCGGGGTAGACGATGATCGTCTCGCCGCGCTGCACCGCCTTGACCGCCTCGCGGAACGCCAGCGCCGCATCGCGCGACTCGCGGTGCACCGGAATTTGCCCGGCGGCCCGGATCAGCTTGCCCAGCACCGGCGTCTTGAAAACCGAGGCCTTGGCCAGGAACCGCGGCGTACGCCCCGACTTGACCAGGAAGTGCCCGATCGAGAGCGGATCGAAGTAGGTGACGTGGTTGGCGACCACGATCAGCCCGCCCTGCCGCGGCACGTTCTCCCGGCCGTGCCAGTCCCGCTTGCACAGAATCGCGAGCAGCGGCCGGGCGATGACGGCGATGGACGTGAACGCGGCTCCCGGCCTGGGATTCCGGCGCGATGCGCGGGCCACCCTCGAATCCTTCCGTTGTTCCGGTGTGCTCGGCGGTTGATCAGGCGGACCGGCCCGAGCGGGGCATCACAGTCTCCCGCGCCTGGCGCTACGGTGCCAAGCGTGGCGACACGGTGCCGGGCATACCCGGCCGCGTCCGTGCCAACCGGTGTCTACCGCCGACAGTCGAGCGCCGACCCTCGAACCAGACGAACTCTGTCCGAACAAATTGAACCCTGCCCATCGCGTGAAGCGCTCAGGGTGGGCCGCCGGTGAAAAACGCGGGCGCGGTCGGCATGGGAAGATCTCCGCGTGTGGTCCGTCGTGATTCCAGTCAAGCGGCTACCGGAGGCCAAGTCCCGGCTGGCGCCCGTGCTGGGCGCGCTCCGCCCCGAACTCGCCCTCGCTTTCGCCAGTGACACAGTCGCCGCAGCCGTTGCGTCCCCCGCGGTCGCCTCGGTTTTCGTGGTCACTGGTGACGCCGCGATCGCGTCGCGCCTCTCCGCCTTAGGCGCGCGGATCCTGCCTGACGACGCCGGCGGAGGGCTTAATGGAGCCTTCGAGGACGGAGCGCGACGCGCACTTGCACTCAAGCCGCGGCACCGGATCGCTGCGTTGACCTCCGATCTGCCGAGCCTGCTCACCGCCGATCTGACCGATGCACTGGACCATGCCGACCTCGGTCGTGCGTTCGTCCCAGACGCGCCGGGCAGCGGCACGACGCTGCTCCTCGCGGACGTAGACGGCGTACTCGCCCCGCGCTTCGGTCCCGATTCACGCTTTGCGCACGAGGCGAGCGGCGCGGCCCTGATCGCGTCGGCGGCGAAGTCTCTGCGGCGCGATGTCGACACCGCCGAGGACCTCGACGCGGCGATTGTCATGGGTGTCGGCGCACACACCGCCGCCGCGCTCACCAGGTGGCGCTCAAGGTCAGCGCACTACGCTATGAGCATGCAAGCGACCGTGCGCACTTTCGACCACTCGACCCGCAGCGGAACCGTGCTGCTCGACGACGGCACCGAACTGGCCTACGACGCCGACGCCTTCAACGCGGGCGGCCTGCGCTTCGCCCGCCCCGGCCAGCGCATGGCGCTGCGCGTGGACGACGACGGACGGATCACGGCACTGACTCTGGCCACGCTGCCCCTGCCTCAGTGATCCCGCCGCGCCTGACGGCCGCGTCCCGTCGAAGCGCTCCGAGGTTGACCGGCGCTTGATGGCGGTGCCGCGATACCGGCGTGAACGTGAATAGCCGGGAATGAATACGGCCGCCCGGACACCTCGTCAGGTGTCCGGGCGGCCGTTATCTGAACCGACCCGCGTGCGGATTCCCGCGTGTCGTGTTAACCGCGGTTCTTGTTCAGCGTTTCTCGCTCGGCGCCGCTTAGTCAGCGCTTCTTGGCAGTGGCCTTCTTGGCGGTCGACTTCTTCGCCGCGGTGCTCTTCGCCGCGGTCTTCTTCACCGCCGTCTTGGTGGCCGGCGCCTTGGCCGCGGTCTTGCGCGCCACCGGACGGGCGGCCGCGCGCTTCGAGGTGGACTTGGTCGTGGCGCTCTTCGCCGTGCTCTTCGCCACCGCCTTCTTCGCGGTAGTCTTCTTGGCCGTGGCCTTCGCCGGAGCCTTGGTCGCCATCGGCCTCTTCGCTGCGGTGCTCTTCACGGTGGTGCTCTTCGCGGCGGTCTTCTTGGCGACGGCCTTCTTCGCCGCGGTGGTCTTCGCCGCCGTCCGCTTCGCGGTGCCCTTGGCGCCGTTGACCGAGTCCTTGAACGCCTGGCCGGCGCGGAACTTCGGCACCGTCGCCGCCGCCACCCTGACCTGCTCGCCGGTGCGCGGGTTGCGGGCGACGCGGGCCGGGCGCTTGGCCGACTCGAAGGTGCCGAAGCCGGTCAGGGACACCTTGTCCCCGGCCACGACCGCGCCGGTGATGCCGTCGAGTACCGCGTCGACGGCGTCTCCGGCGGCCCGGCGGGAAACCGCGAGCTTCTCCGCCACCGCGTCAATGAGCTGCGCCTTGTTCACTATGCGCCCCTTTGGGGATGGTGCGGCGCACCATTCGCGCCACACAGGTGGGAAACCTGGTTAGTGCTGTGTCCGGTTCACGCCGCGATGAACGAGCACGTACCGGTCACCAATGCCTTAATCCGCACCGTAGGGCTACGAATCGGGCGAATCAAACACCAACCGCCCTAATCACCTGTGTGTCGCAGTAGTTTCCACAACTAGGGGGACAGTCGGCGCTTCTCTTGCACCGACCGGAGAAATCGCTGGAGACGCCGCATCGCGTCATCCTGATCGTGTCGGGAGGCCGCGGTGATGACCAGCAATCGCCTCACGAAATCAGCGCGCTCCGGCAGATCCAGGTCCATTCCGCGCAGCGCGCAGTGCGCCTGCTTCAGCAGTTCGGCCAGTCGCGCGTAGCCGGACAGCTCGCGCAGTTCCTCCGGATCGAACAGGTCCGGGGTGGGCGGCAGCTGCGGGGCGACCGCGGGCAGGGGCGAGACACGGGGAACGCTTCCGTCACCGTCCTGATCCGCACTGCGCCAGTACACCCTTCCATTGTGCCCCCGCGAAAAGGTGTTCAAGTACGCGGAGAGGCGGTGCGCCCTATCGCGCACCGCCTCTGCTTATGGCACTCAGTTACTGCTTAGACACTCCACGTCAGACTGGGATCGGCTGTGTGACCGGCTTGAAGGCGGGTCGGCTCGCCTCGAAGTCGTCGATGGCGTCGGCGTGGCGCAGGCTCAGGCCGATGTCGTCGAGTCCTTCCATCAGCCGCCAGCGGGTGTAGTCGTCGATCTCGAACGCGAAGGTCGCGTCACCTGCGCGCACCTCCCGCGCCTCCAGGTCCACGGTGACTTCGATAGCCGGGTCGGCCTCCGTCAGCTCCCAGAGCTGCTCCACCGCCGCCTGAGGCAGCACGACGGTCAGCAGGCCGCCCTTGAGCGAGTTGCCGCGGAAGATGTCGGCGAAGCGGGAGGAGATCACCGCCTTGAATCCGTAGTCGTGCAGGGCCCAGACGGCGTGCTCTCGCGAGGAGCCGGTCCCGAAGTCAGGGCCGGCAATCAGCACCGACGCGCCCTGGCGCTCCGGCCGGTTCAGCACGAACTCCGGGTCGCCGCGCCAGGCCGCGAACAGCCCGTCCTCGAATCCGGTGCGGGTGACCCGCTTCAGGTACACCGCGGGGATGATCTGGTCGGTGTCCACGTTCGAACGGCGCATCGCGACGGCCGTGCCGGTGTGGCTGACGAACTTCTCCATGGTCAGGCCTCCACAGTGATCTTCGGCAGGTCGGCCGGCGCGGACAGGTGGCCGGTCACCGCAGTCGCGGCGGCCACCAGCGGCGAGACCAGGTGGGTGCGCCCGCCCTTGCCCTGGCGGCCCTCGAAGTTCCGGTTCGAGGTCGAGGCGGAGCGCTCGCCGGGGGCCAGCTGGTCCGGGTTCATGCCCAGGCACATGGAACAGCCGGCGAACCGCCACTCCGCGCCGGCCTCAGTGAAGACCCTGTCCAGCCCTTCGGCCTCGGCTTCCAGACGCACGCGCGCGGAGCCGGGCACGACCAGCATCCGCACCCCGTCGGCGACCTTGCGGCCCTTGATGACGCCGGCCGCGGCGCGCAGGTCCTCGATCCGGCCGTTGGTGCAAGATCCGACGAACACGGTGTCCACGCTGATGTCGCGCAGCGGGGTGCCAGCATTCAGGCCCATATATTCCAGCGCGCGCTCGGCCGCGGCACGCTCGTTCGCGTCGACGAACGACTGCGGGTCCGGAACGCTCGCGCCGAGCGGCGCGCCCTGACCGGGGTTGGTGCCCCAGGTGACGAACGGGGTCAGCGTGTCGGCGTCGATCTCGACTTCGGTGTCGAAGACCGCGTCGGCGTCGGTGCGCAGAGTGGACCAGTACCCGATAGCCGCTTCCCAGTCCGCGCCCTGCGGCGCGTGCGCGCGGTCCTTGAGGTATCCATAGGTGGTGTCGTCGGGGGCAATCATGCCCGCCCGCGCGCCGGCCTCGATCGACATGTTGCAGATCGTCATCCGGCCCTCCATGGACAGGGCCCGGATCGCCTCCCCGCGGTATTCGAGCACGTAGCCCTGGCCGCCGCCGGTGCCGATCTTGGCGATCACGGCGAGGATGACGTCCTTGGCCGTCACGCCGGGCTGGAGGCGCCCGGTGACGTTGACCGCCATGGTCTTGAACGGCTTGAGCGGCAGCGTCTGGGTGGCCAGCACGTGCTCGACCTCGCTGGTGCCGATGCCGAAGGCGAGCGCCCCGAACGCGCCGTGGGTGGAGGTGTGCGAGTCGCCGCAGACGATGGTCATCCCGGGCTGCGTGAGGCCCAGCTGCGGGCCGATCACGTGCACCACGCCCTGCTCCGCGTCGCCGAGCGAGTGCAGACGAACGCCGAACTCGGCGCAGTTGCGGCGCAGCGTCTCGATCTGGGTGCGCGACACCGGGTCGGCGATCGGCTTGTCGATGTCCAGGGTCGGGGTGTTGTGGTCCTCGGTCGCGATCGTCAGGTCCGGGCGGCGGACCGGACGTCCGGCCAGCCGGAGGCCGTCGAAAGCCTGAGCGCTGGTGACTTCATGCACGAAATGCATGTCGATGTAGAGCAGGTCCGGCTCGCCTTCGGCGCGGCGCACGACGTGTGCCTCCCAGACCTTCTCCGCCAGGGTGCGGGCCGGGCCGCCCCCCGTTGCTGCGGCATTCCCTGCCATCGGCTTGTCTCCCTTGAACTGCCGACACCCGCCGTTGGATGCCGGCGTCGGTGATCGGCGCTGCGCGGTCCCGCGAACTACGGTCCGTCAAGCCTTGCACCGTCTCCATGGCCACCGCATTTGTGTCTCGTGATTTGAGATGGCAATATCGTTCCATGGACACCGTCTCCAGCGGCGTCGGCGTGCTGGACAAGGCCGCCGCCGTCCTCTCCGCGCTCGAGGCCGGGCCGGCCACGCTGGCCACCCTGGTCTCCGCCACCGGCCTGGCCCGCCCGACCGCGCACCGCCTCGCCGTGGCCCTGGAACACCACCGCCTGGTCTCCCGCGACATGCAGGGACGGTTCATCCTCGGGCCGCGGCTGTCCGAGCTCGCGGTCGCGGCCGGCGAGGACCGGCTGCTGGCGGCAGCCGGACCGGTGCTCACCCATCTGCGCGACATCACCGGGGAGTCGGCGCAGCTCTACCGCCGGCAGGGCGACATGCGCGTGTGCGTCGCGGCAGCAGAGCGGCTCTCGGGCCTCAGGGACACGGTGCCGGTGGGCACGGCACTGCCCATGGCGGCCGGCTCGGGCGCACAGATCCTGCTGGCCTGGGAGGAACCAGACCGCATGCACCGCGGGCTCCAGGGCGCAAGGTTCACGGCGACCACTCTCGCGGGCGTGAGGCGACGTGGATGGGCGCAGTCGGTGGCGGAGCGGGAAATGGGTGTGGCGTCGGTATCCGCGCCCGTGCGAGGCCCGAACAACCGCGTCATCGCGGCGGTATCGGTCTCAGGCCCGATCGAACGACTGACCCGCCAGCCCGGCAAGCTGCACGGCGAGGCCGTGGTCGAGGCCGCCGCGCGCTTGTCCGAGGCGGTTAAGCGCGGCTCCTGACCGCCACTGCCTGGACGAGGTCTCTACCACCCCTCCCCCGCCCCTATCCAGAAACCACCGAGCCTCCACCGCCGGCCCGCCCTAGGTACGCGCCCTACGCGCGCCCGCACCGATCCACTCAGGCGCGAGTCAGCCCGGAGCGTCCGCAAGCCGTCGAAGCACCGAGAGCGCAGCCTCCGGCTCGACCGAGGCGAAGAATTCGGCGTCAGCCGCCTCGACGGCGTCGATCGCGCGTGGGGCGAGTTCGGCCCCGCGCGCAGTCACCCGGATGCGCTTGGCCCGTGAGTCGGCGGGATCGGGCTCGCGAGAGATCAGACCTTTGCGCTCAAGGGTGCCGAGGACCGTCGAGGTCATCTTCACGTCGGTCCCCGCCTGGGTAGCCAGCGCGAGCTGATTGGGCGGATCGCCTGAGCGGCCGAGCCACCAGGCGCAGGCGAGCAGGACGAACTGCACGTGGGTTAGGTCGAGTGGTGCCAGCGCGGCGGTGATCGCCCGTTGCCAGCGCAACGTCGCGTGCCACAGGAGAAAACCGGGGCTGGAGGCCGGATGAAGCGCCATCAGGAAGCGGCACGCACGAGCGCGGCCATGGTCTCCGGAAAGTCGGCGGTGATGGCCAGACCGAGCGACGGGCCGATCGAGTCAGCGGCCGACCCCGTGATCTCGGTCCGGTACGCGAGCAGAAAGCGGCCAGCAGCCAAGGGCGTGATCCGATGCACAGTCCGGATCACCGCGCCGTCGAAGGATGCCTCATCCGTAAACGACTCGTTCTCCACTGCTGCGACGATGCGCAGCTGAACAGGATCCTGCCCCTTCGGCGTCATGGCGATCACGCTGCCGACCGCGAACGGCCCCGACAATGAGACGGACTTGATGTCGGCGTTCCACTCCGGCCGCGTCGCCACATCGGCCCACCGCCGCACATCGTCACTGAACGTTTTTCTCGTGTGATTGGGCGTCCGTTCGGGTTCGGCTTCCGGGTAGCGCGGACGGTGAGGGTGCCGACGAACGGGTTGTCGACTACGAGCACAGCACTGCTGAACTGGTCAGAGTTGCAGCTCCAACGTCAGCTCGTCGCGCAGGGCGATGCCGAACCGGCCGACCAACGGAATGGAGGGCGTGATCTTCCGGGCCGCATCCATCGCACCCGGGGCGACGGCGACGATCCGCATCCCGCGCCGCTGGTAGAACCGCAGCGCGTCCAGATTGTCATTCGTGGTGATCAGCCACAGCCGCCGGGCGTTCACCCGCCGGCCGAGGTCGGCTGCGGCGGACAACAGCGCGCCACCCACCCCAGCGCGCGGTACCACCGCATCCAGCGAGACCACCTCCAGGTCGTGGTCCGCGATGGTATAGGTGAGCAGGCCGACCACCCGGCCATCTCGCTCGGCCAGCAATGCCGGCAGCTGCGCCGCGTCGTACACGGACCCGTGGACCACAACCGTCGTGGATCCCCACGACGCCATGAGGACCTGCACGATCGCGTCGTGATCAGCCGCCCCTGCTTCCCGCACCCGGATATCGCCCATGGCATCAGACCCTAGTCTCGTGCGCCGCGCCGCTTCGCTGCATTTTGCGGTCCGCCCTGACGGCAGGTCGGCTTCGATCCCAGCCGCAACGCGGGAACCACCCCAGCATCCGACACCACGCTCACACACCCGATCCGGCCCGGTGGATCAGGGCTGATTCCTCCGGCTTGACGCTTGCCGATATGGGAATATGATGGCGCCCATGGCACGAGCGGCGACGACGTCGGACGTCTTCAACGCGATCGCCGAGCCGCAGCGCCGGGAGATTCTGGTGCTGCTGCGGGCGGGTGAGCGGCCGGTGACCGAGTTGGCCCACGAGCTGGGGATGACCCTGCCGGGGGCGTCCAAACACCTGCGGGTGCTCCGGGAGGTCGGGCTGGTGCGGGACCGCAAGGCGGGCAAGCAGCGCCTGTACGGCCTTGACGCCCGCGGGCTGCGACCGGTGCACGAGTGGACCGGCGGGTTCGAGCGGTTCTGGAACGAGAGCTTCGACCGGCTGGACGCGTACGTGCAGGACCTCAAGCAGGCAAGGCAGGAGGAGTAGCTGATGAGCGCGACGGGACGAGGAGCGCCGGCGCAGTCCGCGACGGCCGACCGCGAGATCGTGATCTCCCGGGTCATCAGTGCCCCACGGGAGCTGGTGTTCGAGGCGTTCACCGAGGTGCGGCACCT